>NZ_JBTYHB010000006.1:0-330324 GCF_054871485.1 Streptomyces sp. UC4497 | reverse complement strand
GGGGGGGGGTGGGGGGGGGGGTGGGGGGGGGGGGCGGGGGGGGGGGGGGGGGGGGGGGGGGGGGGGGTGTTTGGGGGGGGGGGGGGGGGGGGGGGGCCGGGGGGGGGCCCTGGGGGGGGGGTGGGGGGGGCGGGGGGGGGGGCGCGCCCCCCCCCCCCCCCCCCCGGGGCCCGGCGGGGGGGGGGGGGGGGGCCCCCCCCCCCCCCCCCCCTCGCACGTCGTGGCGCGCCCTACGGCACGTGAACCCACTGCGCCTTGCTGGGCGTCCCCTCGTCGTCCGTGACGAACAGCATGTACCAGCCCGACTCCACCAACGACCGGCTCTTCGGCACCGTCACCGAGACCGAGTCCGCCGACTTCTTGAGGTCGAGCGCGATGGACGTCTGGTCCACATCCGTCACATGCGTCGACGCGCTCGGCCGGATCAGCCGGGCCGTCTTGATGGACGAGGCGTGCTCCGTCTTGTACGTCGCAGACCCACCGCGCCGGAGCGTCTTCTCGCCGCCCTCAAGGGCCGGCCGCGAGTCCCGGTACAGATACGGCGGCGTGTACATCTCGATGCGCTGCTCGAACGTGCCCGGCTTCGTGTTGGCCTTGTCGGCGTAGAGCGAGTCCGAACCGAAGAACAGCACCCGCCCGTCGGGCAGGAGCAGCGAGCCCGAGTGGTAGTTGCGGCCCACGTGCGGGTCGGCGACCCGCTTGAAGGTGTTCTTCTTCGTGTCGTAGAGCCGGGCCTCGAGGATGTTGGTGTCGCCGCGCCCGCGGTAGTCCTCCGAGCCGCCGGAGACGAGGACCGAGTCGTCGGGGAGGATCGAGGCCTGCGGATACCGCGTGCCCTTGTCCAGCTTCGGCCCGTCCACGAACTTCGGGTCCGTGTCCTTCAGGTCGACGAGCCGGGTCTTCGCGCTGGAGAGCTTGGACTCGCCGACGCCACCGCCGCCGATCACCATGTACTTCTGGTCCTGCGCGGGCGGCAGTTCGACGGTATTGGCCGTCTCGAGGCGGTCCGGATCGGAAAGCCCGGGAATCTTCTGGAACTTATTGGTCTGCAGGTCCCAAATACCGGGCTTGCGGCCAACGTTGTCGGGGCCGTATCCGGCATTCGCGCCCGAGTAGAAGATCTTCCCGTTCTCCATCTGGAACAGCGCCGGATAGGTCGGGAACTGGCGGACGTCCTTCAGGTACGTCCACTTCTTCGTCTTCGGGTCGTACACCTCGTTCTTGCCCGGCACCAGCTGCCCGATCTCGTCGAGCCCGGACACGGACAGGACCTTGCCGTCGGAGAGCGTGGTCAGCGTCGGATACCAGCGCGCCTCGTTCATCGGGTCGACCTTGATGTACTTCTCGGCGACCGGGTCGAACTCGTAACTGTCCCTGATCCCCTGGAAGTCCTTCTTGTCCAGGGCGAGCTTCTGCGCGATGCCGTACACATTGCGCGCTTCCTGGCCGGTCAGGCCCTGCACCCGGTAGTTGTCCTGGGTGCCGGTCTCGTACTTGGCGCCGCGGCGCTGCGCCTCCACGTACACCCGGCCGAGGCCCGGCTCATTGCGCAGGAACCGGCCGGTCGCCTTGTCGAAGACCTTCTTGGCGCGCTCGACCGTGATGTTGTCCTTGGCGACGAACGACTTGCCGTTCTCCTTGCCGGTGAAGACCGTGCCCGCCTTGATGGTCTTGGGCGCGTCCGGGTCCTCGTTGTGCACGATCATCAGGCCGCCGGCCTTGGTGACGTCACCCTTCAGCTTCTCGTAGCGCTTGGTGCCGCCCGCGATCAGCAGATTCCCGTTCGCCAGCTGCGTATGTCCCGTGCAGAACAGGTCCGTTGGCGTGGGAATCTTCTTGATGGTCTTCTTCACCGGGTCGTAGAGCCGGGTGTCGAACTTCTTCGCGTCGAAGTTCTTCTGGTTGTTCCCCGACCCGGCGACGAGCAGGATCTTCCCGGTGTGCAACAGCGCCGCGTGAATCGTGTTCAGGCGCATGTTCTGGGGGAAATCGATGACGTCCCAGTGCCCGTTCTCGGCCTTGTACTCCGGTTTGTTGATCTTGTACTCGTGATACTTGGCCGATCCGAAGCGGTACAGCCAGGGTCCGTTCATCCCGGCCAGCGCCAGGACCACCACTGTGCCGATGACTATGCGCCGGGCACGGCGGCGGCTCGCACCGTCTTTCACTTGTTAGGTCCCCCCAGGGAAATCTGCGTGTTCTGGTCGTTGCCCCAGCTGACGACGTCGCTCCTGCCGCTCGGCTGCGCGGCCCAACTCGGCTTGTGCTGGGGCGCGGTGTGCGTCCGCGGCGCGGGCGCCGCCGGCTCCGGCTGCGCGGGACGCTCCGGCTGTGGGTCCTGCGCGGGCGGCTTCGGCTTCTTCTTGTCCTGGCGGAGCATGTAGCGCCACGCGAACATCGGGGCCGCGGTGATCAGCAGGGCGAAGCAGGCCCAGGTGATCATCGCCGGGTGGGAGTGGCCGAAGTAGAAGCCCGCGCCGATCGAGCCGCCGAAGATGAGGATGAAGTACCAGTGGTAGCGGAAGGTCCCGAACCAGCGGTCGGGGCTCGCCGAATCGCCCTTGGGGGTCACCACGAACTTGCTCTTGCGGCGCAGCACGGCGTCGAAGAGGGCCTTCGCGTACAGCGGCGCCGACAGCGCGGACATCACCATGCCGGCCACACCGCCGGAGCCCTCCGGCTCGTGCGGCGAGACGTTGTGCCGGCGGTTCCAGATGTACAGGCCGATCTGCAGCGCCGACGCGTTGCCGTACAGCATCAGCCAGATCGTCGGGTCGATGTTCACACCCGAGGCGCCCAGACCCAGGAACAGCGCGCAACTCAGCGCCGCCAGGATCCAGTTCATGGCCGCCATCGGGTAGAAGATGATCATCATCGTGTAGTTGAAGAGCTTGCTCGGCGGGAGCGTGAAGAAGCCCTTCCAGTACTGCTTGAGGATCGTCTCGTAGGTACCGCGCGACCAGCGCATCTGCTGGGTGAAGAAGTCCGTCCAGGCGCTGGGGCCCTCGCCGACCGCGAGCACGTCCGGCGTGTATACGGAACGCCACTTCTTGCCGGTGGAGGGGTTGCGGTGCCGGTGGATCTCGAAGCCGGTCGCCATGTCCTCCGTGATGGAGTCGTACAGGCCGCCGATCTGCTTGAGCGCGCTGATGCGTACGGCGTTGGACGTGCCGACGAACATGGGCGAGCCGTAACGGTTGCCCGCACGCTGGATCAGCGCGTGGAAGAGGAACTGCTGCGACTCGGCGGCCTTGGTGATGAAGTTGTCGTAGTTGCCGTAGACCTGGGGGCCGATCACGAAGCCCACGTCGGGGTCACGGAAGAAGCCGAGCATCCGCTCCAGGTAGTTGGGCATCGGCACGTGGTCGGTGTCGACGGAGGCGAAGAAGTCGTACGCGTCCCCGTGCGCGTCCAGCCAGGCGTTGTAGTTGCCGTGCTTGGTCTTGGCGCGGTGCGGGCCCTTCGGCTGGTTCCACTTCGCGACGCCCTTGCGGGAGAAGTGGTGCACGCCGAGCCGCTCGCAGACCTCCTTGACCTCCGGGTCGTCGCCCTCGTCGAGCAGCCAGACGTGCAGCAGGCCCCGGTGGCGCAGCTTCACTGCCGCCTCCAGGGTCTTCGTCACCATCTCGAGCGGTTCCTTGCCGGGCACGAACGAGGTGAGGAACGCGACGCGCGTGCCGGTCTCCGGCACGACCGGGATCGGGTCGCGGGCGACCAGTGTCGCGTGCGCGTTCGACAGCACGTTCATGCAGCGGAAGAACTCGATGAGCCCGATGGACACCAGCATCACGATGTCGAGCGCGGGCAGGAAGTCGTAGGCGGGGTAGTCCCGTTCGGTCCAGTGCGTGGGCTGCATCAGCCAGAACAGCAGGACCAGGGAGAGCAGTGGGGCCGCGCCCAGCATCAGCGCGGCCCGGATCCTGTGCGGCTCCTGTGAGAGCAGTGAGCGGTAGCGCACCTTGTACGGCTGGTTCGGATCGGGCTGGGTCAGTGGCCCGGCGAGCCGGCTGTAGTGCTCGTAGTCGTAGCGCGGCAACGATTTTCTGATGCGCCGGAAACCGCCAGTGCGGTGCGGTGGCACTCGCAGCTGGGTCGTCTCGGACGGGTCGAATTCCGGCCGGGCGCCCGTCGGCGTCGACGTCATGAGTCATCCCCCCGCACGCGTCACCGCGTGGTCGTCGGTCCTGCGCCCGGGAACGGGCCCCCTGACCGTGCCCCCGGACGTATCACTGGCGGGCCACCGTCCCACCCCTACCTAAGACTGGAACGACGGCCTTCCGGTTGCATGATGCCCCCCTCGACATCGCTTCATGAGCGGGGCCCCCTCCCCGCGCGCTCGGCAACCGGCTCGGGCCCGGTGTGACACGGTGCCCATTTCAAGTGCCTTGTACCGTAAGCCTCTTGGGAGCCAATGGCTCCATGACAGAGTGCTGTGCCCCGGTTCATGATCGCAAGGCCGATACGCCGCGAACACGCGGTGTTTACTGGTCTGATACGGGTTGCGCCACCCCGCCGTTGCGGCCTCGGGGCTCTGCCCCGGACCCCGCTGCTCAATCGCCGCAGGGGCTTGATCTGCCGACCTGCGCTCGACGCACGACAAGAGCCCTCCGCTGTTGCGGAGGGCTCTCACCTTTAGGTGCGCCATCAGGGACTCGAACCCCGGACACGCGGATGCTGTGTTCCCCGGGGGATAACCCCCGGACCCCCAGCCGTGCTTGTCGGCGTCGCCGGCAGCCCGAGCCGAGAGTCCACGCGCACCGGCGTGGCGGCCTCGGGGCTCTGCCCCGGACCCCCGCGAGTCTCGTCCGTAGAGCGGGGCTTAAAGCAACAACAACGAAGGCCCCCCGCATTCGCGGAGGGCCTTCGGTCTGTGCGCCATCAGGGACTCGAACCCCGGACACGCGGATTAAGAGTCCGCTGCTCTAACCAACTGAGCTAATGGCGCCGGTCGACCTGCATAACTTTACCCGACCCCCTGGGGTGCTTCTGACCACTCGACACGCCGGGGAGGTGGGTGAAATCTGGGGGTTTCAATCATTTGGACCGTCAACATGCGATTTGTCATGAGAGTTGAGACGCTTCCTGCGTGCGGAATCGAGGCTCGTTATTCCAAAGTCCGGCACCGGAGTGTGAGGGGAATCGCATGGAGCGGATGGAGCAGGGGGACACGGCGGAGCCGATGGGCGCCCCGGTCTTCGAGGACGTCGACCCGGCCGAGGACTGCGACTGCGCGGGCTGCGCCGAGTGGCGGCGCGCCGTGCCGCACCCGGTGCGCACCAAGGTGGGCGCCCGCCACGCCCTCGTCCTCGCCGCCGCCGCGGGCACCGTCATCGGCGGCCTCCAGACCACCCCGGCGGCCGCGTCCGAACACCACGAGGCCAGACCACTGACCCCGCCCCCCGGCGACGGGAGCACGGCGCCGCAGGGCGGCACGGGACCGCTGCACGGAGCGCCCGCCCCGGCCGCCGGCTCCGTTTCGATGGTCCAGTCCACGACCCTGCGCAAGACCTCCCGGACCGCGATCCTCGACCGCGCCAAGAAGTGGGTCGAGGCCAAGGTCCCGTACAACATGAACAAGTACTGGAAGGACGGCTACCGCCAGGACTGCTCCGGCTTCGTCTCCATGGCGTGGGGCCTGCCCGGCAACGAGTGGACCGGGAGCCTCGCCCAGTACGGCACCCGGATCACCAAGTCGCAGCTGCAGCCCGGCGACATGCTGCTCTTCCACAACCCCGCCGACCCGGAGAAGGGCTCGCACGTCACGATCTTCGGCGGCTGGACGGACGCGTCCCGCACCCGGTACATCGCGTACGAGCAGACCAGGCCGGGCACGCGGGTGCAGTCCACCCCGTACGCGTACTGGAGCCACAGCGGCAGCTACGTCGCGTACCGCTACAGGGCCGTCACGGACGGCAGTTACGGTTCGGGCGCGTCGACGACGAAGTTCCCCGGCGCCAAGTACTTCGGCCCCGGCAGGAACAACGCGCACGTGACACGGCTCGGCAAGATGCTCGTCGAGCGCGGCGGCAAGCGGTTCTACAAGGTCGGTCCTGGACCGCGGTGGAGCGAGGCCGACAGCAAGGCCACGCGCGCGTTCCAGCGTGCGCAGGGCTGGCGCGGCGAGGCGGCGGACGGCATCCCGGGCCCCAAGACCTGGGCGTATCTGTCGACCGGGCAGGGCCGGAGCATCCCGTCCGCCGGCAGCGGCGGCGCCGAGCGCTCCCCGTCCTCCTCCGGCTTCCCGGGCAAGGCGAAGTTCCGCCCCGGCGCGGAGAACGCCGACGTCACGCGGCTCGGCAAGCAGCTCGTGAAGAAAGGATTCGGCAAGTTCTACACCAAGGGCCCCGGACCGCGCTGGAGCGAGGCGGACCGGCGCAATGTCGAGGCCTTCCAGCGGGCCCAGGGCTGGCGGGGCAAGGCGGCCGACGGCTACCCCGGCCCCGAGACCTGGCGCCGGCTGTTCTCATGACGCGCAACGCGGAGGGTTCCATGACCGAAACCGACGGAGGGGCGCGCGCCGCGCGGCTCATCCGCAACGAGTCCACCACCGAGATCCCGGTCCACCTCCTCTTCCGCGACGACCCGGACCCGGTGGCCGTGCCGCTGCGGCCCGCGGTGGTCACCAAGGCCCAGGTCGAGCGTGCGAGCGCGAAGACCCCTGGCCGGGCGCTCCGACCCGCCCCGAGCCGGCCCGCGGTATCCGTCGACCCCGACCTGGAGGAGCGGGCCGGTCGGGCGCTGCCCGGCGCCTTCGGGGTGTTCGGCGGTGCGGTGGGCGCGGCCGGGGCCGGGGCCACGCTCGGCTGGGCGGGGATGCTGCCCCGGATCATGACCGACCTCGCCGGCCTCGACGGATACGCGGGCGCCGGGTTCGGGCCCGCCCAGTGGGCGGCGCTCGCCGGGTCCGGCGCGCTCGCCCTGTTCGGCGTCGGCGGGCTCGCGCGCGGCCGGACCGGCGGGGCCTGGGTGCTCACGCGCTTCGGCCGGTACCGGGGGAGCGTGCGCAGGGCGGGGCTGCTGTGGCTGAACCCGCTGCTCGTGCGCCGCCGGGTCGACCTGCGGCTGCGGCACTGGCGCAGCGAGCCGATGCCGGCGGTCGACACCAATGGCGAGGCGCTGCGCGTCGTCGTGCTCGTCGCCTGGCGGATCAAGGACACGGCGCGGGCGACGCTCGGGACCGAGGACCACGAGACGTATCTGCGCGAGTGCGTGGAGGCGGGCCTCGCGCGCGTGCTGTCCCGGCTGCCCGCCGTGGTCGGCGACCGGGACGCGCCCGTGCTGCGCAACGCGGAGGCCATCGGCGATCTGCTCACCCGGCGCCTCGCCGAGGACGCGGGACCGGTCGGCATCGAGGTGTTCTCGGCGCAGCCCACGCGGATCGAGTACGAGCCGGAGGTGGCCGCGGCGATGCGGCGCCGCCGGATCGCGGCGCTCGACGCGCGGCGCCGGGACAGCGTCCTCACCACGGTCGTGGACTCGGTGGAGGACACCGTGACGCGGCTGACCGCACGGGGGCTCGTCGAACTCGACGACTACGAGCGCAAGTTGCTCGTGAAGGACCTGACCGTCGCGTTCTACACGGGTCGAGGGGAATGACGCCCTGGGGGTGAGCGGAAGCGCTCGTGCCGGGTATTGCGATTGGTCTGGACATGCTCAACCCACGGTTCTACATTGTGCGTTGGTCTAGACCTGAACTATCGCTGTGCGCACGGCTTCCGGCACTCCCAACACCCCCCAGGAGCGGCAGCATGCGAAAAACCTCGAAGCGTACGAAGGCGTACGCGGCCCTGCTCGGCCTGACGACCGCGGGGGCGTTCGCGCTCTCCGCGGGCGGCGCCAGCGGTCACGGCTACACCGACCTGCCCGTAAGCAGGCAGAAGCTGTGCGCCAACGGCGGTGTCAGCGGCTGCGGCAGCATCCAGTGGGAGCCGCAGAGCGTCGAGGGCCCCAAGGGCTTCCCGGCGGCCGGCCCCGCCGACGGCAAGCTCTGTTCGGCCGGGAACGGCGGCTTCAGCGCGCTCGACGCCGCCAAGCAGCCGAACGGCAACGCCTGGCCGACCACGAAGGTGACGGGCGGTCAGAGCCAGACCTTCCGCTGGCAGTTCACCGCGCGGCACTCCACGGCGGACTTCCGCTACTACATCACCAAGGACGGCTGGGACCAGAGCCAGCCGCTGACCCGGTCGGCCCTGCAGACCACGCCGTTCCTCACGGTCCCGTTCAGCGGCCAGCCGCCGGCGACGCTCTCGCACTCCGGCACGTTGCCCTCCGGGAAGTCGGGCCATCACGTGATCCTCGCGGTGTGGAACGTCGCGGACACGGGGAACGCCTTCTATGCGTGCTCGGACGTCACGTTCTGAGTCTCCGGCTGCCCCGGTGCGTCGCCCCACGGCGCGCCGGGGTTCCGGTCGGCCGCTTCGTCGGCGCTCTCCACATCTGACGAGGCGTCAATTATGGTGCGCTCGCATGGGATCCATGACGACGCGCACCTTCGCGGAACTCATCCAGGAGCGCTGGGGCGACCACAGGCCCGGACTCGCGTACGAGGATCAGGTGCTCAGCCATCACCAGGTCGCGGCCGGAGCGGCGGCCCGTGCGGCGCTGCTCGGCGAACTGCTGCCGCGGGCGGCGGAGCCCCACGTCGGCCTGCTCCTCGACAACACCCCCGAATTCCCCCAGTGGCTGGGCGCCGCCGCGCTCTCCGGCGCCGCCGTCGCCGGCCTCAACCCGACCCGGCGCGGCGCCGAACTCGCCCGCGACATCACGCACACCGAGTGCCGGGTCCTGGTCACCGAGCGGGCCCACCTCCCGCTGCTCGACGGCCTCGACCTGCCGGGCGTCCGGATCCTGGTGACCGACACAGGCGCGTACGAGGAGCTGCTCACGCCGTACGAAGGGGCCAAGCCGGAGGCGGACGACCGGGTCGGACCCGGCACCCGCATGCTGCTCTACTTCACCTCCGGGTCGACCGGGGCCCCGAAGGCGGCGCTGTGCACGCAGGGGCGGCTCGCGGCGGCGGGGCAGTCCCTGGTGTCGAACTTCGGGGTCCGCGCGGACGACGTGCACTACATCTGCATGCCGCTCTTCCACGGCAACGCGGTCATCGCGGACTGGGCGCCGGCCGTCGCGGCGGGCGCCGGGGTGGCGCTGCGCCGCCGCTTCTCGGCGTCCGGTTTCCTGGGTGACGTACGCCGGTTCGGCGCCACGTACTTCACTTACGTAGGCCGGGCCGTTCAGTACATCCTGTCCACCGAGGAGCGGCCGGACGACCGCGAGAACCCCCTCCGGGTCGGGTTCGGTACGGAGGCGGGGGCCGTGGACGCGGCGCGGTTCGAGGAGCGGTTCGGGGTGCGGCTCGTCGAGGGGTACGGGTCGTCGGAGGGCGGCGCCGCGGTGCAGCGCACGGCCGGCACCCCGGCGGGCGCGATCGGCCTGGCGGCCCCCGGCAGCGACCTCGCGGTGCTCGACCCGGAGACGAGGACGGAGTGCCCGCCGGCCCGCTTCGACGAGGGCGGCCGCCTCCTCAACGGGGAGTCGGCGATAGGGGAGCTGGTGAACCGTGGCCGCTCGCCCTTCGAGGGCTACTGGCGCAACGACGCGGCGTACGCGGAACGCGTCCGGGAGCACGGCTGGTACTGGACCGGCGACCACTTCTACCGGGACGCCGACGGGTACCTGTACTTCGCGGGGCGCGGCGACGACAAGATCCGCGTCGACAGCGAGAACCTCGCCCCCGCCATGATCGAGAACATCCTCGCCCGCTGGCCGGACGCGGCGGCGGTCGCGGTCTACGGGGTGCCGGATCCGGTGGCGGGCGACCAGGTGATGGCAACGATCGCGCTCCACGCGGGCCGCGCCTTCGACCCGGTGGCCTTCGACACCTTCCTCGCCTCCCAGCCCGACCTCGGCACGAAGATGTCCCCACGCTTCCTCCGTGTGGTGGACCGCATGCCGGTCACCGCGACGAACAAGGTCCGCCGCGGGGAGCTGCGCCGCGAGGGTTTCTGGAGCGGCGGCGACCTCTGGTGGCGGCCCCCGGGCGCCCCCACCCACCGCCGCCTGACCGGCCAGGACCGCGCTGACCTGGCGACGGAGTACCGGGAGCACGGCCGCGAGCCCCTGATCACCCCCACGTGACGCCTGTGCCTCCGGTGGTCAAAAGCACCCCCTGGGGCCAGGTAGTATTTACCTCGTCAACCGGCGCCATTAGCTCAGTTGGTTAGAGCAGCGGACTCTTAATCCGCGTGTCCGGGGTTCGAGTCCCTGATGGCGCACAGAAGCGAAGGCCCCCGCTACCGCGGGGGCCTTCGTCGTTGTTGTTCTAAGCCCCGCACTTGGACGAGAGCCAGCGGGGTTTGGGCAGAGCCCCAAGGCCGCCACGCCGGTGCGCGTGGACTCTCGGCTCGCGGGTGGGCAATTCAAGCCCCTGCGGCGATTGAGCAGCGGGGTCCGGGGCAGAGCCCCGTGAGTGCAACGCCGGTGCGGCAAATTGAGCCCCGCACTTGGACGAGAGCCCGCGGGGTCCGGGGCGGAGCCCCGAGGCCGGGGCGCCGGTGCCGGGTCAGATGGCCATGGACAAGAGGACCGGCGCCGCCTCCTTGTTCAGCTGCTCCGCCGCGTCGTGCAAGCGGTGTGCGTGCTCGACCGGGAGGGAGAGGGCCAGGCAGCCGACGGATGCGCCCGCCGTGATGGGGACCGCGGCGCACACCGTGCCCACCGCGTACTCCTGGAGGTCGAGGACCGGAACCGTCGCCGGCTGCGCCGCGAGGCGGGACAGGAGCACCTTCTCGTTGGTGATCGTGCGCGAGGTGAGCCGGGCCATCTTGTGGCGGGAGAGATGATCCCGCCGCCCGTTCATGTCGAGCTGGCCGAGGAGGCTCTTGCCGATGGCGCTCGCGTGCGCCGAGACGCGGAAGTCCACCCACTCGTTGACCGCGGGCGTCTCGGGCCCCGTCGCCACCTGCGTGATCCGGATCTCCCCGTCGACGTAACGGCTCATGTAGACCGCCGCGCCCACGTCGTCGCGCAGCCGGTCGAGGGTCCGCTGGAGCTTTGCCGTGAGGGCGGCCGCCTGGCCGTCCGCGGCGCCGAGCCTGGTCAGGGTCTCGCCGGTGGTGTACGCCCCGTCGGTGCTCTGCTGGACGTAGCCCTCCCTGCGCAGCATGCGCAGCAGGGGCGTCAGCTGGTCGGCGGGGAGTCCTGTGACGCGCGCAAGCTCCGTGTCGGTGACGCCCACGCCTCGGTGTGCGACGGTCTCCAGCACGCGCAACGCGTGCTGCACCGCCTCGTGCGGCTGGTGCGGGGACGCACCTTGCTCGTGCTTCAGCGCCACGGTTCTTCCCCCTGCATGGACCGGTTCCGGACAGCTGGGCTCCGTCCACGATAGCCGCCAACACCCCCTTTGCGGGCGGCGGTTGGCAAGATTGATGGCGCGTTCCATGCCTCTCAGCAGGAACGCGCCACCGTGGCATATGCCAAAGTCATGCACCATTCAGGGAGTGACTGGTCACAGGACCGCGCTCAGGAACTCCCTGGTGCGCTCGTGCTCCGGCTCCCCGAACATCTTCTCCGGCGTACCGGACTCGATGATCCGCCCCGAGTCGAACATCAGGACCTGGTCCGAGATGTCGCGGGCGAAGTTCATCTCGTGCGTCACGCACAGCATGGTGATGTCCGTGGTGTGCGCGATGTCCCGCAGCACGTCGAGGACACCGGCCACCAGCTCGGGGTCGAGCGCCGACGTGACCTCGTCCAGGAGCAGCACCTGCGGCCGCATCGCCAGCGCGCGGGCGATCGCCACACGCTGCTGCTGGCCGCCGGAGAGCTGCGAGGGGTACGCCTCGCAGCGGTCGCCGAGGCCGACCATGTCGAGCAGCTCCTTGGCCCGCTGCTCCGCCTCGTCCTTGGACAGGCCGAGCACGTTGACCGGCGCCTCGGTGATGTTGCGCAGCACGTTCATGTTCGGGAACAGGTTGAACTGCTGGAAGACCATCCCGATGTTCTTGCGGATCTCGCGGATGTGCTTCTCGCCGGCCTCGACGAGCTTGCCGTCCTTCTGCTCGTGCGTGAGGTACTCGCCGCCGACCTTGATCGTGCCCTCGTCGGGCTTCATCAGGGTCATCAGCAGCCGCAGGATCGTGGTCTTGCCGGATCCGGACGGGCCGATCAGCGTGACGTGCTTGCCGGAGTCGACGGAGAAGTCCAGGTTGTCCAGGACGGTGTTGCTGCCGAACCGCTTGGTGACCTTGTCGAAGCGGATGAGCTCGCTGCCGTCGACGGCAGGATTGGGAATTTCCTGGGAAGTGCTGCTGTCAGCGGACAAGACGACGCTCCAAAACTCGCAGAAGAAGAGAAGCCGGGTAGGCGATGACGATGAAGGCGATACCGACGATGCTGATGGCCTCGTAGGTGAAGGTGGTCTGGCTGAAGCCCTGGGCCTCGCCCAGCATGTCAAGGGCGCCGATCGCCATGATCTGCGGCGACTCCTTCAGCATGACGATCACGTAGTTGCCGAGCGCGGGAATCACGCGGCGGACGGCCTGCGGCAGGATCACCGCGCGCCAGGTGCGGCCCCTGGACAGGTTGAGCGCCTTGGCGGCTTCCCACTGGCCGACGGGCACGCCGCCGATACCGGCCCGGTAGACCTCGGACGTGTACGTCGAGTAGTGCAGGCCGAGTCCGACGATGCCGGTGACCAGCGGGGACATCGAGATGCCCCAGGAGGGAACGACGTAGAAGAGGAAGAACAGCTGCACCAGGAGCGGGGTGTTCCGGATGAACTCGGTGACCGCCGTCACCGGCCAGCTGATCCACTTCTGCTCCGAGCGCTGGGCGATCGCCCACACCAGGCCGAGGGTGAAGGCGATGATCGTGCCCCCGACGAGCGCCTGGAGCGTGACGAGCAGGCCGTCCCAGAACTGCGGCATGAAGTCCGCGACGTTGGACCAGTCCCAGTTCACTTGGCACCTCCGGCACCGGTGACGGCGTCGATCGTCGACTTGGAGCGCATACCGCCGAGGAGCACGCGCAGGCCGCCCTTCTCGGGCGCCTGGCCGACTCGGCTCTTGGCGTGCCGCTCAAGCAGGCGCATGAGGCGGGTGAAGATGAAGGCGAACACGAAGTACAGGACGAGCAGCAGCGTGTAGATCGGCGCGCTGTCGCCGGAGACGAGCCGCTTGAGGTTGCCCGCGAACGTCATGTCGGCCACCGCGATGAGGGAGACCAGCGAGGTTCCCTTGAGCAGCTCGATCAGCAGGTTGTTGAACGGCGGGATCATCTCCGGCCAGGCCTGCGGGAGTTCGATGCGGCGCAGGCGCTGGGTGCGCGTGAAGTTGAGGGCGATGCCGGCCTCGCGCTGCGCGGGCGGCACCGCGGCGAGTGCGCCGCGCACGATCTCCGAACCGTAGGCGCCGTAGGTGATGCTGAGCGCCAGGATGCCCGCGAACATGGGCTCGAAGTTGATGTGGAACAGCATCGGCACGGTGTACGCGATCCAGAACATGAAGACCAGCGAGGACGTGCTGCGAAAGATCTCGAAGTAAGCGCCGGACAGGAAGCGCACGAACCACACGTTGGACGTGCGCAGGACGCCGATGATGAACGCGATGACGAAGGCGATGATCGCGCTGAGGACCGTGACCTCGAGCGTGATCCAGATGCCCGGCAGGAACCAGTTCTCGAAGAACTTGGCGGACATCATGAGGCGGCTCCCTTGGCAGGGGGGCAGAGTTTCTCGACCGTGAGGTCGGTCATCTCCTTCTTCGTGAAGCCGAAGGGCGCCATGATGCGCAGGAGTTCACCGCTGTCCTTGAGCTTGTGCAGCTCCTTGTTGAACGCGTCGCGCAGGTTCATCTCCGACTTCCGGAAGGCGAACCCGCCCGCTCCGTAGGCCGGCTTGCCGTCGACGATGGGCTGGAAGGGCGGGACGCCCTCGACCCCGCTCTTGCCCTTGATCACCGTGCGGACCGTGACGGCCGTGCCGGCGAAGGCGTCGACCCTGCCCTGGCGCACGGCGTCGAGGCCGGCCACCTGGTCGGGCAGGATCAGCATGTCCTTGATGCCGTAGGCCTTGGCGTACTCGATCTCCGCGTAGGCCGTGCCCGTCGCGAACTTCAGCTTCTTCTTCGCGATTTCCTCGTACGTCTTGATGCCGTGCGGGTTTCCCTTGCGCACGATGAACGAGTCGGGCATCAAGTAGTCGGGGTCCGAGAACAGCACCTGCGCACAGCGGTCCGGGTTGATGTACATCCCCGCCGACACCACGTCGAACTGCTGGGCCTGGGTCAATCCCGGAATCAGCGCGCTGAACTGCGTCGGCACCGCCTTCACCTTGGGAACCCCGAGGCGCGGGAAAATCACCTTGGCGATCGCCGGCGCCTCTCCGGTGACCTCGCCGTTCTCGTCGATATAGCCGTACGGGACCTCGCCCGCCACACCGATCTTGACCTCTCCGGCGTCGCGCAGCCGGTCCAGCAGGTCCCCGCCCTCGACCTTCCCCTCCTCCGGCACGCGGGTACAGGCCGCGGCGCCGAACACACCCAGCGCCGCCGCCCCCGCACCGTAGAGCAGGGAGCGGCGGCGGACTGGTCTGGCGATGAATCCCTCATTGTTACCAAGTGGTGGAGCCATGGCGCGCCATTACCCGAAGCCCCGAGAGATATGCCTGTCGTTTTCGGCCCTTGATAAAGCCGAGATCTGAATTCACAGCCAATACGGCCATGTCCTCACTTCACGCGATTCAGGCCGTGTTGGGACTGGAGTGACTCGCCGCTCCGGCCTCGTAGAGCGTGTGCGCGGTCCGGAGTACGAGATCGTCCCTGTGCCGCGCCGCCACGAGCTGGAGGCCGATCGGCAGACCGCCCCCGTCGAGCCCCACGGGCACGGAGGCGGCGGGCTGTTGGGTCAGGTTGAAGGGGTACGTGAACGGCGTCCAGCCCGTCCATCGGCGCAGACCGGAGCCGCGCGGAACCTCAACTCCGGCCTCGAACGCGGTGATCGGCACCGTCGGCGTCACCAGAAGGTCGTACGTCGAGTGGAAGGCGCCCATCCGCCGCCCGAGCGCCATCCGCGCGTCGACCGCCGCCAGATAGTCGAGCGCGCTGTACCGCGCACCCAGGGTGCATATCTCCCGCAGCCCCGGGTCGAGCAACTGCCGCCTGGACGCCGGTAGATGCTGCACCACGCGCGCGGCGCCGCTGAACCACAGCGTGTGGAAGGACTCGACCGGATCCGAGAAGTCCGGATCCACCTCCTCGACGTACGCGCCGAGTTCGGCGAGCCGCGTCACCGCCGCGCGCACCACCGCGGCGACGTCGGGCCGCACCGCCACCTGTCCGCCGAGCGTCGGCGAGTACGCGACGCGCAGCCCGCGCACCCCGCCGTGCAGCGCGTCCCGGAAGCCGCCGGACGGCGGGCCCGAGGCCGACCAGTCCCGCGGGTCGGGGCCCGAGATCACATCCATCATGAGCGCCGCGTCGGCCGCCGTACGGGCCAGCGGCCCCACGTGCGCCAGCGTCCCGAACGCCGACGACGGGTACAGCGGAACCCGCCCGTACGTCGGCTTGAGCCCGAAGATCCCGCAGAAGGCGGCGGGGATCCGCACCGAACCCCCGCCGTCCGTACCGAGCGACAGCGGCCCCGCCCCGACCGCGACCGCCGCCGCGCTCCCGCCGCTCGAACCGCCCGCCGTCCGCGAGGTGTCGTACGGATTGCGGGTCGCGCCCGACAGCGGGGAGTCGGTCACGCCCTTCCAGCCGAACTCGGGCGTCGTCGTCTTGCCGACGAGGACCGCGCCCTGCTCGCGCAGCCGGGCCACCGACGGCGAGTCCTCGTCCCAACTGCCCTGCTCCGACACGGTCTTCGAGCCGCGCAGCGTGGGCGCGCCCCGCTGCAGCAGGATGTCCTTCACCGATACCGGCACCCCGTCGAGCAGGCCCATCGGTTCGCCCTCGCGCCACCGCCGCGCGCTCGCCTCCGCCCGGGCGAGGGCCCCCTCCGCGTCGACACGCACGAACGCGTTCAGTACAGGGTCGGTCTCCTCGATCCTGGCGAGCACGGCGCGGGTCGCGTCGACGGGGCTGAACTCTCCCTTGCGATATCCCTCGATGAGGTCCTGCGCGGTCAGTCCGATGAGCTCGGTCGTCATCCGCCCTCCAGCACCAGCGATATGTTGCCGGGGACCTACCCAGGATCACCTCGTCAGGCACGGACATCGCGGGGAAACCGTCCGGCAATGAAGATCCGCTTTCCTGGGCGCGAGAAGTCGGGAACAGCCACCCATTTCACGAACAACGGAAAGTTCAAAGGCACCTGCCGACATGCGCGGATTGACCCCGCAGGCACCGGAACCTACCGTCGACAACAGAGGACACCACTAGGGTTCCTGCACCTTGTTTCGCGCTGTGTCGCTGTCCCGACGTCCCGGCGGTTCGCCGGCTCAAGCACCACCCCGGCATTGAATCAGTCAGCTGAACATGGGGCCTGCTCATGGACGTCTCATTCCTGGGGGGACCGAAACCGCAGCGCGGTGTGGGCGTCGTCGCCCCGTTCGACTTCGCTCTCGACCGCGAGCTGTGGCGTTGGGTGCCCGACCATGTATCCCTCCACCTCACCCGTACTCCCTACGTGCCCGTCGAGGTCGGCCTCGACCTGGCGCGCCTGGTCAGCGAGCACGAGACGCTCGGTGAGGCGGTCCGTGCGCTCGGTGCGACCGGGCCGGAAGTCCTCGCGTACGCCTGCGCCTCCGGCAGCTTCGTCGGCGGTCTCGCGGGGGAGCGGGCGATGTGCGCGGCGATGCGGCGGGCCGGGGAGCTGCCCGCCGTCACCACATCAGGGGCCCTGCTCCAGGCCCTGTCCGAACTGGGCGCGCGGCGCATCGCTCTCGTGACGCCCTATACGCGATCGGTCACCGAATCGCTCGAGGAGTATCTGTCGGAGGCCGGCATCACGGTCACCGGCCGGGCCTACCTCGGTCTGACCCGGCACATCTGGAAGGTGCCCTACCGGGATGTGGCGGCGATGGCCAGGGAAGCGGGGCGCTCCGGCGCCGACGCGCTCTTCATCAGCTGCACCAACCTGCCGACGTACGACGTCATCCCGCAACTGGAGGCGGAGCTGCGGATCCCGGTGATCTCGGCCAATCAAGTCACGATGTGGGCAGCCCTCGCCCGACTGGGTACCCGTGCCGTGGGGCCCTACCAGGCGCTGCTCGATCCGGCGGCGCGGGTGTGGCCCCCGGCGGACGTGCCGGAGGCGCTGCCTCCGGAGGATCTGCCGCGGGAACGGTCGAAGGAACAGGAAGGGTGGGCATAGCGCATGACCTCGCTCGGATTTCTCTACCCCGGACACTCCGCGGAGGACGACTACCCGCGCATCGAGATGCTGATCGACAGCGATGTGCGGCTGCCCGTCGTCCACACCGACATCGGAGAGGACGCGCACCGTGTCGACGCGCTGCTGAAGATGGGCGCGCCGGACCGCCTCGCCGCGGGGGTCGAGGAACTGCGGCTCTCCGGCGCGGAGGCGGTGGTGTGGGCGTGCACGTCCGGGAGCTTCGTCTTCGGCTGGGACGGCGCGCACGAGCAGGTGCGTGGCCTCGCGAGGGCGGCGGGGCTGCCCGCTTCCAGTACGTCCTTCGCCTTCGCGCACGCGCTGCGGGAGGTGGGGGCGCGGCGGGTGGCGGTCGCCGCGACCTATCCGGAGGACGTCGCGGACCATTTCGCCGCGTTCCTCAAGGCGGGCGGGGCGGAGGTCGTGTCCGTCCGGGGGAGCGGGATCATCACGGCGGCCGAGGTGGGGACGTGGGGGTGGGACGAGGTCCTCGCCATGGCCCGGGGCGGCGACCACCCCGACGCGGACGCGGTGCTCCTGCCGGATACGGCGTTGCACACGGCGGCGTTCGTCCGTGACCTGGAGGCCGAGCTCGGCAAGCCGGTCCTCACGGCGAACCAGGTCACGGTCTGGGAGGCGCTGCGCCTCGTGGACCGGCGAGTCAACGCGCCGGCCCTGGGCGCGCTCTTCACGAAGGAGCCGGTGGTGCAGGTGTGACTGGGGCGGGTGGCGGCCCCCGGTCCTACGCCACGGGGCTCCGCCCCGGCCCCCGCGCCTCAATCGCCGGCGGGGCTTGATTTGCCCACGCGCCGCCGGGGCTCGAAAGATCAGGGCTCGGCCCCCTACCCCGCGAGTCTCGCCCCCGGAGCGGGGCTTGATGTGCCCCGCCCACCTCCCACCACCCGCCCCCTCCGGGGGCGTCGGCCCGACGGGGTTCCGCACCGCCTTGGGTGATCCGGCGGCGGCCACAACTCCCCGCCTGGTCGGCCGCCCCTGCCCGGGGCAGCGCCCACCACGGGCCTCAATCCGTTGCGGTCGGCGCCACCCCGCCTTGGGCAGCGCCCACCACGGCTCCCAACCCGTTGCGGTCGGCCGCCACCGCCTTGGGCAATCTGCCGCCTTGGGCGGCAGGGTGGGCAAGGCGGCGCCCCGGTGCGGCGTGACAGTTAAGAGGGGCCCCGCCACGGTGCGGGAATAAAGCGGAGTAGGCCTCCGTTACCACGGGGTCAAGCAATACACCCGTACGTACGCAGGAGGACCCGTGATCCGCGGCGCAGCCCAGGGCACTGCCCCGACCCCCCTCTCCGTCCTGGACCTGGTCACCGTCGGAGCGGGCCGCACGGCCACCGACGCCCTCCGCACCAGCGTCGACATCGCCCGCCTCGCGGAGAACCGTGGGTACCACCGGTACTGGGTCGCCGAGCATCACTCCATGCCCGGCGTGGCGTCCAGCAGCCCGGCCGTGATCCTGGCCCACCTGGCCGCCCACACCGACCGCATCCGCCTCGGCTCCGGCGGCGTCATGCTCCCGAACCACGCCCCGCTGGTCATCGCGGAGCAGTTCGGAACCCTGGAGGCGATGGCCCCGGGCCGCGTCGACCTCGGCCTCGGCCGCGCCCCCGGCACGGACGGCGCGACCGCCGCCGCCCTGCGCCGATCGGACCGCCTCAACGAAGGCGCCGACGACTTCCCGCAGCAGCTCGTCGAGCTCACCCGCTTCCTCGACGACGACTTCCCCGACGGCCACCCGTACTCCCGCATCCACGCCGTCCCCGGCCCCGTCCAGGCCACGTCCCCCGGCGGCGTACAGGACCCGAACCGCCCGCCGGTCTGGCTCCTCGGCTCCTCCGGCTTCAGCGCCCGCCTGGCCGCGACCCTCGGCCTCCCGTTCGCCTTCGCGCACCACTTCTCGGCGCAGAACACCATCCCGGCGCTCGACCTGTACCGCGAGAACTTCCGCCCGTCCGAGATCCTCTCCGAGCCCTACGCCCTCATCGGCGTATCGGCGCTCGCGACGGACGACGACGGCACCGAGGCCCGCCGCCAGGTGCTCGCCGCCGCCCTCAACATGGTCCGGCTGCGCACCGGCCGCCCCGGCCTCGTGCCGACGCCCGAGGAGGCGGAGGCGTACCAGTTCAACGAGATGGAGCGGGACTTCGTCCAGTCCTGGAACTCCAACGTCATCCACGGCACCCCCGACGAGGTCCGCTCCGGCCTCGACGAGCTGCAAAAGCGCACGGGCGCCGACGAGTTGATGCTCACGGCCAACGCCCACGGCGGCGACGTACGCCTGCGTTCCTACGAACTCATCGCGGACGCCTACGAGTTGCCGCGCCCCTGACCGCTCCCCGGCGGCGGATCATCTGCGCTTCACTTGCGCTCGGCCAGGAGCCCAGAGATACGATCCGCCGCCACCGGCCGCGAGTAGAGCCACCCCTGCCCGGTGTCGCACCCGAGCCGGCGCAGCCGCTCCGCCTGCTCCGCCGTCTCCACGCACTCGGCGGTCACGGTGAGCCCGAGCCGGTGCGCCAGCTGCACGAGCGCCTCGACGATCATCGCGTCCGCCGGCTCCGCGGGCGCGGAACCGTCGTCCTGGAACCCCCGCACGAACGCCCCGTCGAGCTTGAGCACCGACACCGGCAGCCGGCTGAGGTACGCGAGGTTGGAGTACCCGGTGCCGAAGTCGTCGATGGCGATGCGCACACCCATGTCGCTCAGCGCCCGGAGCGCCTGAAGCGGCCGCCCGGTCGAGCCCATCACGGCGGACTCGATCAGCTCCAACTGGAGGAGTTCCGGCGGGAGTCCGGTCTCGGCGAGGATCTGCGCGACGTCCGCCACCAGGTCCGAGTCCCACATCTGACGCACCGCCACATTGACGCTCATGAAGACCGGCGGCGTCTCGGGGTGCTCCACCTGCCAGCGCCGCGCCTGCGCGCAGGCCGTCCGCAGCACCCACCGCCCCAACTCGACGATGGAGCCGTCCTCTTCGGCCAGTGGGATGAACCGATTCGGCGTCAGCAGGCCGAACTGCGGGTGCCGCCAGCGCACCAGCGCCTCGACCCCGCGCAGCGCACCGTCCGCCATCTCCACCAACGGCTGGTACTCCAGGGCGAATTCACCCCGGTCGACCGCGGGCCGCAGGCTGGACGACAGGGCTTGGCGGGTCATCCGGTGGGCATTGCGCTCCGGGTCGAAGAAGGTCCAGCGGGCCTTGCCGTCCGCCTTCGCCCAGTACAGCGTGGTGTCGGCCGCCTGCATCAGGGCCGTCGTGCTGACGCCCGTGACCTGCCGCTCGACCACGCCGATCGAGGCGGAGACCGACACCTGCTCACCGGCCAGGTCGAAGGGCTCCCGCAGCGCGTCCAGCGCGGCCCGGGCGAGCTCGGCCACCTGCTCCGTACCGGTGGAGTCCTCGACGAGCAGCGCGAACTCGTCGCCGCCGAGCCTGGCCACCAGCGGGGCGCCCGTGGTGCTCTGCGCGCGGTCCGCGCAGTGCGTGAGCCGCTCGGCGACGGCGACGAGCAGCCGGTCGCCGACCGGGTGCCCGAGGGAGTCGTTGACCGCCTTGAACCCGTCGAGGTCGAGCAGGCAGAGCCCCACGCGCCCGGTCGCCCCCGTGCTCTCGCACGTCCCGGACTCCAGGGCCGCCGAGACGCGCTCGAAGAACAGCGCGCGATTGGGCAGCCGGGTCAGCGGATCGTGCAGCTCCAGGTGGTGCAGCCGGTCCTGGAGGCCGCGGTGCGCGGTGATGTCGCTGAGCGAGAGCAGCACGGCCTCCGCGTCCGGGAGCGGTGACACCGTGACGCGCAGCCACATCGAGTGGCCCGAGGGGTGCTTGAGGCGGCGGGTGCGGCTGAGCCGGGCCTGCCGCCCGCGCAGGATCTCCTGGTAGGCGTCCGCGGTGCGCGGGTCCGAGTGCAGGTCCAGCAGTTCGTCGACGGAGCGGCCGGCGAGCTGCCCGGTGTCCTGTTCGGCGTCCTCCCCGCACAGCAGCGCGCACGCGGCGTCGTTGGCGCCGACGATCGCGCCCTCGCGGTCGACGACCGCCATGGCCAGCGGTGACGTCGCGAACGCCGGCCGGTAGAGGGCCTGGGCGGAAGGGGGCCGTGAAGCCGACCCCACGTCATCACCCTCCGTGATCTCCGAGGTCTCAGTGAGCCCCTGGATCCCCGCGAGGGGATCGTGGCGTAGGCCGGGCGGGGCCACCCGGCGCGCGGTCGTGGGCCCTTCGGGCTGTGCGCTCACCGCTCGCTCCCGTGGTGCGTCGGATGGTTGCGTGGTCTGCTGCGCCGGGTCCCGGCTGGAAAGTGTGCCGATCATAGAGGCAGGTCGGACGGCCTATCCAGCCTGGATCGCGGTGCATCCGGGTTCCGGGCCGCCGAACCCCTCCCCGGTAGATCGTTTCTGCTCGCCGGGGACCGACCTTCTGTCATGGCCCGATCGCAGGCGATCGACTGTGACGTTCCGTGATCGACCGGAGTGTCGTCCGGTCACTCGTCCGGGCCAGATAAACAGGGCAAGTCACATCAAACACCAACATTCTGGGTTGGGTGTCCCGCTTTCCCGTCCCGGAGGTCGACTTGCCGCGTCCGCAGCCACTCGCGGGAGTGGACAAGCCGCGCCCGCGCGCACTCGCGGCGGGGCTCACCGCCTTCGCGGCCGTGGCGGCCATGGGGCTCGTCGCCGGGCCGGCCGCGGCCGTACCGTTCGCGGGGCCTTGCGCCCTGGAGCGCACCGCGGCCCACCACTCCGAGGGCCTGGACACCTGGAACCCGGCGTACCCGAAGCCGAAGAAGACCCTCAACGCCGTGATGGTCTTCCTCTCGTTTCCCGACTCGCAGCCCCTGACCACGCCCGACGAGCTGGCCTCCGACTACTTCCCGTCCACCAGCCGCTTCTTCGACCGGGCCTCGTACGGGAAGTTCTCCCTGGTGCCGCATCCGCAGCGGCAGTGGGTCCAGATGCCGCAGGCCTCGACCGCGTACGCCATACAGCGCGACTGGGACGCCGCGCACCGCAGCGCGTATCTGCAGGACGCCCTGAAGGCGGCGGATCCGCACACGGACTTCAGCAAGTACGACGTCGTGTACTTCGTCGCCGACCCGGACGCGCCGGGCGTCGACTCCGACGCGACGAAGGTCGTGAACTTCGACCGGCCGATGCGCGCGGACGGCACGGACATCCGCCGCATCGTGACGGTCTTCGAGCGGCACCCGCCGGACCGCAATGTCCTCGCGCACGAGACGGGTCACGTCTTCGACCTGCCCGACCTCTACCACCGGCCCACCGACGGCAAGGGGGACTGGGACACGTACGTCGGTGACTGGGACGTCATGGGCAGCCAGTTCGGCCTCTCGCCGGACCTGTTCGGCTGGCACAAGTGGAAGCTGGGGTGGCTGGAGCGGCGGCAGGTGGCGTGTGTGAAGCGCAGTGGTGAGACCCGGTTGACCCTGGAACCGCTGAGTACGGGGTCGCGGGGGCCGGGTTCCCCGTTCGGTACGGGCGGTGGCACCAAGCTCGCCGTCATCCGCACGGGCGTCGACAGTGCCATCGCCCTGGAGGCGCGAGGTGGCTCCGGCAATGACGCCGCGACCTGCAGCCGGGGTGTTCTCGTCTACCGCGTACGCAGCGACTCCCCGTCCGGGGGCGGCCCCATGGAGGTCCTCGACGCGCACCCCCGCACGGAGGCCTGCTACGGCGAATCCGTCTACCCCCCGTTGGCCGACGCCCCGGTGGGCGTGGGCGAAACCTTCACGGTGCCGGGCGACGACATCCGCGTCGAGGCGGAGGGCCGTACGGGTTCGGGGGCGTGGACGGTGAAGGTGACGACGGCGGGGTGATCCCACACGGCACCGTGGTTGCGGCCTCGGGGCTCTGCCCCGGGCCCCGCTGGCTCTCGTCCGAGCGCGGGGCTTGAAGCAACAACGACGAAGGCCCCCGCGGAAGCGAGGGCCTTCGGTCTGTGCGCCATCAGGGACTCGAACCCCGGACACGCGGATTAAGAGTCCGCTGCTCTAACCAACTGAGCTAATGGCGCCGGTTGACGTCGTAGACATTAGCATCAGGATCCGGGGCAGGAAAAATCGAAATACGTACCGCCGCCTGCGCACTCGCGCGAGCCGCCCGGACGCATGCCCAGCGCATGACCTCGGGTCCCGGGAGCCAGGGGTGACGGGTGTCGGGGGCGACGACCCAGCGGGACTCCTGGCGCTGGTCGGGTCGGAGCGCGGCGTTGGTCGTGGGGGCCGGGCCCGTGACCGCGTCGCCGGCGCCGTGGTACAGCAGCGGCGGCACCGCGTGGCCCCACTCCTCCCAGTGGAGGAGGGACGGCAGGCGCTGGGCCGTGCCCGGCGCGGTGAACAGGAGCATGCGGCCCCGGTGCGTGGCGACGGGCCCGGAGCCGGGCCCCTCGGACCAGAGACGGTCTAACATCCGCCGGCCGAAGATCGCCGGCACGTTCACCACGTCGAAGACGGATCCGCAGGGGAGGACGACGGGGGCCGTGGGCCGCGCCTCCCAGTGCGCGAGCGTGGAGCGGGGGTACGCCCCCGCGGAGGCGAGCCAGGCGGCTCCCTCGGGGGTGACGTCGCAGATGTCGAAGTGGTCACGCGCGCCAGGGGCCGTAGCCGACGGGGCGCGGAGGGAGTACGGAGGCGTCGCGGTGCTCATGCCTCATACATCTACAGGCGGTGAGGGGGCGATCGCCAAGGGTTGCGGAAAATCGGGACAGGGGCGGGCGGGGTGGAGTATCTTGCCCACCTGGCATATGCCAAATGATCTTTAGGGTCCCGTGATGCGGCCCCGACGCGGCCTCGTTTACGTCGTCCGGTCCTGGGCCCCGCGCAGCAGATCGCGGCCGAACTCGACCATCTTCTTCGCATAGTCCTCGGTCCAGTCCGCGCGCTCCGCGATGTCCGCCGTGGTGAGCCGGTCGAAGCGGCGCGGGTCCGCGAGCTGCGCCGCGGCGACGGCCTGGAACTCCATGGACCGGTCCGCCGCGGAGCGGAACGCGTGCGTCAGCTCCGTGGCCCGGGTGAGCAGGTCGCGGGGGTCCTCGATGGACTCCAGGTCGAAGAAGTGCTCCGGGTCGGCGGACGCCTCCGCGGGTTCGAAGATCAGCGGGGCGGGTCGCAGCCGGGGCTGGTGAGTACGGTCGGGCTCCGCCATTGTGCGGCCTCCTGTTGCCGGGGTGACCCGCGGTTCGGTGTCGGGCCACCTTCCATTGTCCTTCGGCCCGCAAGAGGGCGGGGGGCTCCGCCGGGGGGCGGGTGGTGGGGTGGGGCTGGTCCGGGGTAAAAGATTCGGGGCGCTGCCCCGGACCCCGCTCCTCAATCGCCGGAGGGGCTTGATTGGCCCGATCCGCCGGAGGGGCTTGATTGGTCCGATGTGCCGGAGGGGCTTGACCAGCTGACCCGGTGTTTCGCCAAGCGGGCCAGGACCGAGTGGTTTGCCTCCCAGCCGTCCGGGAATTTCACCGTCACCCCGAGTTGGACCGGGTCCGCCGACGGGTGTTCGTCCAGGAGGTCCGCGACCCCGGCCCTGCACACCACCACGCACGCGTGCCGGTGCCGGGAGGCCAGGACGCACAGGCGGCCCGTTTCCAAGTGGAACGCCGTCGCGTCGGGGCGTCCGGACAGTGGGTGCAGGACGACGGTGACGTCGAACTCGCGGCCCTGGAGCCGGTTCGCCGTGTCGACGGTGACGTCCTGGACGTCGAGGTCCGCGAGCGCCGCCCGTACCGCCGCCGCCTGGTCGCGGTGCGCGGTGCCGACGCAGATCCGGTCGGCCGTAAGGGAGCCCTCGCCGGACTCGGAGCGAGTGACGCCCTCGCGGTCGAGTAGTCGCCGGACCACCTGGGCCACGGCCCGTACCGCCTCCGGGTCCGTACGCGGCGTGTGCGCGGCGGGCAGTTCGAGCAGGCCCCAGCCGGAGGCCGCCGCCTCGTCGATGACCAGGTCCGGGCCCGAACCGTCCGACGGCACCGTGAAGTTCAGCTCCCGGTCGCCCTCGTCCGTGCCGCTGCGGAAGGGCGTGTACGGGTAGAAGGCGTCGGAGACCAGGGGCGCCGCCGAGGCGGGGAGGCGCCAGGAGACCGGGAGGCGGTGCTGGGGCAGATCCGGGTTGTGGGCGAGCAGTGTCGACACCGCCGAGGCCGACGGGTCGTAGGACAGGCCCGCCCACTGCTCCGAGCCGACGATCGCGAACGGGTCCAACTGCCCCGGGTCGCCCACGAACAGCGCCCGCTCGAACAGCCCCGCCACGGCGAGCAGCGCGTCGGAACGCATCTGGTACGCCTCGTCGACGATCGCGTGCGGCCACGGTTCGACGTCCTTGACGTGCGCCCACTTCGCGGCCGTCGAGACGACGATCGGGAGCGGGGCCAGGTCGCCGGCCTTCGTCGACAGGCGGACGTTCGGCAGGTCGTCGAGCGCCTTCTCGTACGCGTCCGGGTCACTGCTGTGCAGCCGGCCGACGGCCAGCTCCGGGTTCTTCGCGTGGAGGCGGAGGACGAGGTCGTCCACCTGAGCGTTCGTCTGCGCCACGATCATCAACGGGCGGCCCGCGTCGGCCAGTTCGAGCGCCGCGCGCACCACGAGGGTGGACTTTCCTGCGCCGGGAGGCGAGTCGACGACGATGCCGCGCGCCGTGCCGTGCAGGGTGTCGTGGAGGATGGCGGCGGTCGCCTGCCCGGCCGCGTCCGACGGGCTGAGGGCGGTGGTCGTGGTCATGGTCGTCGTGGTCACAGCACGTCCTCCGAAGTCACGGTGTCGGGCGACTCCGCGCCCGTCCCAGGCGGGCCGCCGTGCGTCCACGGTGTCTCCTCCGGCTCCGGCAGCTTGGGGCCGCCGCGCTGCTCGTGCTCGAACAGCGTCCAGCACACCTGCTCGCCCTTCTCCGGAAGCGAGCCCTCGGCCGGCTCCTTGCCGCGCCCCATCTTGTCCAGGATCCGCAGTACGACGGGGGCGTCCCCGCCTTCGGCACCCTCGGCTCCCTCGTCCTCGTATCCCACGAACTCGGCCGTCTGCGGCTTGCCTTCGAGGGTGCGGTACACCTTCACGCCCACGCCGAGGCGCGGACCGTCCTGCGTGCGGAGCGTGACGAGCGGGCGGGGCCGCTTCTTCTCGTTGTACGCCGCCACCACCTCGGTCACCTCACCGGTGAACGCCTCGCCCGCCAGGCGGCGGCCCGCCATCACCAGCGGGTCGTCCAGCGCCTCCTGCGCGTCCAGGCGGGCCTGCTCGCGCTCGCGCGTGGCCAGCTTGTTCGCCGCCGTCACCGCGTCGTCGCGGCGCGGCTGCGGGGGCTCGCCCGCGAGGACCCGGTCGCGGTGCCCGGTGAACGACCAGCGGTCGCGGGTCCAGCGCTCCGCCGCGTACGCGCCCTCGGGCAGCGTGCACAGCTGGTCGAGGCCGCGCCACACCGCGTCCCACGTGGGCCGCGTACGGGACTCGACCAGGGCGTTGATCTCCCGTTCGGCCGCGGTCAGTTCGGCGAGGCGGCCCTCCGCCTCGACGGCGTCCTCGGCGGCCGCGTGCCGCGTACGGGCCTTGTCGTAGCGCTCGATCGCGGGCGCGAGCAGCTTGTTGTCGAATGCGGGGTCCGTGGCGGGACCCGCCGGCGGGCAGAGCAGCTGCCCGTGCCGGTCGCGGTCCAGCTCGGCGCTGAGCGCGGCCGCCGCGCCCGAGGTGCCCTCCGGTGCCTCGATCCAGGCGAGCAGCGCGCCCAAGTGCTGGTCCTCCAGGCTCGACTGGCCCGTCGCCCAGTGCCGCGACAGCAGGTCGGTCATCGCGAGGAGCAGGGCGGAGCCGGGGACCCGCGCCCGCTCCCCGAAGTGCGTGAGCCAGCGGCCGAGGAGCGGGACGTGCGGCGGCGCGGGGTAGGGCGTCTCCGGGTCCTGCTCGGCGGTGCGGCGAAAGCGCATGGAGCGGCCGAGGAGACGGAGGAACTCGATGCCCGCGCGGCCCGGCACGATCAACTGCGGTGCGTCCGCGCACAGTTCGACCTCGACCTTGACCTTCTTGCCGGTCTCCGGGTCGACCTCGCTGCGCTCCGCGGCCTCGACATCGGTGGCGTACGTGTCGATGTACGGCAGGACCTCATCGGCCAGTTGCGTCAGGAACGCGAAGCGGAGGTCGCGGTCGCGGGGCTGCGGGACGACCAGGAGGCGCGGTGACGTGCGCTCGGTGCCGACGAGCGCGCCGAGCGGAGCGCCGGTCTCACCGGCCGTCGTGAGCGGTACGAGCACCAGGGGGCGCTGGGACAAGTGGCGGTGCCGGACCGTTGCCGTGCGCTGGGCGCGGCCCGATCGGGTGGCCTCCAGCCGGGCCAGATGGTTGATGAGGCTCACTGGTGCGCACCTCCGAGCGCCTCGGCCCGCAGCGCCGCCGCACGGCGCAGCGCCGCCACCGTCGGATCCGCGGGGTCGCCCGCCTCGCCGTGGGCGGCGGCGAGCACCTCGTCGACCGAGGTCAGCGAGCCGAGTTCGGCGCGCAAGGGGCGGCCGAGCGCGGTCACCGCGCCCTCCCCGCGCGCGTGGTCACGGCAGTGGAAGGCCAGCTCGCATGCGGCCAGGCACTCCGGCGCGTACGTCGCCGGAACCGACTCGACCGCCGCCGTCAGCTCGGCCGCGGGCAGCTCCGGGTCGAAGACCGTGCCCGGCGGGAGCTCCGCCGCGATGTCCTCCACGCGGGTCAGGCGTGCCAACTGGCGCCGCGTCACCGACCGTTGCTTACGTACGTCGACGGCCGACGCCGCCGGCAGGTTCGAGAAGTCCTTGGGGCAGACGAGGACGATCCGGTCCCTGACCCGCACCTCCGCGTCCGGCATCCGCGCCGCGACCTCCTCAAGGGCCAGCACGTACACCGCCGCCTGGCGGGCCGCCGCGCCCACCTTCGACGCGTCCGCCGCGCCGTCGATCATCGGGAACGACTTGATCTCGACGACCGTCCAGCTGCCGTCCGGATGCACCACCACCGCGTCCGGCTCCAGGAACGCCGGGCTGCCCGCCACGTCGAGCGCCAGCATCGGGTGGTCGAGGAACGTCCAGGTCCCCGGCGACCCGACGGCCTCCCGGAGGGCGAGCGCGGTGCGCGCCGTGCGGCCCTCGGGACCGATCGCCGACAGGTCGGGGGCCCGTACGACATCGGGCGTCGGCTCGGGCGCGGTGCCGTCCACGCGCGCGTGGACCAGCCCCAGCAGCTCCGCGCCGCCGTCCGACTTCACCCGCGCCTCGAACACATTGCCGCGGGCCAGGGCGAACTGGGACTGGCCGAACGAGGACGGTGAGCCCAGGGCATCCGCTACGCGCGCCTTGTCGACCCCCGCGCCGTCCAGGAGCGCCCGCCTTCGGCAGCCCGGGTTCGCCGCGAGCGCGGCCAGGGCCCGGGCGTCCAGTGGACGCGGCGGATGGTCCGGGCCGCGCAGTTCAGCGAGCCGGTGCCGCAGCCCCGTCGTCGCTGTCCTGCGATGCGGCTGCCTTGCGCTGTCGGGGAATTCGCTCACCCTGGGAAGTCTGGCATTCTCCACTGACAATCGGGGCGTGCGTGGCGGAAGGGGTGGCCTGCGCCCCCGCGAACACGGTGTACGCGCGGTCCTTCAGGCGTGCCGCGACGATCCGTACCGGCTTGGTCAGGAGCAGGCCGAGGGCCATCGCCGCGACCCCGGCGAGCGCGTCGAAGAAGTAGTGGTTGGCCGTGCCCATCACGATGACCGTGGTGAGCAGCGGGTACGCGACGCCCATCGCCTTCACGTACGGGGAGCGGGCGTGCCGCCACAGCAGGACGCCGCACCACAGCGCCCAGCCGACGTGCAGGCTGGGCATCGCCGCGTACTGGTTGGTCAGGCCGCCCATGCCCTTGGGGGCGCTGGCCGCGCCGCCCCACCAGCCGTACGAGCTGTAGTAGGCCATCGTGTCGATGAAGCCGTGGTGCGCGGCGAGCAGCCGGGGCGGGCTGGTCGGCAGCAGCACGAAGCCGACGAGGGCGATCACCGTGGAGGTCATCAGCCACGTACGGGCCGTGCGGTAGATCTCGGAGCGGCGGCGGAACAGCCAGACGAGCACGATCGGCGTGATCAGATAGTGCAGCGAGGCGTACCAGAAGTCGGCGGGGATGCCGATCCACGGTTCGCGGGTGAAGAGACGGTTCAGCGGGTGCTCGAGGTTGAGGTGGACGGCCTGTTCGGCCCGGAGGATCGCGAGGCCGTGGTCGACGGCCTGCTCCACGTCGCCACGGGCGAGCAGTCGGCCCGCCGAGTACGCGCCGTACACCAGGAGGATCAGCGGCAGTTCCGTCCACCAGCGGAGCCCGGCGCCGGGTATCGCTTCCGTGCGCGGTGCCTCGTCGGTCTGCGACATGCGGGCCGCTCCCCCTCTTCGTTCGTGCGGCGGCCTCTGGCCACGGCCTCACTTTTACGGTGTACATGGGCCTGTGCGTGGGCGACCCTTGACCCTCCTAGACGCAGCGATCACGCTGCGGGTTGCCCGCCGGGCGTCCTCCCTGTGGGTTGCGCGATGATGGACGGGGCGATCCTTCCCGCTCGCCCTATGTTCACCCTTGAACCCTTGTAGTTGCTTGCAGTTTCGAAAGAGGCCCCGCTCATGGCACCGCGCATCCTGTTGGCCCGGCACGGACAGACCGAATGGTCGCTGTCCGGACGGCACACCGGGCGGACGGACATTCCCCTCCTCGAAGAGGGCAGGCGCGGCGCGAAACTGCTCGGTGAGCGACTCGGGCGTGCGCCGTACGACGGGCTCGACGGGGTGGAGGTGCGGACGTCGCCGCTGGTGCGGGCGAGCGAGACGTGCGAGCTTGCCGGGTTCGGGGAGCGGGCGAGTGCGTGGGACGCGCTCATGGAGTGGGACTACGGGGCGTACGAGGGGCTGACGCCGGCGCAGATCCAGGAGCGCAGGCCCGGCTGGTTCATCTGGCGGGACGGGGTGCCGGAGGGGGAGTCGCTCGCGGAGGTGACGGCGCGGGCGGACGAGGTCGTGGAGTGGGCGCGGTCGGCCGACCGGGACGTTCTGGTCTTCGCCCACGGGCACATTTTGCGGTCGATCGGGGCGCGGTGGCTCGGTTTCCCGCTGGACTTCGCGGCGCGGATCCGGCTGAACCCGACGTCGTTGTCGGTGCTCGGGTGGGCGTATGGGGAGCCGGCGTTGGAGTCGTGGAACGAGACGGGGCACCTGGCGGTGGGCTGAGCGGGGCCGGGGCCGGGGCCTGTCGTAGCTGTTGCGCGGCACCGTGGTCCCACCGTGCCGTGGTCGGCGCCTCCCGTCCTGGGTGCGCGGCACCGGTCCTTATCCGGCGGTGCCGGGGTGGGCGCCCTTGCACTCGGCGCGCGGCATCGGTCCATGTCCGGCTGTGCCGGTGCCCGGTCATCTCCCGCCCGCCCGCCCCCTCCGGGGGCTTCGGCCTGTCCGGGGCCGGGTTGCTGTGCCGGGGTGGGCGCCTGTCGTAACTGTTGCGCGGCACCGGGGGCTTGCCGTGCCGTGGTCGGCGCCTCCCGTCCTAGGCGCGCGGCACCGGTCTTTGTCCTGCTGCGCCGGGGCGGGCGCCCCTGCATTCGATGCGCGGCATCGGTCCATGTCCGGCTGTGCCGGTGCCCGGTCATCTCCCGCCCGCCCGCCCCCTCCGGGGGCTTCGGCCCGCCTGGGGCCGGGTCGCTGTGCCGGGGTGGGCGCCCTTGCGCTCGGCGCGCGGCATCGGTCCTTGTCCGGCTGTGCCGGTTGCCCAGTCGTCTCCCACCCGCCCGCCCCCTCCGGGGGCTTCGGCCCGTCCCGGGTCCGGGTTGCTGTGCCGGGGGCGGGGCCCGTTGTGAGGGGTGCGCGGCACCGGGGTGCCGCCTTGCCCACCCTGCCGCCCAAGGCGGCAGATTGCCCAAGTCGGGTGCGGCCGACCGCAGTGGGTGGGGAGCCGTGCGTGCGGCGGATTGCCCAAGGCGGGGGCGGCTGACCGCAGGGGGGAACCGTGCCAGGCGGCAGGTCGCCCAAGGCGCGTGCGGTCGACCGCAGCGGTTGGGGAGCTGTGGTGGGTGTTACCCAAGGCGGGGGCGCCAGCCGCCGGGGTGGGGAGCCGTGGTGGGCGGCGGCCGATTGCCCAAGGCGCGTGCGGTCGACCGCAGCGGGTGGGGGACCGTGCTGGGCGGCAGGTCGCCCAAGGAGGGGGCGGTCCTCGCCGTCTCGGGTGGGGAGCCGGGGTTGGTGTTACCCAATGCGGGCCGGTGTCGACCGCGACGGTGGGGAGCCGTGGTTGGCGGCGGGTTGCCCGAGGCGCGTGCGGTCGACCGCAGGGGGTGTGGAGCCGTGGGTGGCGTTACCCGAGGCGGGGTGCGGTGTCGACTGCGGCGGGTGGGGAGCCGTGGCCGTCGCCGGGTCGCCCAAGGCGTGGTGCGATACCCCGTCGGGCCGACGCCCCCGGAGGGGGCGGGTGGTGGGAGATGGGCGGGAGCCGGGTGATTGCCTGCGGGCGGGGCAATTCGAGCCTCGCGGCGGGTGGGCATTTTCAGCCCCGCTCTGGGACGGGAGCCCGCGGGGTCCGGGGCGGAGCCCCGATCTTTCAAGCCCCGCTCTACGGACGAGACTCGCGGGGTTCGGGGCGGGGCCCCGAGGCCGTAACGCCGGTTCGGCACAATCAGCCCCGCCGGCGATTGAGGCGCGGGGTACGGGGCGGAGCCCCGATCTTTGAAGTCCCGTTCTACGGACGGGGGCCTGCGGGGTACGGGGCGGAGTCCCGGTCTTTGAAGGCTCGCTCTACGGATGAGACTCGCGGGGTACTACGGGGCGGAGCCCCGATCTTTCCAGCCCCGCCGGCGATTGAGGCGCGGGGGCCGGGGTGGAGGCCCGTGGCGTAGGGGACGGGTGGTCAAGCCGAGCGCCGCGATGTCGCGTGGGTGGTCAGGAACGTGGAGACGCCTGATGCGCGGCGGTGGGGGAGGAGGACGCGGGCCGTCGTGGCCAGCATGCCCTCGATGCGCGAGGAGCGGACGTCCTGGAGCAGGTTGAGGGCGCGCAGACCGGCGGCAGCCGATTCGTCGGGGTGGCCCGCGCGCGCCAGGTCGTCGGCCAACTCGGCCGTGTACAACGCCATGTTGCGGGTGAAGTGCGGATCCTGGAGGGCCACCGCGCGCCGCGCGTGCAGGGACGCCCGGTCCCAGCCGCCCAGCGCCGACCAGCACTGCGCCTCGAGGCCCTCCAACTCGGCCTCGCCGTAGAACGACATCCACTCCGGATCCGCGTCCGACGCCCCCCGCGCGAACAGCGCCTGCGCGCGGGCGAGGGAGCGTTCGCAGGACGGCTGGTCGCCCAACCCCGCCCAGCCGCCTGCCTCTCGTAGCGCGAGGAGGGACAGGAGGCGGGGTGAACCGAGGTGGGACGCCACGCGGGTCGCCGCCTGGGCCGCGCGTACCGCCTCGCGGGGGCGCCCCGCGTCGCGCGCCAGGAACGCCGTGTTGCAGAACGCGTGCGCCTCCAGCGCCTCGTCGCCCGCCATCCGCGCCGTCGCGAGCGCCTCCGCGTAGTGCGAGCGCGCGTCGTCGAAACGGCCCGAGTCATGGGCCAACCAGCCGACGGAGATGGCCAGTTCACCCGCCCCGGCCTGCAACCGCTCGGTGACCTCGCGTCGGCCAGGACCCGCGTCGAGCAGCTCGAAGGCGGTCCGCAGCGGGGTCGAGGCCCGCCGGTACAGGCCGTCCGCGCCGTGCCGGTCGTCGAGCAGCCGGATCCGCCGGATCGCCTCCTCGACGGCGTTGATCCCGGCCCGCGCCGGATGCCGGTCGAGGTCCGCGGGAAGCGTGGGGACGCCGAAGGGGGCCAGGGCGGCGACGGCCACGGTGGCAGTCGAGCCGGTCATGCCGGTCATGAATGCGCGACGTCGCACGTCGCTCTCCTCGTCGTACGAATACTGCGGGTCGGCGGTGGCAGCGGCGGGGCGCGCACCCCGGCCACGTACCGCAGAGCGGGGCGCGAACCCCAGGTCCGCGAGGGTCCGGCCCGGGAACATGTGCAGAAACACCCGCTCGTACGCGTAGTTGGGGCAGCGGATCTCGCCGGCCTCCACACGTCCGATGTAGCGCGCGTCGCAGCTGACCTGCTCACCGATCTCCCGCGCCGCGCGCCGCACCGCGGCCGCGAACTCGCCCGGCGAGCGCTGACCGCGCAGCTCCCGGAAGGCGAGGTTCGGTCGTGGAGACTGCGGCGTCGAGATGTCCGAGGCGATCGGCGACGACGTCATGAGCGGGTCCTCCCGTGCGAACCGTGCCGGACGGCAGGGAAGTTGGGAGCGCGCCCGGCATCCCGGAGATCCCGGGAGGGGGAGGGCAGCCGCAACTTCCTTGTTCCGGCGAGGCTCGAAGGTACCGGCTGTCACGACCGCGACACGCTGGGTTTGGCTACAAACCGGATATCTCACCCACGATCCGCCATGAACTGCCATCCTTTGCGGCGGCGTGCCGCCGTAGCTGTTGACGGCGCGTACGCGTTGAACCTTGCGGCGGAACCCCACGAGCGAGGAGGGACCGACGTGTTGGACGCGACCAAGCCCATGCTGTCACTTCCCACGACCCCAACGACCCCCACGACGGTGCGGCATCGACCGAGCGAGGAGTGCAGCGCATCGCCGCCGGGCGACTGCGACCTGGTCACCGTGCCGGCCCGGCAGGGCCTGGAGGCGGTCGACATCCTGCGCCGCGGCTGTACGGAAACGGTTGGCCCGGTGCTGCACGACGGGGGCGGCGAGACCCTCGGCTTCCTCGTCCCGCCCGGCACCGCCGACGGCTGGGACCTGCCCGGCAGCGACTGCACGCACACGCAGGGCCGCGGCCTCTCGATCGGCGCCCGGCCCGACCCGCCGGTCGAGGGCACGGGCTGGCTGCTCCCGCCGGACCCCGTGGAACGGCCCACGGACCTGGTCACCGACCCCGCGGTGCTGCGGGCCGCGCTCGACGAGGCGGCGCGCATGATCGAGGCGGCGGACAACCACCGCTGAGCCGTTCCGGGCCTGGCCGTCGATAATGGCCGAATGGGAAGGTCGCGAGGGAAACAGGGGCAGGGGCGCGCGGGGCGGGAAGCCGTGGTCGAGAAGGTCGACGGCGGGCTCGCCGAGCTGGTGCCCGACCGGGACCGCCCGGCCGGCTGGACGCTGCTCGTGGACGGTGCGCCGCAGTCGCACGTGGACCTCGACGACCCGGGCCACCTCTCCTTCGAGTACCAGCGCCGCATCGGGCACGTCATCGATCTGGCCGCCGAGCGGGGCCGTCCCGTGCAGGCCGTGCACCTCGGCGGCGGGGCGTTCACTCTGGCCCGCTACGTCGCCGCGACCCGGCCCCGGTCCACGCAGCAGGTCGTGGAGCGCGACGGGGCGCTGATCCAACTCGTGCGCGGGACGCTGCCGTTGGACCCGGGGCAGCGGATCCGGGTGCGGACCGCGGACGCGCGTGAGGCGCTGGCCAAGTTGCCCGACGACTGGGCGGACGTGCTCGTGGCCGATGTGTTCAGTGGGGCCAGGACGCCCGCGCATCTCACCAGTACGGAGTTCCTGGCGGAGGTGCGGCGGGTGTTGCGGTCGGCGGGGACGTACGTCGCGAATATCGCGGACGGGCCGCCGCTCGCGTATCTGCGGGGGCAGATCGCCACCGCGGCGGCCGTGTTTCCCGAGCTTGCGCTCGTCGCCGATCCGACGGTGTTGCGGGGGAAGCGGTTCGGGAATGCGGTGCTGGTCGCGTCCGCGGGGGTGTTGGGGGTGGCGGAGTTGACGCGGCGGGCGGCGGGGGATCCGCATCCCGGGCGGGTCTTGCACGGCAAGGAGCTTGTGGACTTTGCGGGTGGGGTGGTTGCGGTCACCGACGCGTCGGCGAAGGCGTCTCCGGCTCCGCCGCCGTCGGTGTTTCGCTAGTCGTGGCCCACGTCGCGGGGCTCCGCCCCGGGCCCCGCGCCTCAATCGCCGGCGGGGCTGGATTTGCCCACCCGCCGCTGGGCTTGAAAGCCCCGGACCCCGCGGGCTCTCGTCCCAGGGCGGGGCTGGAATGGCTCAGTACTTCGCGATCTCCACCGTCGGCTCGTGGTCGTGCCACGTGCAGAAGACTGAGACCTTTTTCTCGCCCGAGGTGAATTCGACGCGGATCCACGTCGGCTGTTTCCAGACCTGGACCGACCAGCCCGCGGCGGGTGTCGCGGAGACGAGGGTGGCCGAGGTCTTCTGGAGGTCGAAGACCGCGCGGCCGCCGGTCGTCGCGTAACTCTTGACGGAGCCGGAGGCCGGCGACGCGGGGGACGTCGTACGAGGGGTGGGCGAGGAGGACGACGCCGACCTCGACGGGGACGGTGACGTACGGCTCGGTGACGCCGACGGCTTGCGCGTCGACGTCGACGGTGACGGCCGGTGCGTCGAGGAGGACACCGGCGGCTTCGCATCCGGCTCGTCCTGCGTCGCCGCGACGGGGAGCGCCTGCGGCGGGTCGTACACCGTGCCCGACATCACCGTGTGGACGCCCCACCACGACAGCGTCACCGCGGCCCCGGTGGCGAGCAGCCATGCGGCGCCGTGGGTGAGCCGTCGGCGGCCGGGGTGGTCCTGGCTCGGGGAAGGCGGGGGCGGGCTCTCGTGCATCGCGGGCCATACTGCACCACACCGGCCCCGGCTGTCCCGCAGGTCCCGCAGTCACCCGGAAGAGGCCCGAAAACCGCCGGATGGCGTACGGTGCCGTCCCATGGCAAGTGTGCTCGTGGTCGAGGACGACCAGTTCGTACGCTCAGCCCTCATCCGGCACCTGACCGACGCCGCGCACACCGTGCGCAGCGTCGGCACCGCGTTGGAGGCGCTGCGCGAGGTCGCTCATTTCCGGTTCGACGTCGTAATTCTGGATCTTGGTCTGCCCGATCTCGACGGGGCCGAGGCGCTCAAGATGCTGCGCGGGATCACCGACGTACCCGTGATCATCGCCACTGCGCGGGACGACGAGGCCGAGATCGTGCGGCTGCTGAACGACGGCGCCGACGACTATCTGACCAAGCCGTTCTCGCCCGAGCACCTGTCCGCCCGGATGGCCGCCGTGCTGCGCCGCTCGCGGGGGAACACGGGCGCCGAGCCGCCCTCGCGGGTGATCCGGGTCGGGGGGCTCGCCATCGATCCGCTGCGGCGGCAGGCCGAGCTCGACGGTGCGCCGCTGGATCTGACGCGGCGCGAATTCGACCTGCTGACCTTCCTCGCCGGACGGCCCGGCGTGGTCGTCGCGCGCAAGGAGCTGCTTGCCGAGGTGTGGCAGCAGTCGTACGGCGATGACCAGACCATTGATGTTCATCTGTCGTGGTTGCGGAGGAAGCTCGGGGAGACCGCCGCGCGGCCGCGCTATTTGCACACCCTGCGCGGCGTCGGCGTGAAGCTGGAGCCCCCTCGCGTGGAGCCGCCGGCATGAGGTGGGCTCTGGTGAAGGTGTGCCTCGCCGTTACGACGATGGTGGTGGTCGCCTTCGCCGTACCGCTCGGCCTCGTGATCAAGGAGATGGCGCGGGACCGGGCCTTCTCGAACGCGGAGCGGACCGCCGCCGCCATCGGCCCCACCCTCTCCATCACCACCGACCGCGACCAGCTCGCCCGCGCCCTCGCCACCGCGCAGACCGGCGGCGAGGACCGGATGTCGGTGTACGTCCCGGCCGGCGGCGGGAACGAGGCGATCCGGCTCGGGGAGCAGCGGGTCGGGGCCGACCGGCTCGACATCCGGCAGGCCACCGTCGTGGACGTGCCGGGCGGCTCGGTGTGGCTCCAGCCCATCGCGGTGAGCACGGGCAAGATCGCCGTCGTCGAGGTGTACGTGCCCGAGGCCGAGGTCACCAATGGTGTGACGACCGCGTGGGTCGTGCTCGGTGGTGTCGGCATCGCGTTGATCATCGGGTCCGTGGCGGTCGCGGACCGGCTCGGCGGGCGGATGGTGCAGCCGGCGCAGCGGCTCGTGGGCGCGGCGCACGATCTGGGGGACGGGAAGCTCGGGGCGCGGGTGCCCGAGGACGGTCCGACCGAGCTGCGGCTCGCCGCCGTGGCGTTCAACTCGATGGCTGATCAGGTTGTTCAACTGCTCGCCAATGAGCGTGAGTTGGCGGCGGATCTGTCGCATCGGCTGCGGACTCCGTTGACCGTGCTGCGGCTCAATGCCGCCTCGCTCGGGGACGGGCCCGCCGCCGAGCAGACCCGGGCCGCCGTGGAACAGCTGGAGCATGAGGTCGACACCATCATCCGTACGGCCAGGGAGGCCAAGCCCCAGACCGCCGCGGCCGGGCCCGGCGCGGGCTGCGACGCCGCCGAGGTGATCCGCGAGCGGATGGACTTCTGGTCGGCGCTCGCCGAGGACGAGGGGCGCAAGGTGCGGGTCGCCGGAGTCGACCGGCCCGTGCGACTGCCGGTCGCCCGCGGGGAGTTGGCGGCCGCGCTCGACGCACTGCTCGGCAACGTGTTCCGGCACACCCCCGAGGGCACGGCGTTCGCGGTCGACGTGCACCGGGCCGAGGGCGCCGTGATCGTGCTCGTCTCCGACGCGGGCCCCGGCATCGCCGACCCGGAGGCCGCGCTGGCTCGTGGCACGGAGGGTGTGGAGGTCGGCTCGACCGGGCTCGGCCTGGACATCGCGCGCCGGGTCGCCGAGTCCACCGGTGGCGACGTGCGGATCGGCTCGTCCGTGCTCGGCGGCACCGAGGTGCGGATCTGGCTGCAGCTGGAGGGGTGCAGGCCCGCCCAGGGGCGCCGCGGGCACGGGCGGCGGGGCCGGGAACGCAAAGGATTGGTATCTACCTTTAACCGGTCCCGATCCCTCACTTAAGCCAACCCTAAGATCCTCAACGCCCCTGCCGCTTGCCCGAATTGCGGGGTTGTCGATCGCTAGCGTGCTGCTGCGCCCCACCTCCTCGTGGGCGCATCCACCCCCCACGTAGACCTAAGGCAGGCACGCGATGAGCAGCAGCATGCACCGGCGCAGGATCAGCGGCAGGAAGAAGGCGGTGGGCGGTGTCGTGGCCGCCGCCCTCGTGGGCGGCGGCGCGTTCCTCTTCGCCTCCGGCGCCTCCGCCGAGGTGACGGACGCGGACGCGGGCGCCTCCTTCGCTCCGTACGTCGACACCTCGCTGCAGCCGAAGTTCGACCTGGTCGACTCCTCCAAGGTCACCGGCGTCAAGGAGTACAACCTCGCCTTCATCACCTCCGGCGGCGACTGTGCCCCGAAGTGGGGCGGCGTCACCGACCTCGGCAGCGATGAAGTCGCGGCGCAGATAGGCGACTTGAGGTCGGCGGGCGGCGACGTACGCGTCTCCTTCGGTGGCGCGTCCGGCACCGAGCTGGCCCAGGCCTGCTCCTCGGCGGGCGATCTTGCGGCGGCGTACCAGAAGGTCATCGACCAGTTCGACCTCACCAAGGTCGACTTCGACATCGAGGGCGGCGCGCTGCCCGACACGGCCGCCAACACCGAGCGCGCCGAGGCGATCGCGACGCTGCAGAAGAACAACCCCGACCTGAACGTGTCGGTGACGCTGCCGGTGATGCCCGAGGGGCTCACCCAGGACGGCGTGAACTTCCTCAAGAACGCCAAGGAGAACGGCGCTTCGCCCGACCTCGTCAACATCATGGCGATGGACTACGGGGCGTCGTACAGCGGCGACATGGGCGACTACGCCGAGCAGGCGGCGACCGCCACGCAGGCGCAGGTGAAGTCGGCGCTCGGCCTGTCGGACGCGGACGCCTGGAAGGCTCTCGCGATCACTCCGATGATCGGAGTCAACGACGTCTCGTCCGAGGTCTTCAAGGTCGAGGACGCCACGCAGCTCGTCTCCTTCGCGAAGGAGAAGGGCCTCGGCGGCCTGTCGATGTGGTCGGCGACCCGCGACAAGGCCTGCGAGGGCGGGGCCTCCGACTCGGCGCAGCCGACGTGCAGCTCGATCGAGCAGGAGGCGAACGCCTTCCAGAAGGCGTTCGCCTCGCTCAACTGACCGCTGGGGCTACGCCTTTGAGGCCTGCCACTCCTCCGCGTAGTCGTTGAAGATGCTGCGCAAATGGTGGCCGATCTTCAGGTAGTCCAGGTTGTCGAGGTTGGCCAGCGAGACGCGGACCGACCACGTGGGGCCCTCGAAGCCGCCGCCGTTGAGGAGCACCACGCCGGTCTGCTGGGCGAGCCGGAACAGGGCGTCGACCGGCTCGTAGTTCTTCTCCAGGAAGCTGGCGAACTCCTTGCCGTGGACGCGCTCGGCCTCGGCGAGGAGGTCCAGCTCGATGTAGTAGGCCGCCCGGTGGGGATCCTCGTGGATCTTCATCTGGGCGCCTTCGAGGAGCAGGTCGAGGCGCTGGTGGACGATGGAGCGGATCTTCTCCTTGTACGCCTGGCCCTCCTCCAGCATGTCGAACAGGGAGAAGAGCGTCATCATCACCTGCTGCGGCAGCGACAGGCCCGCCGTGTGGTTGAGCGCCACCTGCCGGGAGTCCGCGACGAGCCGGTCGATGAACTTGATCTTCTCGGGCTCCAGGGTGAGGGACCCGTAGCGCTTGTTGAGGCGGTCCTTCTCCTCCTGGGGGAGCTGGGCGATCCGCTCGTCGATGATGTTGTCGTCGTGCAGCCCGATCACGCCGAGCCGCCAGCCCGTGCACCCGTAGTGCTTCGAGTACGAGTAGACGAGCAGGGTGTTGCGCGGCAGGTCGGCGGCGATCGAGCGGAAGCCCTCGACGAACGTGCCGTACACGTCGTCGGTGACGAGCAGCAGGTTCGGGTTCTTCGTCGCGACGATCTCCTTGATCTGGTTCGCGACGCGGGTGCTCAGCGCCAGGGAGGGCGGGTTGGAGGGGTTGACCAGGCAGACCAGCTTGATCTCCGGGTCCTCCAGCTTGGCGACCTCCTCCTCCGGGTACCGCCACTCGCGCACGCCCGTCTCGGCGAACTTGCTGGCCGAGATGTACGTGACGTCGAACTCGTAGGTGTCGAGCTCGGCGATCTCGATGTACGGCGTGAAGACCGGGACCATCAGCGCGATCTTGTCGCCCTTCTTCAACAGCCCGTTCTTCATGAGGGAGTCGAAGATGTAGCACATGGCCGCCGTGCCGCCCTCGGTGGCGAACAGCGACAAGTTGTTGTCCGCGGGCGCCTTCTTGTCGAACATCTCGTCCGCGAGGTAGCCGCGCACCACCTGCTCGCCGTGCGTCAACATGCGGTCGGGCACCGGGTAGTTGTCGCCCGTGATGCCGTCCGTCAGCTCGTGCACCCACTCGTCCTTGTCGAACCCGAAGCGCTGGATGCCGTGCTGGACGCACTGGGCGAGCAGTTCGATGCCCGGCAGGTCGGGGTGGCGGCGCACGAACGCGTCGAAGCGCTCGTACGCGCCGTGCTTCTCCGGCATCCCGCCGAGGTTGTCGGCGGTCCACACGCGCCGCGACTCCTCCAGGGCGAAGTAGCCGAGCGCGTAGTACGCCTCGCGGGGGCCGGTGGCGATCCAGTTCGGGTTGCCGCGGCCCGCGTTGAGCATCTGGCGGCTGGACTTCTCCTTCTGGCCGGGCTTGTCGGCCTGCGCCTGCTCGGCGAGGTCGATGAAGATGTTCTTCAGCTCGAAGGGGGAGAGCTGGGCGTACTGCTGGATCTCTTCGCGCGTGAACGTCGTCTTGGTCATGAGGGGTCCTTAAGTGCGGTGCGGGGGCTCAGTGCTGGAGGAGGACGATCACGGCGCCCCAGATGGTCAGGAGCACGTTGCCGACGGCGTACGGGATCGTGTAGCCGAGCGTCGGTACCTGGGAGCGGGAGGACTCGTTGATCGCGCCGATCGCCGCGGTGGTGGTCTGGCCGCCCGCGAGGACGCCCATCAGGATCGGGAAGCGGATCTTCTGCACGTAGTGGCCGAAGACGAAGCCGATCAGGAGTGGGACGACGGTGGCGACCGCGCCGAAGAGCAACAGCCCCCAGCCGGCCTCGGACAGACCCGAGGTGAAGCTCGGCCCCGCGTTGATGCCGACGATCGCGACGAACATGCACAGGCCGAGCGTGTCCATGAACCACTGGGCGCCGGGCGGCACATTGCCGTACGTCGGGTACTTGCCGCGGATGTAGCCGAAGATCAGGCCCATGATGAGCGCGCCACCGGAGGTGGAGAGCGAGATCGGGACGCCCGAGACGGTGAGCGCCGGGATGCCGATGCAGCCGCCGAGGAAGATGCCGATGCCGACCCAGATCATGTCGGTGGCGAACGAGGTGGGGACCGGCTTGCCGATGGCCGCGCCGGCCGGGTCGACGAGGCGCTTGGGCCCGGTGAGGATCAGCGTGTCACCGCGCTCGATCTTCGTGGAGAGGCGGTAGGGGAACTCGGCGCCGGAGCGGTAGATCTTGTCGATGTAGACGCCGACCATGAACGGCTCGCGCCTGAGCTCCGCTACCGTCCGTCCCAGTTGGGCCTTCTCGGACGCCACCACGTGCAGCGACTCCGTCTCGTAGCCGAGCAGCTCCACATCGTCGGTCTCCATGCCGATGTGGGTGCGGGCGTCGTAGTCGACGAGCGAGCCGCGCAGCGCGCTCAGCGCGACGACGTCGCCCTCGCGCAGCGTGGTCCGCTGGGTGTGGTCGAGGATCTGCCCGTCGCGGCGCACCCGCGTGATGTAGATGCGGTGGCCGAGCTCCTTCTGCTGGTTCTCGAAGTCGTCGATGGTGCGGCCGACGATGTCGGGGCGCTCGATGGTGTAGGCGCGCAGCACCACCTCGTAGTAGCCCTCGGCCAGGTCCGGGTCGTTCTCGGGCGCGTCCAACTCCGCGGCGAGCTGGGCCGATTCGGCGGCGAGGTCCCTCTTGTAGAGCTTCGGCAGGATCGTGGCGAGCAGGATCGCGCACAGGATGGTGCCGAGCGGATACGTCACCGCGTAGCCGATCGCGACGAGGTTCTCCTCGTTCTTGGCCGCCCCGGAGGACAGGCCCGGCAGCGTGCCGATGGCGTCCTGCGCGACACCGATCACGGCGGACTGGGTGAGCGCGCCGCCGAGCAGTCCGGCCGAGAGCCCGGGACCGTAGCCGAGCATCGCCGCGAAGACCCAGCAGATCAGCAGGCCGGAGACGCAGACCACGACGGCGTTGAGGACCTGCGGCAGGCCGTCCGTCTTGAGGCCGCGGAAGAACTGCGGGCCGACCTTGTAGCCGAGGGCGAACAGGAACATGACGAAGAACAGGCTCTTCACCGTGCCGTTGATCTCGACCTCGGTCCAGGCGCCGAGGATCAGGCCCGCGATGAGACAGCCGGTGACGGCGCCGAGCGCGATGGCCTTGTAGCGGATCTTCCCGAGCAGGAAGCCGAAGGCGACCGTGAGGAAGATCAGGAGTTCCGGATAGGGCTGGAAGATGTTCCGGTTGAGGAAGTCGATCACGTCGTGAACCGTCCTCTCAGTTGCCGAGGATGCCGACGAGCACGGGGCCCGTCAGCGGGAGCAGGAAGTTGGAGAGGGCGTAGGTGATCGTGTAGCCGAGCATTGGTACGGACGACTGCGCCACCTGGGTGACGGCGGTGATCGCGGGGGTCGAGCACTGCTGTCCGGCGATGGCTCCGATCAGGAGCGGTTTCTCGATCTTGAGGAGCTTGCGGCCGACGACCAGTGAGATCGTCGCGGGGATCAGCACCATCGCGATCCCGGCGAACGGCAGCAGCGCCCCGTACTCCTTGATCAGCGGCCAGGCCTGCGGCCCGGAGACGAGGCCCGTGCAGGCGATGAAGACCGCGAGGCCCATGTCCTTGATCGTCGATGCGGCCTGCGGCGGGAACGCGCCGAAGGTCTGCGAGCGCGAGCGGAACCAGCCGAAGAGCAGCCCCGAGATCAGACAGCCGCCGCCGGTGCCGAGCGACATCGGGATGTCGCCGAACTTCACCACGACCTGCCCGAGCAGCGAACCGGCCGCGATGCCGAGCCCCAGGTAGATGAAGTCGGTGGCGTCGTTCTTGACGACCGAGCCGATCCTGGCGACCAGCTTGTTCAGGCCCGAGCGGGCGCCCACCAGGGTCACCACGTCGCCGCGGTGCAGCACCGTGTCCCCGTTGGCGGGCATGTCCTGGTCGCCGCGGGTGATGTCGGTGACGTAGACGCCGTCCTTGTAGAACTCGGGGTTGGCCTTCTGCAGCTCGTCGACGGACTTGCCGTCCAGCGCCTTGTCGGTGATGGACACCTCGCGCGAGGCCAGCGGCGAGTCGAGGCCCGGCACGCCCGGTGTCTCCGGGCCGATGACCCGGCCCGCGTCGATCACGTTCGCCCGGCGGCCGACCAGGAGCACCAGGTCGGAGAGGGTGAGCTCCAGGGCCGGTGTGACGTCGAGGACCTTGCTGCCGCGCTTGACCGACTCGACGGTGACCCGGTCGGCGAGCGAGGACTGGAGGTCCCCGACCGTACGTCCGTCGGCGGTCGTCACCAGATACGTGCGGCCCACCATGCCCGGCAGAGCGGGGCGCTCGTCCGCCTCCAGGCTGCCCTTGCTGCGCGTGCGCTCCCACAGGTCACGCGCGGCGTCGCGCAGGTTGATGCGCATCATCATCGGCATGATCTGGCTCGTGTAGAGCACGATCGTGATCAGGCCGAAGAGGTAGCAGACCGTGTACGCGGTGGCCACGTTGCCCTGGTACTCGGTGATCTGCGCCTGTGTCAGGTCGGACAGCTTGCCGATGGACTCGGTCGCGGTGCCGACCACCGCGGACTCGGTGGCCGCGCCGGCCAGGATGCCGGAGGCCGTGCCGACGTCCAGGTCGAACCAGCTCGCCAGGCCGAGCGCGATGCCGATGACACAGACCAGCTCGATGCCGCACAGCACGAAGAAGCGCAGGCTCTTCTTGTTGAGGTTGCGGAAGAACTGCGGCCCGGCCATGTAGCCGAGCGCGAAGATGAACAGCGCGAAGAACACGGTCTTCACGTCGTCGGAGACATGGGCCTTGGTCCAGGCCCCGAGCAGCAGCGAGACGATCAGCGTGCCGCAGATGCCGCCCAACGTCAGCGGCCCCACGCGCAGCTTCCCCACGAGGTAGCCGAGCGCGAGGCTCACGAACAGGACGAGTTCCGGATGGTCCTTGAGTACGCCCATGGCGCTTCAGGACCGCTCGTATTGGTGGATATCGTGCATATGCGAAAGTTAAGGGCCGGTGCCCGCCGCTGCCACGCGACGCGCACCGGCCCCTCTGCCCGCCGGGATCAAGATTTAGGGCCCCTCTGACGGATCCTGCTGGAGTCGCGGGCCCTGGCACGCGCATCTGCGGCGTTGTCGTCGGTTGCCAACGCTCCGCGTTGTCGCCCTCCTCCGCCTTGCAGCTGCACGCACCAGACCCCGCTCGCCTGCACCGATCGGCTTGCGGCCGCCCGGATCCAGCCTGATCCGTCAGAAGGACCCTAAGCGGGCAGCCCCCCGCGGCGCGCGACCTGGGAGTACCAGGTGGCGCTGGACTTCGGGATGCGCGCTTGCGTCTCGTAGTCGACGTACACGGCGCCGAACCGCTTGCCGTATCCGTAGGCCCACTCGAAGTTGTCGAGCAGCGACCAGAGGAAGTAGCCGCGAACGTCGGCGCCCTGCTCGATGGCCTCGTGGACGGCGGCGAGGTGGCCGTGCAGATAGCGGATGCGGTCCGGGTCGTGCACCCGGCCGTCGGCGTCCACCACGTCCTCGTACGCGGCCCCGTTCTCGGTCACGTAGAGCGGGATGCCCGGCGCGAGCGCGGTGTGGTCGAGGAGCAGGTCGGTGAGGCCGGTCGGGTCCACGGGCCAGTTCATGGCGGTGAGTTCACCGGGCGCGTGGTGGAAGAGGACGTCGTCGGCGGCCGGCCACGGGGAGTGCTCGCTGGAGCCGTGCCCGTCGAGGCGGGGGCCGTCCTGGTCGGGGCGTGGGCCGGAGACGACGGCCGGCGTGTAGTAGTTCAGGCCGATGAAGTCGAGCGGCTGGTGGATCGCCGCGGTGTCCCCGTCCCGCACGAACGACCAGTCCGTGACGGCCGCGGTGTCGGTGAAGAGGTCGCGCGGGTAGGCGCCCTTGAGCAGCGGCCCGGTGAAGACCCGGTTCGCCAGCGCGTCGATCCGGCGCCGGGCGTCCAGGTCCTCGGGGCTCTCGGTGAGCGCCCTGACCACGCTCGGGTTCAGGCTGATGCCGACCTTGGCGCGGGCCGGCAGCACCCCGCGCAGGGCCGAACTGGCGAGCCCGTGGCCGAGGTTGAGGTGATGCGCCGCGCGCAGGGCGGCCGCCGGGTCCGTCCGGCCGGGGGCGTGCACCCCGGAGCCGTAGCCCAAGAAGGCGCTGCACCAGGGCTCGTTGAGCGTCACCCAGCTCTCGACGCGGTCGCCGAGCGCCTCGCCGACGAGCCCCGCGTACTCGGCGAACCGGTAGGCGGTGTCCCGCTCGGGCCAGCCGCCCGCGTTCTCCAACTCCTGCGGCAGGTCCCAGTGGTAGAGCGTCACCACGGGCTTGATCCCGTTGGCGAGCAGCTCGTCCACGAGCCCCCGGTAGAAGTCGAGCCCACGCTGCACGGCGGGCCCGCGCCCGGTGGGCTGCACCCGCGGCCACGCCACGGAGAAGCGGTACGCGGTGAGCCCCAGGTCGGCCATCAGCCGCACGTCGTCGCGCCACCGGTGGTAGTGGTCCACGGCGACGTCCCCGGTGTCACCGTTCAGCACCTTCCCCGGCGTATGACTGAACGTGTCCCAGATCGACGGCGTCCGCCCGTCCTCCCGCACGGCCCCCTCGATCTGATACGAGGCGGTGGCCGCCCCCCAAAGAAACCCGGCCGGAAACCGGGTGGCGACGGGTTCGGTGGTGAGGGCGGTGCCGGTGTTGTCAGTGGTGGTCATAGGAGCGCTCCCATGGTGAGTGAATAGGCGGCAGGTGAGCAGATCAAGCCCCTGCGGCGATTGAGCAGATCCAGCCCCGCCGGCGTTTGAGGCGCGGGGTCCGGGGCGGAGCCCCGAGGCGTAGGAGCGGCGGGGCGCAACACGAACACCCCGCCCACCCCGTGCTCACCCCTTGACGGCCCCCTGCATGATCCCGCCCACAATCTGCTTCCCGAACAGCAAAAACGCGATGAGCAACGGCAACGTCCCCAGCAACGCCCCCGCCATGATCACCGAGTCGTCGGGGATGTACCCGGTCCCGAGCGCGTTCAGCGCGACCTGCACCGTGGGGTTCTCCTGGTTGAGCGCGATGATCGGCCACAGGAAGTCGTTCCAGGCCATGACGAACGTCAGCAGCCCGAGCACGGCCATCGCGGGCCGCGCCGCGGGGAACACCACGTGCCAGACCACCCGCAGACTGCTCGCCCCGTCGACCCGCGCCGCCTCGATGAGCTCGGTCGGCAGCGCCTGCACCAGGTACTGCCGCATGAAGAACGTGCCGAAGGCGGACACCAGCGTCGGCAGGATGACGGTCTGCAGCTGGTTGGCCCAGCCCAGGTCGGACATCCACAAGTACAGCGGTACGACGGCCAGTTGCGGCGGAATCATCATCGTGCCGATGGTCATCAGGAGCAGCGTCGAGGAGAAGCGGAACTTCAGCTTGGCGAAGGCGAAGCCCGCGAGCGTGGAGAACAGCACGGTGCCGACGGTGATGCAGCTCGCCACGAGGATCGTGTTGAACATCGCGGAGCCCATGCCGGCCTGGTTCCAGGCGGTGTCCAGGTTCTTGAACAGATTGCCGCCGAACCAGAACGGCGGCGGCGTCTGGGAGAGCCGGGCGTTCGTACGGGACGCCGCGATCACCGTCCACAGCAGCGGCGCCAGGGAGATCACGGCGAACAGGGCCAGCGAGACATAGGTGACGGGCCCCGCGTGCAGCTGCTTGCCCGCGCCCATGATCCGCCGGCGGGTCGGCGGCCCGGCGCCCTCCTTGGCCACCTGGCCGGGCGTCACATCACTGATGGTGGTCATTGGGCCTTCCTCAGCCGTCGGGAGATCAACAGGTTGATCGCGGCGATGACCAAAAGGATCAGGAACATCGACCAGGCGATGGCGGCCGCCTTGCCGAGGTTGCCGTTGATCCAGCCCTGGTCGTACATGTACAGGCCGAGCGTCTGGTACTGGTGCTGGGACCCGCCCTTGGTGCCGCTGACCCCGCCGAACAGCAGCGGCTCGCCGAACAGTTGGGTCGCGCCGATGGTGGAGACGACGACGGTGAACAGGATCGTCGGCCGCAGCATCGGAACGGTCACGTGCCGGAACTGCTGCCAGCGGTTCGCGCCGTCCAGCGCCGCCGACTCGTACAGGTCGGCCGGGATGGCCTGCATCGCGGCGAGGTAGATCAGCGCGTTGTACCCGGTCCACCGCCAGATCACGATGGAGGAGACCGCGAGCTGTGAACCCCAGTCGGACTCACGCCAGTTGACCGGGTCGATGCCGACCAGGTCGAGCGCCCAGTTGATCATTCCGTTGTCCGGCGAGAACAGCAGGACGAACACGAGCGTCGCCGCCGCCACCGAGGTGGCGTACGGGGTGAGCATGACCACGCGCCACACGATGGAGCCGCGCAGCCGGTAGTTGAGCATGTGGGCGAGCCAGATCGCCACCATCAGCTGCGGCACGGTGGAGATCACGCCGATGGTGAACGTGTTCCCCAGGGCGTTCCAGAAGAATTCCGAGTCGAACAGGTTCGTGTAGTTCTTCAGGCCCGCCCAGGTCTGGCTGTCGAGGGACGACAGCTGCACGTTGTGCAGCGAGTACCAGGCCGTGTAGAGCAGCGGCACCAGCGAGAAGGCACCGAAGATGATGAAGAAGGGGGCGATGAACGCGTACGGCGACGCCTTCATGTCCCAGCGGTACAGCCGGCTGCGCCAGGAGGAGGTGTCCGACGGCGGCGTACCGCGACCCTGAGCGCCCCGGGCCGCGCCCGACTCCTCGGGGGAGTCGGACGCGGCGTCGGCGCTCGACGCGGTCTGCGCGAGAGCCTCGTTGGAGCTGGTCACTGGCCGAGCACGTCCTTGACCTCGCTGGTGGCAGCGTCCCAGCCCTGCGCGGGCGACTTGCCCTTCTGCTCGACCTGGAGGATGCCCGTGTCGGTGATCGCCGTGTTGATCGGCTGGTCCTTGATGCCGAAGATCTGCACCGGGATGGTCTTCGCCGAGTCGGAGAAGATCTGCGTCAGCGGCGCGTCCGAGAAGTACGCCAGGGTCTCGGCCTTCGGCTTCAGCGTCGCGTATGCCGACGGGGTCGACGGGAAGCTGGCCTGCTTGGCGAAGACCTTCGCCTGCTGCTCGGGGGCGGTCAGCCACTTCGCGAGGGCGATGGCCTCCTTCTGGTGCTTGCTCGCCGTCGGCACACCGATGAACGAGCCGCCCCAGTTGGCCGCGGTCGGCGCGGCAGCGATGTCCCACTTGCCCTCGCCGGCGTCACCGGACTTCTCCTGGATGTAGCCGACCATCCACGCCGGGCAGGCGACGGTGGCGAACTTGGCGTTGGCGAAACCCTGGTCCCACGGCTTGTCGAACTGCTTCAGCTTCGCCGACATGTCGGAGGTCGCCACCTCCATCGAGGCGTCCCAGGAGTCCTTGACACCCTTGGACTTGTCCCAGATGACATTGCCGCTCTTGTCGTAGTAGCGGTCCTTCGCGCCGCCCAGCGCCGCGTTGTAGACCGACGAGGCGGAGTCCACGAACTTGGTGCCGCTCGGCGCCTTCTTCATGTAGTCCTTGCCGACGTCGACGTACTTCGACCAGTCGCCCTTCCACATCTCGGCGAGCTTGGTGCGGTCGGTGGGCAGGCCGGCCTTCTTGAAGAGGTCCTTGCGGTAGCAGATCGCCATCGGGCCGACGTCCGTGCCGAGGCCGATCAGCTTGCCGTCCTTGGTGGTGGCCTGCTTGTTCTTCCAGTCCAGCCACTGCGACTTGTCGACCTCCTTGCCGAGGTCGACGAACTTGGCCGCCTGCGTCTGCACGGCCTCGGTGATGTTGCCGATCTCGATGGCCTGGATGTCGTCGGTGCCGGAGCCGGCCTGGAGACGGGTGAGGGTCTTGGGCCAGTAGACGTCGGTCCTGGTGGTGACGTTCTCCTTGATGGTGATGTCCTTGTGCAGCTTCATGTACTCGTCGTAGAGCCCGGCCTGCTTGTAACCGAAGGTGCCGAAGGTGCCGACCGTCAGCGTGGTCGCGCCCTCCTTGTCACCGGAGCCTCCGGCGCCCCCGGAGCCGTCTCCGTCATCGCTCGCACAACCGGCAAGCAGTCCAGTGGCCAGGGCGGCGACGACCGCGAAGGTCATCGCGCGTCGGGACGTACGGGCAGTGCGCATTGCGTCCTCCAAGTGCTCAAGTGCTCTTGATGCTGAGACGTGCAGACCCCCCGGCCAACTGCCACTGCCAACTGTTGTACTGGGCCCGGTTGTTCACGTGCGGCTCGGGCGGGGAACGTGCGGCTTCTGTATGCGTCCAGTAGGGTGGGAGCGCTCCCATCCGTGATGAGTTGAAGGGTCGTCGCTCGAACCCGGGGTGTCAAGACACTCAGCGGCGACAAGTTCGTGCGGTTATCGGGCTGTTAGATTCCGCTCAAGATCTGGGGAGGTACGAGTCATGGTGGCTCACGGCACGCACGGCAGGCGCCCGACCCTCGAGGAGGTCGCGGCCCGAGCGGGCGTCGGCCGGGGCACGGTCTCCCGTGTCATCAACGGATCGCCGCGGGTCAGCGACCGCACCCGCGCCGCGGTCGAGGAAGCGGTCGCCGAGCTCGGCTACGTACCGAACACGGCGGCCCGGGCCCTCGCGGCCAACCGCTCGGACTCGATCGCCGTGGTGGTTCCTGAGGCGGAGTCCCGGTTCTTCTCCGAGCCGTACTTCTCCGGCATGGTCGGCGGCGTCGGCCTCGCCCTCGCCGAGACCAACCTCCAGCTCCTGCTCACCTTCGCCCGCGGCGAGCGCGAACAGGACCGGCTGGCGACCTACCTCGCCGCCCACCGCGTCGACGGGGTCCTCCTGGTCTCGGTGCACTCCGACGACCCGCTCGCGGACCGCCTCATCCAGATGGACATCCCGACCGTGATCAGCGGCCCCCGCTCCGCGGACGAGCCGCTGCCCTCGGTCGACACCGACAACTACGCGGGCGCCCGCTCCGCCGTCGAGCACCTGGTCTCCAAGGGCCGCCGCTCCGTCGCGATCATCGCGGGCCCGCTCGACGTGTACGGGGCCCAGCGCCGCCTCGCCGGCTACCAGGACGAGCTGGCCGCGAGCGGCATCAGCTACGACGAGAAGCTGGTGGCCTACGGAGACTTCACGGAGGAGGGTGGCCGCCGCTGCATGGAGGAGCTCCTGGAGCGCGGCACCGGCCTCGACGCGGTCTTCGCCTGCTCCGACCTGATGGCCTCGGGCGCCCGCCAGGTGCTGCGCGAGGCGGGCCGCCGCATCCCCGAGGACGTCTCCCTGGTCGGCTTCGACGACTCGGTGATCGCCCGCCACATGGAGCCGGGCCTCACCAGCGTGCGCCAGCCCACCCTGGACATGGGCCGGGCGATGACGGAGCTGCTGCTCGACGAGATCGCCCTGGCCGCGGAGGGGAAGCGCTCGTCCGTCCGCCGGGGCACGCAGCGGCACCTGGTGCTTCCGACGGAGCTGATGGTCCGCGCCTCGTCGTAGATGTGACCCCGGGGGGTCCGGATCCGTCCGGATCCCCCGGGAACGCCGAAGGCCCCGGTTCTCTCGAACCGGGGCCTTCGGATCCTTCAGGGTGAGTGACGGGACTTGAACCCGCGGCCACCTGGACCACAACCAGGTGCTCTACCAACTGAGCTACACCCACCATGTCCGGTCGTTTGTCTTTCTTCCGACCGGCCGAGAAAAAGTGTACAGGGTCCGAAGGGGTGCTCGCGCACACCTTTTCCCGAGCGGGCCCGGACCCCGTACACAGGGGCTTACGAGGGGTTATTCCGCAGGCAGGACGTACTTCGCCGCGATCGACTTCGCGGTGTCCGAGTCCGGCCCGGGCTGCGGGACGAAGACCGCCTCGCGGTAGTAGCGCAGCTCGGCGATGGACTCGCGGATGTCGGCGAGCGCCCGGTGGTTGCCGTTCTTGTCCGGACTGTTGAAGTACGCCCTCGGGTACCAGCGCCTGGCGAGCTCCTTGACCGAGGACACATCGACGATCCGGTAGTGGAGGTAGTCCTCCAGCGTCGGCATGTCACGCAGCAGGAATCCGCGGTCGGTACCGACCGAGTTCCCGCACAGCGGGGCCTTGCCCGCGTCCTTGACGTGCTCACGTACGTACGCCAGGACCTGTTCCTCGGCGTCCGCGAGCGTCGTGCCGCCCGCCAGCTCGTCGAGGAGACCCGAGGCGGTGTGCATGTTGCGCACCACCTCGGGCATCGTCTCCAGGGCCTCGTCCGGCGGGCGGATCACGATGTCCACACCGTCGCCGAGTACGTTCAGCTCCGAGTCGGTGACCAGTGCGGCCACCTCGATGAGCGCGTCGTTCGCCAGCGAGAGTCCGGTCATCTCGCAGTCGATCCACACCATGCGATCGTTCATGCGCCCAACCCTACGGGTCCGACCTTCCCACTGGCAGACGACGGGCATCAGCTCCTGTGCTCGGTGCTGTCGTGCGGGGCTACAAAGCTGTGCGCGGTCCTGGCAGTCCCGAGTGGCCCGTCGGCATCGAGGCCGCGTGCGGGCCGAGCGCGCTCGCTGCCGCCGTGCGCCGGGACTGCGCGGGGACCGGAGTCCCCTCGGCGCCCGGCACACCCGCGAGCTCGACCGTCCTGTCCGGCTTCTCCGGCTTCCCCTGGCCCTCGCCCGGCTGCGGCCTGCGCGCCCGGTACGCCGCCCGGTACGCGGCCGGGGACGAGCCCAGCTGGCGCCGGAAGTGCCCGCGCAGCGCGACGGGGGAGCGGAAGCCGCAGCGGCCCGCCACCTCGTCGACCGAGTAGTCGGAGGTCTCCAGCAGGCGCTGGGCCTGGAGCACCCGCTGCGTGATCAGCCACTGGAGCGGGGCGGACCCCGTCAGCGACCGGAAGCGGCGGTCGAAGGTGCGGCGGCTCATATAGGCGCGCGCGGCGAGCGTCTCCACGTCGAACTGCTCGTGGAGGTGCTCCAGGGCCCAGGCGACGACCTCGGCCAGCGGATCCGCGCCGATCTCCTCGGGTAAAGACCGATCGAGGTAGCGCTCCTGGCCGCCGCTGCGGCGCGGTGGGACCACCAGGCGGCGGGCGAGCGCTCCGGCCGCCTCGTTGCCGTGGTCCGTGCGCACGATGTGCAGACACAGATCTATACCGGCCGCGGTGCCGGCGCTCGTCAGTACGTCGCCGTCGTCCACGAAGAGCTCGCGCGGGTCCACATGGACCGACGGATAGCGCTTCGCGAGCGTCGGCGCGTACATCCAGTGCGTGGTCGCCGGACGGCCGTCCAGCAGGCCCGCGGCGGCGAGCACGAAGGCTCCCGTGCACAGGCCGACGATGCGTGCGCCCTCCTCGTGGGCGCGGCGCAGGGCGTCCAACGCCTCCTCCGGTGGCGGAGAAGTGATGGACCGCCAGGCGGGCACGACCACCGTGCCCGCTCGCGATATCGCCTCGAGTCCGTGCGGCGCGGTGAGTTCGAGTCCCCCTGTGGTCCTCAGGGGTCCCTCTTCGCCGGAGCACACGAGCAATCGATAGCGCGGCACTCCCGCGTCCTGTCGGTCGATACCGAACACGGAGAGTGGAATGGAACTCTCGAAGATGGGTCCGCCGCTGAACAGCAGCACCGCGACGATCTCTCGTCGACGGCGCCCCGACAGCTTGCGAGCCGCCGCCTCCGGCGCGGTGGTGGCGTCGTGGCTCATGCTGCTAAGCCCCCCTCGGTGATCCCGGCTCCCTCAATATTTTGACGGGTCGTTCGCTCCTGCACGTTTCCCCTCGGTGATGCACGAAGTCCCCCGCCGCCTTCAGATCAGACAGTCATGATCGAATCTACTGCGTCCCATGGTGCCGTCGTGACCAGTTAAGAACCTGACAGATTGTCGACATGGCAACTTGGCGTGAAGCATTCGATCACGAAGCGTCGCACTCAGGGGCGTTGCTGGGAAGTGGGCCTCAACTCCGTGGCCGGTCCCCGTAGGGCGGGAGGGGTTTTCGGCGCCGTTTCCGCCCTGGTGGAAAGGGGGTTGGGGGAGGCGAAACGCAAGGGGAGGCCCGGTGGCCCAAGTTGGCTGAAAATTATCGGAGAGCCGCGTTGAAAACGGTCAGCCAACAGGCGTATCCCGCTCGGCCCGACGCCCGCCGTCCTGTGTGTCGGAGCCGTTCCACTCGCGTCGACCACGATGCGCCCGGCATTGTTCACTGTGCAACTGTGCAGCCCCGCGCTCCGTCTGTCGAAGGAGCAAACGGCACGCCGCGGTGATCACTGCGAGCCCCAGGACGGCGCCGGCGGTACCCGCGGCGGAGGAGCCGTACCAGACGAGTACGAGCGGCGGCACCAGGACGCAGCTGAACGCGGCCCAGCGCGCGGGCAGGGGCGCGTCGGGGTGGGTCGCGGCGCTGGTTCGCTGGGCGATGGTCGGTCCGGGCACTGAGCGCTCCCCTGTGTCTTTCGGTACGCGAGTTCAACGCCGACGACCGGCCCGGGTCACTTCGTCGGGGGAGGTCAGGCGCCCAGTTGAGTGCGCAATCCGCCTGTACGGGGCAGCAACCATTGCCATACGGTCGCCCCTCGTGCATGCTCCCCTGAACGCGGCGGAGCGGGCCATCGATGAACGAAGGTGCGGCTCTGGGCCCGGAAATCAGAGTCTGGGCAGAGGAGGAGTGTCGCCGTACCCTTGGGGGTATGGGGTTGGGAAGATGATTCCCGGACACAGCTCCGCCGATCAGTTGTCGTCCCCTCTTTAGAGGCCCACGAGGTACACGCCGAGACACTCATGGCCGGTCACGAAATCCCTGAACCCGCGGACCGCAAGCGGCAGGTCGCCGATCCCACGGCGACGCCCCGAGCGGCGGAAGAGACACGTCAAGCCTGTGACCCCGCGTTCAAGCACGGTGTCGTCGTCGGCTTCGACGGCTCCACATCGAGTGAGCGGGCACTCGCGTACGCGATCGGCATGGCCCACCGTTCGGGCTCCGGGCTGGTCATCGTCCATGTGGCCAATCGGCTGCCCACCACGGTGTGGGCGGGCTGTGAACCGCCGGTGTTCGTGGACGTGCCGGATCACCGGACGGAGGTCCTCGGGCTCGAGCTCGCCTGTGCGGAGTATCTGTCCGAGGTGCCCTGGATCCTCGTCGAGCGCGGTGGCGACATCTGCCACGAGCTGGAGGAGGTCGGGCACGAGTACTCGGCCGACGCCATCGTCGTGGGCTCGACCCACGGGCTCGTCGGGCGGATCTTCGGCTCGGTCGCGGGACGGCTTGCGCGGCGCGCGCAGCGGCCCGTCATTGTGATCCCCTGAGTCCCTTTCGGGAAGCGGGAGTTGGACCGGTAGTTGAATTTGCGCCGTTGGATAAATCTACTCCCGCGTAGAGGTGCTTTGTGCCCTTGTGAAGGGTAAATACGGTGCGTTGGCGTGCTGTTGGCCGGGGGGTGACGGCCGCCGGGTGACAGCCAAGGGCCGGGGCAATGGGCGGCTCCGGCCCTCACGGAAACGGGTCCCGTGCGCTTGGTGGCGCGTACGGGACCCGTTTGTGCGGCGAGAGGGACCTACTCGACCGTGACGGACTTCGCCAGGTTGCGGGGCTTGTCGATGTCGCGGCCGAGGGCCAAGGCCGTGTGGTAGGCGAGGAGTTGGAGCGGGATGCCCATCAGGATCGGGTCCAGCTCGTCCTCGTTCTTCGGGACGACGATCGTGCGGTCGGCCTTCTCCTGCTCCTGGTGGGCGACCGCCAGGATGCGGCCGGAGCGGGCCTTGATCTCCTCCATCGCGGCGCGGTTCTTCTCCAGCAGGTCGTCGTCGGGGACGATCGCGACCGTGGGGAGCGCGGGCTCGATGAGGGCCAGCGGGCCGTGCTTCAGCTCGGAGGCCGGGTAGGCCTCGGCGTGGATGTACGAGACCTCCTTGAGCTTCAGGGACGCCTCGCGGGCCACCGGGTAGCCCCGGACGCGGCCGATGAACATCATCGAGCGGGCGTCCGCGTACTCCTCGGCGATCTTCTTGATCTCCGCCTCCTGCTCGAGGATCTCGGTGATCTGGGCCGGGAGCTTGCGCAGGCCCTCGATGATGCGCTTGCCGTCGGCGACCGAGAGGTCGCGGATGCGGCCGAGGTGCAGGGCGAGCAGGGCGAAGGCGACCGTGGTGTTCGTGAAGCACTTCGTCGAGACGACGCAGACCTCGGGGCCCGCGTGGACGTACACGCCCGCGTCCGACTCACGGGCGATCGCCGAGCCGACGACGTTCACGACGCCGAAGACGCGGGCGCCCTTGCGCTTCAGCTCCTGGACCGCCGCGAGGACGTCGTACGTCTCGCCGGACTGGGAGACCGCGATGTAGAGGGTGTCGGGGTCCACGACCGCGTTGCGGTAGCGGAACTCGGAGGCCGGCTCGGCGTCTGCGGGGATGCGGGCCAGCTCCTCGATCATCTGCGCGCCGATCAGACCCGCGTGGTACGAGGTGCCGCAGCCGAGGATCTTCACGCGGCGGACCGTGCGGGCCTCGCGGGCGTCCAGGTTGAGGCCGCCGAGGTGCACCGTGGAGAAGCGGTCGTCGATGCGGCCGCGCAGCACGCGGTCCACGGCGTCGGCCTGCTCGGAGATCTCCTTGTGCATGTACGTGTCGTGGTCGCCCATGTCGAAGGAGGCGGCCTCGAGGTCCACGGTGGTCGGCTCGTTGGCGGTGCGGGTGCCGGCCGTCGTGTACGTACGGAAGTCGTCGGCCTTGAGCGTGGCCATCTCGCCGTCGTCGAGCGTGACGATCTGGCGGGTGTGGGTGATCAGCGCGGCGATGTCCGAGGCGACGAACATCTCCTTGTCGCCGATGCCGAGGACGACCGGCGAGCCGTTGCGCGCGACCACGATGCGGTCCGGGAAGTCGGCGTGCAGGACCGCGATGCCGTACGTGCCCTCGATCAGGTGCAGCGCCTCGCGGACCTTGTCCTCGAGCTCGGGCAGCTGGGAGCGGGCGATGAGGTGGGTGAGGACCTCGGTGTCCGTCTCGGAGAGGAACTCGACGCCCTCGGCGACCAGCTTGGCGCGCAGGTCCGAGGCGTTGTCGATGATGCCGTTGTGGACGACGGCGACCTTGTCGTCGGCCGACATGTGCGGGTGCGCGTTGTGGTCGGAGGGGGCGCCGTGCGTGGCCCAGCGGGTGTGGGCGATGCCGGTGGTGCCCTTGAAGCGGGCCGGGACCTTCGCCTCCAGGTCGCGCACCCGGCCCTTGGCCTTGACCATCTTCAGGCCGGTGGCCTTGGGGCTGGTGATGACGACGCCCGCGGAGTCGTATCCGCGGTACTCCAGGCGCTGCAGTCCTTCGAGAAGGAGCGGCGCTACGTCACGCTTGCCGATGTAACCGACGATTCCGCACATGTGTGGTTCTGATCCCCTCGGGTAGTGGGTCCGCGGTCAGCCGTAGACGATGCGGCGCAACTGCCGGAGCGAGAGCTCCGGCGGCGCCACCGCCCGGTACCGCAGGTCCGCCGTGATCTGTTCGAAGATCTCCGCGTTCACCAGGCCCTGGCCCTGGAGTTCGCGGTGCCGGCGGCGGACGTAGTCCTCCGTCGACTCGTCGAAGTAGGCGAGCACGTCCTGGATCACCCGCAACGCCTCGCCCCGGCTCAGGGCGCTGCTGCGCGTCAGGTGGTCGACAAGTTCCTCGTGCACGAAGCGATCCTCGGGGCTGGGGGGTGGTTTTGCAAGAATCCTGCCCGAAATCGGGCAGGGGATTCGCTCGGGTGGCCGTGGTTGAGGTTGCGGGGCGCTGCCCCGGGCCCCGCTCCTCAATCGCCGGAGGGGCTTGTTTTCGGCGGGGCTCATTTGGCGTCGCGTTCATGCGGTGTATCCCTGGTGGATAGATGCCTCAAGCATCTTTCCCGCATGGACATTCCACGTATGGGCGTACCCGCCGAGCTTGCCGACCGGTCCCTCGCCGAGCAGCACGAGTATCTGCGCAGCCGGTTCTCGCGGCGCACGATGATCCGCGGCGGGGCCGTCACCCTGGGCGCGGTGGCGGGCGGGGTCTTCGTGCCCGGGCCCGCGAGCGCCTCGCCGGCGAAGGCGGCCACGACCGCGGGCGCCCCGGCCGCCGAGGCCGTCGACGGGGCGCTCGTCGCGCCCTTCGGCCGGCACCTCTCGTACGGCGACGACGCGCGCACCGAGATGACCGTGTCCTGGCAGGTGCCGGTCGCGGTGAAGGACCCGTTCATCCGGGTCGGGGCGAGCGCCGGTGAGCTGTCGCGGAAGATACCGGCGGAGCTGAAGGCGCTCCACACCCCGGCGGGCGTCGGGACGAGTGCCGACCACACCCAGTACTACGTGCACGCCAGGTTGACCCGCCTCAAGCCCGGCAAGACGTACTACTACGGGGTCGGGCACCGGGGCTTCGACCCGGCGTCGCCGAAGTTCGCGGGGACGATCGGTACGTTCACGACCGCGCCCGCCCGTTCGGAGCGCTTCACGTTCACCGCCTTCGGCGACCAGGGCGTCAGCTACCACGCGCTCGCCAACGACAGCCTGATCCTCGCGCAGGGCCCCGCCTTCCACCTGCACGCCGGTGACATCGCGTACGCGGATCCCTCCGGGCAGGGCAAGACGACGGACACGTTCGACGCGCGGACCTGGGACCAGTTCCTCGCGCAGACCGAGACGGTCGCCAAGTCCGTGCCGTGGATGGTGTCGTACGGCAATCACGACATGGAGGCGTGGTACTCGCCGAACGGGTACGGGAGCCAGGAGGCCCGGTTCGCGCCGCCGGCCAATGGGCCCGACCCGAAGGAGCTGCCGGGCGTGTACTCCTTCGTGCACGGCAACACGGCCGTGATCTCGCTCGACGCGAATGACATCTCGTACGAGATTCCCGCGAATCTGGGGATCAGTGGGGGTACTCAAACCGCCTGGTTCGAGCGGCAGTTGAAGAAGTTCCGGGCCGCCGGGTCGGGGGTCGACTTCGTCGTGGTGTTCTTCCACCACTGCGCCTACTGCACCGCCACCGCGCATGCCTCGGAGGGGGGTGTGCGCAAGGAGTGGGTGCCGTTGTTCGAGAAGTACACGGTCGACCTCGTGATCAACGGGCACAACCACGTCTACGAGCGCACGGATGTGTTGAAGGGCGACAAGGTCACCAAGGAGCTGCCGATCGGGGGCACGGCGTACCCGGAGACCGACGGGGTCGTGTACGTCACGGCGGGCGCGGCGGGGAAGGGGCTCTACGAGTTCCCGGTCGAGGACACGTATGAGGGGAACGAGAAGAAGGTCGACCCGTTCGCCTCGTACGTGACGCAGGACGGGGGCGGCAAGAAGGCGGTGACCGTCGACTGGTCGCGGGTGCGGTACACCAACTACTCGTTCCTGCGGGTCGATGTGGAGCCCGCGCCGGTGGGGCACACCGCGAAGCTGACCGTGCGGGGGCTCGCCGAGACGGGGGCGGAGGTCGACCGGTTCGTGGTGGCGCGGAAGGTGAGGCGCTAATCGCCGGAGGGGCCTGACAGGCGTTTCAGGACCGCCGCCTTCGCCAGTGCGAACTCGTCTTCCGTCAGGATTCCGGAGTTGTGGAGGTCGCCCAGTTCGCGGAGGCGGCGGAGGAGGGCGTCGTGTTCGTCCTCCGGCGGGGCCGTGGGCGGGGCCTGTTCCAGGGCGGGGGGAGTGGCTGGTTCGCCCGCAGGGCCCGGGTGGGGGAGGCGGGCCTGGACCGCCGCTGCCACGAGGGCCATCAGGGGGTCCTTCTTGAAGCCCCACAGTTCGATGGAGTTGGGGTCGTACTTCGGTGGCGCCTTCGTGGGGGAGGAGCGGACCGTGAAGCGGAGGCAGCCGTTCTCCAGGCCGATCGCCGGCTGCCACTCGACCGCCGTGATGTCGCCGAGCGCGAGCACCCGCGTGCCCGCGGAGGACTTCGCCTCCTCCGTCTTCCAGTTCCACTCCAGGCGCACGCGCTCCCCGTCGAAGCTCGCCGTGCCGTCCCCGGCGGAGACGGACAGCGGTACGGCGGGCCCCGGCAGGAGGTACGTGTCGGAGGCGGACGTGGGGACCTCGTCCAGGAGCAGCGCGTTGCGCACCTCGTCGACGAAGTACTCGGCGACGCCGTAGCGGTCCGACTCGACGGTGAGCTGGTACGGGTCCATGCCCTCGGTCAGCTTGCCGCCCGTCGCCTGGAGGAGGGGGTCGGCGCCGTCGCGCAGGCGCAGCCGGAGGCGTCCGGACTTCTTGCCCTGTTCGAAGGAGACGCCCGCGAGCGCCGTCAGCGGCACGGTCACTTCGCCCAGAGCCTTGCGGAGCGGGCTCACGGCCTTGTCGCGCCCCGGCACGAGCCGCAGCGTGTCCCCGAGATACGTCCACGTGCCGTCGCGCTGGATGATTTCCGCCATGCCGACATTCTCGTACGGGAACGGGGCTCGGGAGGACCGTCTCCCGAGCCCCTGGTCCGTAAGTCCGGCCAACTCCCTTACGCGATGGGGTTGTCCAGGTCGCCCACCAACTGAAGGGCGCCCGACGGGTCCGCCAGGTCGACCATCTGCTCGTTGTTGCGCAGCTGGAGACGGTTGAGGGCGGAGAGCGAGAAGTTGGGCGCGAACATGTCGAACTGATCGAACTTCTCGGCCAGTTGGGGCATCGTCGCCTGGTAGTCGCGCACGCAGTCCGCGACCGCCGACCAGAACGTCTCCTCGTCCACGACGCCGTCCTCGACGAGGTTCGCCGAGAGGAAGCGGAAGAAGCAGTCGAAGACGTCCGTGAAGATCGACAGGAGCTTCATGTCGTCCGGGACCTCGGCCTTGATCCGCTCCACGGCGGGCGGCAGGACGGCCTCCGTGTCCATCACCGCGATCTCCTCGGCGATGTCCTTGAAGATCGACCGCTTGACGACGCCCTGCTCGTCCAGGACCAGGATGACGTTCTCGCCGTGCGGCATGAACACCAGGTCGTAGGCGTAGAAGCTGTGCAGGAGCGGGGTCAGGTACGACTTCAGGTAGGGCTTCAGCCACTCGCGGGGCGTGAGGCCGGAGCGCTCGATCAGGGCGCCCGCGAAGGACTTGCCCTCGCGGTCCACGTGCAGGAGGGACGCCATCGTCGCCAGGCGCTCGCCCTCGGCCAGCGAGGTCACCGGCGACTCGCGCCACAGCGCCGCCAGCATCTTGCGGTACGGCGAGTAGCGGTCGGTGGCGGCCTCGTACTCCAGGTGCCGGTAGCCGACGGCCGCGCGCTCGCGGATGATCGTCAGGCCGGTGTCCTTGAGCACCTCGTCGTTCTCGATGAGGTTCGCCAGCCAGTCGTTGATCGCCGGCGTCGCCTCCATGTACGCCGCCGAAAGGCCGCGCATGAAGCCCATGTTGATGACCGAGAGGGCCGTCTTCACGTAGTGCTTCTCGGGGGCGCTCTTGTTGAAGAACGTGCGGATCGACTGCTGCGCGAGGTACTCGTCGTCGCCCTCGCCCAGGCACACCAGGTTCCGCTGCGCGACCTCGGCGGCGAACGTGACGGAGAGCTTGTTCCACCACTGCCACGGGTGGGCGGGGATGAGGAGGTAGTCGGCCGGGTCGAGGCCCTGGTCGCGCAGGATGCCGTCGAAGCGTTCCAGGGTGGCCTCGCCCAACTCGGCCCGCAGGAACGACTCGTAGTCGAGGCCGATGCCCGCCGTGAAGGCCGCGCGCTCGCGGCTCGCCGCCAGCCAGATCAGCCGGACGGGGCTCGCGGTCTCGGGGGCGTACGAGAGGTACTCGTGGATGCCGAAGCCGAGGCGGCCGTTGTTGGCGACGAAGCAGGGGTGGCCCTCGGTCATGCCCGTCTCGATCGCCTGGAAGTCGCCGGAGGCGGCGAGTTCGGCGGAGGACAGGTACGGCTTCGTCAGTTTGAAGCAGGTGCCGGAGAGCGTGGAGGAGATCTCCTCCAGGTAGACCGGGAGGGTCGAGTCGCTCAGGCCCAGGCTGTCCTTCAGCTCGATGAAGAACTGCAGGGCGTTCAGCGGGAGTTCGGTGCCGTCGCGGTGCCGGGTGATCGAGTCGGCGGACACCTGCCAGTGGTCGAGGCGCAGTCGGCGGGCGGTGAACTCGTAGCGGGTCAGGCCGTCGTCGCTGAGGACGGAGTACCGGTCAGCGGCGGCGGCCCCCGATATCTCGGGCTTGAGGAGCCGCTCGTGGCTGAACTCGGCGAGTGCCTTGCGGATGAGGAGACGGTTGGCCTCGGCCCAGCGCTCGGGGGAGAGGTGGGTGGCGGCGTCGGCGATGGTCATGCTCCGGTGGTCCTTCCCGTGGCCGCTTCGAACTGCTCGCGTGTGCAGAAGCTCAGCAGCGCCTTCTTCTCCGGCTTGTCGATCTCACGCTCGGGGACGAAGCCGACGGCCTCGTTCAGGGCGTGCACCGCCTTGTTGCCCACGTCGGGCTCGACGACGACGCGCTTCACCGACGCGTCGGCGAAGAGGTGCTCCATCACCGTCGTGATCACGGCGCGCGTGAAGCCCGGGATGCGGACGTCCGAGGGCGCGGTGAGGAAGTGCATGCCGATGTCGCCGGGCTCGGGCTCGTACAGGCCGACGAGCTCGACGTACCGCGGGTCGTAGCGCTCCATCAGGAACGCCGGCTCGCCGTCGTGCAGGCCGAGGAAGGCGTCGTGGTGCTCGTGCGCCGCGATCGACATGTACTCGCGCTCGACGTCCTGGAGCTTGGCCTCCTGCATCAGCCAGAAGGCGGCCTTGGGGTCGGTGACCCAGCGGTGCAGCAGCTCGGCGTCGGCCTGCGGGTCGACGGGACGCAGGGAGAGTTTCCCGAGGGTCCCGTTGGTGGTGCTTGTGGTGCTCATGCTGCGAACTCCTGGAACGCGATGGTCTTCTCGACGGGGTAGTACTCGGAGCCGAGCAGCTCGCCGATGATGTAACTGTTGCGGTACGCGCCCATCCCCAGGTCGGGGCTGGTGATCGAGTGCGTGTGCACGGACGCGTTCTGCACGAAGATGCCGCGCCCGGTGGTGTCGATCGCGTAGTTGCGGGCGACGTCGTAGCGGCCCTGGCCGTCCCAGCGGATGCGGTCGCGGACCGGCTCCAGGAAGGCGGGCGTCGTGTACTTGTAGCCGGTGGCGAGGATCAGGCCCTCGGTCTCCAGCTCGAACGCCTTGTCCTGCTCCTCCTGGTGCAGACCGAGCGTGTACGTGCCGTCCTCGTAACTCGCCGTGCGCAGCGCCGAGTTGGTGAGCAGGCGCGTCGGCACGGGGCCGTCGAGACCCTTCTGGTACAGCAGGTCGAAGATGGCGTCGATCAGCTCGCCGTCGATGCCCTTGAACAGGCCCTTCTGCCGCTGCTCCAGCGAGTAGCGGGTCTCCTCCGGCAGCTTGTGGAAGTAGTCGATGTAGTCCGGGGACGTCATCTCCAGCGTCAGCTTGGTGTACTCGAGCGGGAAGAACCGCGGGGAGCGCGTCACCCAGTTGAGCCGGTAGCCGTGCGCGTCGATCTCGCTGAGCAGGTCCTGGTAGATCTCGGCCGCGGACTGCCCGCTGCCGACCAGGGTGATCGACTTCTTCTGCTGGAGCTGCTGCTTGTGCTGGAGGTAGCGGGAGTTGTGGACGACCCCGTCGCCACCGAGCCCCTGGCACGCCTCGGGGACGTACGGCGGGGTGCCGGTGCCCAGGACCAGGTGGCGGGCGCGGAACGTCTCGCCCTTGTCGGTGTCCACGAGGTAGACCTCGGCCGCGTCGTCGTAGCGCACCTCGGTGACGCTCGTCGAGAACCGGATCGAGGACAGCTTGGCGGCGGCCCAGCGGCAGTAGTTGTTGTACTCGACGCGCAGCGGATAGAAGTTCTCGCGAATGTAGAACGAGTACAACCGGCCCGATTCCTTCAGGTAGTTGAGGAAGGAGTACTCGGACGTCGGGTCGGCGAGCGTCACCAGGTCCGACATGAACGGGGTCTGGAGGTGGGCGCCTTCGAGGAACATCCCCGAGTGCCACTCGAAGTCCGGCTTGGACTCGATGAACAGCCCGGTCAGCTCGTCGATCGGCTCCGTGAGCGCGGCCAGACCCAGGTTGAAGGGGCCGAGGCCGATCCCGATGAAGTCGTACGTGTCAGGATGCGCGGTCAAGGGTGTCTCCCAGGTACTGCTCGGCGTGGCCGGCGATGAGGTCGAGGACGACCGAGATGTCGTCGAGGGTCGTCTCGGGGTTGAGCAGGGTGAACTTCAAGTACTGGCGGTCGCCCACCTTGGTGCCCGCGACGACGGCGTCGCCGGAGGCGAACAGGGCCTTGCGGGCGTGGAGGTTGGCGCGGTCGATCTCCGCGGGGTCGGTGGCATCGGCCGGGATGTAGCGGTAGACGAGCGTGGACAGGCTCGGCTCCACGACCACGTCGAAGCGCGGGTCGGAGGCGAGCAGCTGCCAGCCCTCGTACGCCAGGTCGCACACCTCGTCGAAGAGGCCGCCGATGCCCTTCGCGCCCATCACGCGCAGCGTCAGCCACAGCTTGAGCGCGTCGAAGCGGCGCGTGGTCTGCAGGGACTTGTCGACCTGGTTGGGGATCCGCTCGGCGACCGTGCGGCGCGGGTTGAGGTACTCCGCGTGGTACGTGGCGTGCCGCAGCGTGGCCGCGTCGCGGACCAGGATCGCGCTCGAACTCACGGGCTGGAAGAAGGACTTGTGGTAGTCGACGGTGACCGAGTCGGCGCGCTCGATGCCGGTGAGCCGCTCACGGTTCTTGTTCGACACGAGCAGTCCGCAGCCGTACGCGGCGTCGACGTGCATCCACGTGTCGTACTGGGCGCACAGCTCGGCGATCTCCGGCAGCGGGTCGATGGAGCCGAAGTCGGTCGTCCCCGCGGTCGCCACGACGGCCATGGGGACGAGGCCCTCCTCGCGGCAGCGCTGCAACTCGGCGGCGAGGGCCACGGTCTGCAGGCGCTTCTCGCGGTCGACCGGGATGGAGACGACCGACTGCGGGTCGAGGCCGAGCAGCGTCGCGGACTTCTTGACGCTGAAGTGGCTGACCTCGGAGGCGAAGACGCGGAGTTTGGACAGGTCCTGCGACTTGGCCTCCTCCCTGGCCAGCAGCAGCGCCTGGAGGTTGGACTGCGAGCCGCCGGAGGTGAACACGCCGTCGGCAGCGGGGCCGAGGCCGATCCGTCCGGTGGTCCAGTCGATGAGCTTGCGCTCGATGAGCGTGCCGCCCGCGGACTGGTCCCAGGTGTCGAGCGAGGAGTTGACCGCGGAGAGGATCGCCTCGCCGAGCACCGCCGGGATGACGACCGGGCAGTTGAGGTGGGCGAGGTAGCGGGGGTGGTGGAAGTAGACGGCGTCGCGGAGGTACACGTCCTCCAGCTCGTCCAGGGCGGCGATGGTGTCCTGGAGCGGCTCGTCCAGGTCGACGGCGTCGACGGTGGGGGAGAGGGCGTCCGGGGTGACGCCGGTGAACGGCCTTGTGGTGGTGGCGAGTTTGGCCGCCACCCGCTCGACTCCTTCGGTCACGGAGCTGCGGTACAACTCCGCGGTGGTGTCATTGAGCAGGTGCGAGCGCATGAACGGTTCCTCCGGGTGGGGTGGGGTGGTTCCCGGGTGGGGCAGGAAAAAGGGCGAGGTCGCGAACCCTTGGATTAGGTTAGCCTAACCTAACTTTGGTTCGCGACCCCGCCCCCTGTCATGTGGCTGGAATGGCTGTTATGGCTGGAATGTGCGCTGTTCCCAGGGGTGGGGCCCCGAGGCGTCATGCAGCGCGCAACGCGTCCTCGCTCATGCCGCGCCGCCAGTAACCGACAAAGGTCACCGCCCGCTTGTCGTAGCCGCGCTCGCGCACCAGGTGCCGCCGCAGCTCCTTCATCGTCCCGGACTCGCCGGCCAGCCACGCGTACGGGCTTACGGCGTCGGGGAGTTGGGCCGCGCGCACGGTGTCGACCACGGAGGGCGCGCCCTCGTCGCGGACGAGCCAGGTGACGGAGACATCCGCGAGCGTGATGATCGGCTGGATGTCCTCGCGGTGCGGAACCTCCAAGTACACGTGCGCCGAGACGTGTTCGGGCAGCCAGGCCAGCACGCCGAGCGCCGCGGGAAGCGCCGTCTCGTCGCCCCACATGAGGATGTGGTCGAAGTCGTCCTGGGGCTGGCAGCGCACGGCGGCGTTGTCCGCGATCGCCGGGCCGAGCACGACGGCCCGGTCGCCGGGGGTCGCGGCGCGGGCCCAGCGGCAGGCGGGGCCCGAGGTCGACGGGTCGTCGTCGTGCAGCACGAAGTCGATGTCGACTTCCTCCGCGGGGAAGCGGCGCTGGCCGCTCAGTGTGTACGAGCGCATGATCGCGCGCTCGTCGTCCGGGATCGCCCGGTACGCCGCGTGCCAGGCGCGGCCGTCCTCACCGGCGTTGACCGGCGGCATCACGGGGGCGTCCTGGCCGGGGTGCGGCAGGAAGAGGGAGAGGGACTGGTCCCGGCCGCCGCCGTGGAAGTCGGGGAGGTCAGGGCCCGTGAAAGTGACCCTGAGCAGCGACGGACCGAGCCGCCGGGTGCGGACCACTTGCAGATCGAAGAATCGGAAAGGGGCTACAGCGGGGGCTTCGGTCGTCGCCGTCATGGGATCAGGACACCTTCTTCGCCGTCTCGATGGCCTTCGCGAGGTCTTCCAGGAGCGGGGCGCACTTGTCGTAGGACAGGATCGGCTCGGGGGAGCGGGAGATGACCTGGCCCGCCTTGACCGCCGGCAGCTTCTTCCAGGTCGGCTCGTCGATGTCGGCGGGCTGAATCGCCTGGGCGCGGTCGTCCATCATGATGATGTCGGCCTTGTGCTTGTTGACGTTCTCCCAGCTCAGGTTCTCGAACCAGCCGCCGGACGCCTTCTTCGCGGCCTCCGAGGGCTCCACGAAGTTCACGCCGAGCGCCTTGAAGTACTCAAGGTCGACGGAGAGGTTCGTGCCCGAGACGTAGAAGATGTCGGGGCTCGCGCTACCCGCCAGCACCTTGATGTCGGGGTTGGCCTTCGCCGCCTTGCGCAGCCGGGCGGCGGCGTCCTCGAAGCGCTTCTTGGCCTTGACGACCTTGTCGGCCTTCAGGTCGGCGCCGAGCGACTCGGCCAGCTTGTAGACGTGCTCGAGCGGCGTCGTGAGCTGGCGGTCGTAGACGGAGATGCCGACGCTCGGGGCGAGCTTGGCGATCTTCTTGGCGGACTCCTCGGGGACGTACCAGAGGGTGCCCGCGCCGTCGAAGATCGTGGTGATCAGCACCTGGGGCGCGATGCCCGCGTACTTCTCGATGTTGAACTGGCCCCACTCGTTGCCGATGACCGTGACCTTGTCGACGGGCATGTCGCCGGCCTGGACGTCGGGCTTGCCGCCCTTCGTGGTGGTCGGGCCGAAGACGCCCTTGACCTGGATGCCGTAGTCGTAGAGGGCGGCGCCCATGCCGGTGAAGGCGACGATGTTCGTCGGGACCTTGTCCAGCTTCACGGTCTTGCCGCGGTCGTCCTTGTACGACCAGGGGCCGGACTTCTTGGCGGAGCCGGCCGAGCTCGAACCGCCGTCTTTGGAGCCGCCGTCGCCGCAGGCGGCGAGCGCGGCTCCGAGGCCGATGGCGCCGGTCGCGGCGAGGATGCCGCGGCGGGTGGGGCGGGACAGGGCGTTGGGCATGACGGGCAACTTTCGGACGTGCCGGAGCGGCGACCGGGCGAGTACGTAAACTCAGGGTAGGTTAACCTAAGTTCCCCGGTTGTCCAGGGGGTGGGGGCGGCCCCTCGCCCCGGCGCCGGTGGGCAAATCAAGCCCCGCCGGCGTTTGAGGCGCGGGGTCCGGGGCGGAGCCCCGTGGCCCAGGCCCGGATGCCGTTCGAAAGATTGGGGCTCTGCCCCATACCCCGCTGCTCAATCGCCGCAGGGGCTTAAATTGCCCAACCGGCGCCGAGGCTTGATTTGCCCGACCGGCGCCGGCGCCCTATGACGTCAGGCCCAGCTCCCGCGCAATCAGCATCCGCTGGACCTCGCTCGTGCCCTCGCCGATTTCCAGGATCTTGGAGTCGCGCCACATCCGGGCGACCGGGTACTCGTTCATGAACCCGTATCCACCGTGGATCTGCGTCGCCTCCCGCGCGTTGTCCACCGCGACCGTCGACGAGTACAGCTTCGCCAGCGCCGCCTCCTTCTTGAACGGCTCCCCGCAGACGAGCCGCGACGCCGCGTCCCGCCAGGCCAGCCGCGCCGTGTGCGCCTTCATCTCCATGTCGGCGATCTTGAACTGGATTGCCTGGTAGCTGCCGATGTGGTGCCCGAAGGCGCGGCGCTCCTTGGCGTACTTCACCGACTCGTCGACGCACCCCTGCGCGAGACCCGTGGCCAGCGCGGAGATCGCGACGCGCCCCTCGTCGAGGATCCGCAGGAACTGGGCGAAGCCCCGGCCCTCCGCGCCCAGCAGATTCGCCGCCGGCACCCGGACGTCGTCGAAGTGCAGCTCACGCGTGTCCGACGCGTTCCACCCCACCTTCGAGTACGGCGCCGCGACCGTGAAGCCGGACGTCCCGGACGGCACGATGATCGAGGAGATCACCGGGCGGCCGTCCGCCGCGCGGTCCGTCACCGCCGTCACCGTCACCAGGCCCGTGATGTCCGTACCGGAGTTGGTGATGAAGCACTTCGTGCCGTTGATGATCCAGTCGCCGGTCTCGTCGTCCCGTACGGCCGTCGTGCGCGTACCGGCCGCGTCCGAACCCGCCTCGGGTTCCGTGAGGCCGAACGCGCCCAGGACCTCGCCCGCGCACAGCTTCGGCAGCCACTCCCGCTTCTGCTCCTCCGTACCGAAGAGGTGCAGCGGCATCGCGCCGAGCGAGACGCCGGCCTCCAGCGTGATCGCCACCGAGGAGTCGACGCGCGCCAGCTCCTCAAGCGCGATGCCGAGCGCCAGATAGTCGCCGCCCATGCCGCCGTACTCCTCCGGGAAGGGGAGGCCGAAGAGCCCCATGCGGCCCATCTCGCGGACGATCTCGTAAGGGAACTCGTGCCGCTCGTAGAGGTCGCCGATCTTCGGGGCGACGACCTCGTGCGCGAACTCCTCCACGGTGCGCCGGAGTTCCTCGTGCTCGGGGGAGAGGTGGTGGTCCATGGCTGCTACTCCTGGGGGGTGGTCAGGGCGCGAACGGTGCGGGACGGGCTGGGTCGGCCCAGGTGCTCGGCCATCCACCTGCTGGTGTCGGTGAGACGGTCGAGGTCGACCCCGGTCTCGATGCCGAGGCCGCGCAGCATCCAGACGAGGTCCTCGGTGGCGAGATTGCCGGTGGCGCTCTTCGCGTACGGGCAGCCGCCGAGGCCGCCCGCGGACGCGTCCACCGTCGTCACGCCGTGCCGCAGCGCCGCCAGGGTGTTGGAGAGCGCCTGGCCGTACGTGTCGTGGAAGTGCACGCCGATCACGTTCGTCGGCACGCCCTCCTCGTTCAGCTCCGACAGGAGTGTCTGTACGTGTCCCGGGGTGGCCACGCCGATCGTGTCGCCGAGGCTCAGCTCGTCGCAGCCCATGTCCATGAGGGCCTTCGCGACGGAGACCACCTGGGGCACAGGGACCGGGCCCTCCCACGGGTCGCCGAAGCACATGGAGAGGTAGCCGCGGACGTGCGCCCGGTGCTCCTTGGCCCCGGCCACGACCGGCTCGAACGCGGCGAGGGACTCCGCCACCGTGCGGTTCAGATTGGCCTTGGCGAAGGACTCGGTCGCGCTGGCGAAGACGGCGATGCGCGTCGCGCCGAGCGCGAGCGCCCGCTCCAGGCCGCGCGCGTTCGGCACGAGGACGGGGAGGTGGACGCCTTCGATGTCCTGGACGAGCGGGAACAGGTCCTCCGCGTCCGCGAGTTGGGGCACCCACTTGGGGTGCACGAAGCTCGTGGCCTCGATGGTCGTGAGGCCGGACCGGGCCAGGCGGTGGATGAACTCCGCCTTCACTTCGGTGGGAACCGCCCGCTTCTCGTTCTGCAACCCGTCGCGCGCGCCCACCTCGTGGATCCTGACGCGGGCCGGGAGACCCTGGGCGGGGACGACCATGGGGAGCGCGGCCGGCGTCATCGCGCGGCCCCCTCTTCGGTCGCCTCGTCCGCCGGGGCGACGACGGCCAGCACCTGGTCCATCGCCACCGTCGTCCCGGGCGACACGTCCAGCTCCGTCACCGTGCCCGCGTGCGGGGACGTGATCACGTGTTCCATCTTCATCGCCTCCACCACCAACAGGCTCTGTCCCGCCGTCACTTGGTCGCCCGTCGCCACCTTCACCACGGTCACCGTGCCGGGCATCGGCGCCGTCAGGGAGCCCGCGCCGCCGGCGCCCGACCCCGTCAGGTTCGCCGCCACCGGGTCGTGGTCCCGCACGTGCCAGGCGTCGCCGTCGCGCGCCAGCCAGTCGCCCGCGGTCGCGGTGAGGCGGGCGGGCGTGGTCGGGACGCCGTCGACCAGGACCTCCGTGCCGCGTACCCGGACTTCGACCGGGTCGTGGCCCGCGACCCTCAAGGGATGCACGGTCCACGCCGGTTCACCGCCGAGCCGCCAGCCGGTGGGCCGGTCGAACGGGTCCGTCCAGCCCTCGGCCGCGGCCGGGGCCAGCCGCTCCTGGCGCAGCGCGCCCGCCGCCGCGTAGACCCCCGCCGGGACCTCCGCGTCGACCAGCTCGTCCGTCGCACGCTCCACCAGGCCCGTGTCCAACTCGCCCGCCACGACGTCCGGGTGGGCGAGCAGGCGCCGCAGATATCCGGCGTTCGTCGGCACGCCGAGCGTCACCGTGCGGCCAAGCGCGGCCCGCAGCCTGCGCAGCGCCGTGTCCCGGTCCGGGCCGTACGCGATGATCTTCGCCAGCATTGGGTCGTAGAGGCTGGAGACCTCGGTGCCCTCGGTGAGGCCGGAGTCGACCCGCACGCCTTCGCCCTCGGGCTCGTGCAGCGCGATGACCGTGCCGCCGGAGGGGAGGAAGCCGCGGGACGGGTCTTCCGCGCAGAGCCTCGCCTCCACCGCGTGGCCCGTGAGCGTGATGTCGTCCTGAGTGAAGGGGAGTCGCTCGCCGGACGCGACCCGTACCTGCCACTCCACCAGGTCGACGCCCGTGACGAGTTCGGTCACCGGGTGCTCGACCTGGAGGCGCGTGTTCATCTCCATGAAGCAGTACGCCGCCGGGTCCTCGCCCGGCACGATGAACTCCACCGTGCCCGCGCCCCGGTAGCCGCAGGAGCGCGCCGCCTCCACGGCCGCGGCGCCCATCGCCGCGCGCGTGGCCTCGTCGAGGAGCACGGACGGCGCCTCCTCGACGATCTTCTGGTGGCGGCGCTGGAGGGAGCACTCGCGCTCGCCGAGGTGCACCACGTTCCCGTGGCCGTCCGCGAGGACCTGGATCTCGATGTGGCGCGGCCGGTCGATCCAGCGCTCCACGAGGAGCGTGTCGTCACCGAAGGAGGCGCGTGCCTCGCGCCGGGCGGACGCGATCTCCTCCTCCAGGGTGGTCAGGTCGCGGACCAGGCGCATGCCCTTGCCGCCGCCTCCCGCGCTCGGCTTCAGGAGGACGGGCGCGCCCAATTTCCTTGCCGCCTCCGCCAGTTCCGGGTCGCGGCCGCCGGGCACCACCGGGACCCCGGCCGCGCTCACCGTCTCCTTGGCGCGAATCTTGTCGCCCATCAGGGCGATCGCCTCGGCGGGCGGGCCGATGAAGGTCAGGCCCGCCTCTTCGCAGGCCCGCGCGAACGCCGCGTTCTCCGCGAGGAATCCGTAGCCCGGATGCACCGCCTGCGCCCCGGTCGCCGCCGCGGCCTCGATGATCCGCTCCGCCACCAAGTAGCTCTCGGTGGCCGCCGGCGGACCGATCCGTACCGCCTCGTCCGCCTCGCGCACATGCCGCGCGTCCGCGTCGGCGTCGCTGAACACCGCCACCGAGCGGATGCCGAGCGCCCGCAGCGTACGGATGACGCGCACCGCGATCTCGCCGCGGTTGGCCACAAGTACCGTCTCGAACACGTCTCGCTCCGCCCCTCACATCCGGAAGACGCCGAAGCCGGCGGACTTCTCCGGCAGCGGCGCGTTGGCACACGCGGTCAGGGCCAGGCCGAGGACCTGGCGGGTCTCCATCGGGTCGATCACGCCGTCGTCCCAGAGCCGGGCCGTCGCGTAGTAGGCGTTCCCCTGCGACTCGTACTGGGCGCGGATCGGCGCCTTGAAAGCGTCCTCGTCCTCGGCCGCCCACTCCTCGCCGCGCGCCTCCAACTGGTCGCGCTTGACGGTCGCGAGGACCGAAGCGGCCTGCTCGCCGCCCATCACGGAGATCTTCGCTCCGGGCCACATCCACAGGAAGCGGGGCGAGTACGCCCGGCCGCACATCGAGTAGTTGCCCGCCCCGTACGAGCCGCCGATCACCACGGTCAGCTTCGGCACGCGCGTGCAGGCCACCGCCGTGACCATCTTGGCGCCGTGCTTGGCGATGCCGCCCGCCTCGTAGTCCTTGCCCACCATGAAGCCCGAGATGTTCTGGAGGAAGAGCAGCGGGATGCCGCGCTGGTCGCACAGCTCGATGAAGTGGGCGCCCTTCTGGGCGGATTCGGAGAACAGGATCCCGTTGTTGGCGACGATGCCGACCGGGTGGCCGTGGATGTGCGCGAACCCGGTGACCAGCGTCTGCCCGTACTCGGCCTTGAACTCGGCGAACCGCGAGCCGTCCACGACGCGCGCGATGACCTCTCGTACGTCGTACGGAGTGCGGGAGTCGACCGGCACCGCTCCGTAGAGCCCCGCCGGGTCCACCTTCGGCTCGATCGCCGCCTTCACCGCCCACGGCAGCGGGCCGCGCTCCGGCAGCGTGGAGACGATCGTGCGGACGATCCGCAGCGCGTGCGCGTCGTCCTCCGCCAAGTGGTCCGTCACGCCCGACACCCGAGAGTGGACCTCGCCGCCGCCCAGCTCCTCGGCCGTCACCACCTCGCCCGTCGCCGCCTTCACCAGGGGAGGGCCGCCCAGGAAGATCGTGCCCTGATTGCGGACGATCACGGCCTCGTCGCTCATCGCCGGGACATACGCCCCGCCCGCCGTGCACGAACCGAGCACCGCCGCGATCTGCGGGATGCCCGCGCCCGACATGCGCGCCTGGTTGTAGAAGATCCGCCCGAAGTGCTCGCGGTCCGGGAACACGTCGTCCTGCATCGGCAGGAACGCGCCGCCGGAGTCCACCAGGTAGACGCACGGCAGCCGGTTCTCCAGGGCCACCTCCTGCGCGCGCAGGTGCTTCTTCACCGTCATCGGGTAGTACGTGCCGCCCTTGACCGTCGCGTCATTGGCGACGATCACGCACTCGCGGCCACTGACCCGGCCGATCCCGGCGATCACACCCGCGGCCGGCGCCTGCCCCTCGTACATCCCGTCCGCCGCGAGCGGCGCCAGCTCCAGGAACGGGGAGCCGGGGTCGAGCAGCGCGTCCACCCGGTCGCGCGGCAGCAGCTTGCCGCGCGCGGTGTGCCGCGCCCGCGCCTTCTCGCCGCCGCCGAGCCGGGCCGCGGCGAGCTTGGCGCGCAGCTCTTCGCCGAGCGCCCGGTGTGCCGCCTCATTGGCCGGCCAGGCCTCCGACGCGGGCTCCGCCGCGCCGGTCAGCTCCGGTGCCTCCTGCATCGCCTCGAGCCCCCTTGCTCGTACGAGGAATGGTGCGGAAGTTAATGAGCGTTAACCCACTCCCGTCAGGTTAACGCTCGCTAACGTCCCTGTCTAGAATTGCTTCATGGCCACCAGAACCGACGCCCCCACCCGCCGCGAGCAGATCCTCAGGGAGGCCGCGCGGCTCTTCGCCGAGCGCGGTTTCCACGGCGTGGGCGTGGACGAGATAGGGGCGGCGGTCGGCATCAGCGGCCCCGGCCTGTACCGGCACTTCGCCGGCAAGGACGCGATGCTCGCCGAGCTGCTCGTCGGGATCAGCGGGCAGCTGCTGACCGGCGGCAAGCGGCGGGTCGCCGAGGCGGAGCACGGGCCCGAGGCGCTGCTCGACTCGCTCATCGAGGGGCACATCGACTTCGCGCTCGACGACCGCGACCTGATCACGCTGCACGACCGGGAGCTCGACCGGCTGCGCGACAGCGACCGCAAGCTGGTGCGGCAGCTGCAGCGCCAGTACGTGGAGCTGTGGGTGGAGGCGGTGCGGAAGGTCTATCCCGAGCTGGTGGAGGCGCACGCGCGCGTGGCCGTGCACGCGGTCTTCGGGCTGCTGAACTCGACCCCGCACCTGAGCCGTCCGGGCTCGCTGCCCGGCCGGGCAGCGACCGCGCGGATGCTGCACAAGCTGGCGCGTGGCGCGTTCGCGGCGGCTGCCGCAGAGTGAGGTCGGTGGCGGCCCCGGAGTGACCTGCATCTCTGGACGCTCCTTGCGACTCGTGGGTAACCTGTCCCTGAGCAAGCGCTTAGTAGCTTGGTCGTCGTCCGCACACTCGTCGTAGAGGGAGAGTTCTCCGTGCGCCGTACCGTTTTTGATGAGGACCACGAGGCGTTCCGGGAGACCCTGCGCGCCTTCATCGAGGCCGAGGTCGTCCCCCACTACGACGAGTGGTTCCAGCAGGGCATCGTGCCGCGCGAGCTCTACTCGAAGATGGCCGACCTGGGCCTCTTCGGCATCAACGTGCCGGAGGAGTTCGGCGGCGCCGGCCTGGACACCCACAAGTTCGAGGCCATCCAGTACGAGGAGACCGCCCGCGCGGGCGTCTCCTTCGGTGGCTCCGGTGTGCACGTGCTGCTCGCCCTGCCGTACATCAAGCTGCTCGCCACCGACGAGCAGAAGAAGCGCTACCTGGAGAAGTTCGTCACCGGCGAGGAGATGTGGGCCCTCGCCATGACCGAGCCGGGCACCGGCTCCGACCTGGCCGGCATGAAGACCACGGCCAAGCTCTCCGACGACGGCACGCACTACGTGCTCAACGGCTCGAAGACGTTCATCACCGGCGGCGTGCACGCCGACCGCGTCATCGTCTGCGCCCGCACCGCCGCGCCGACCGCCGAGGACCGCCGCCACGGCATCTCGCTGTTCGCCGTCGACACGAAGTCCGAGGGCTACTCGATCGGCCGCAAGCTCGACAAGCTCGGCCTGAAGACGTCCGACACCGCCGAGCTGGCGTTCGTCGACGTGAAGGTCCCCGTCGAGGACCTCCTCGGCGAGGAGAACAAGGGCTTCTACTACCTCGGCAAGAACCTCCCCTCCGAGCGCTGGGGCATCGCCTACGGTGCGTACGCGCAGGCCAAGGCCGCGGTGCAGTTCGCCAAGGCGTACGTCCAGGACCGCACCGTCTTCGGCAAGACCGTCGCGTCGTTCCAGAACACCAAGTTCGAGCTGGCCGCCTGCCAGGCCGAGGTGGACGCGGCCGAGGCCGTCGCCGACCGCGCCCTCGAGGCCCTCGACGCCGGTGAGCTGAGCGCCGCCGAGGCCGCCTCCGCGAAGCTGTTCTGCACCGAGGTCGCGCACCGCGTCATCGACCGCTGCCTCCAGCTGCACGGCGGCTACGGGTTCATGAACGAGTACCCGATCGCCCGCCTGTACGCGGACAACCGCGTGAACCGCATCTACGGCGGCACCAGCGAGATCATGAAGTCGATCATCGCCAAGAACATGGGGCTGTAACCCGGCAGGAATCTCTGCTCGGTACAACTGACTCCATGCACAAGGCACTCGAATCCCTCCTCGATCTGCTCGACCTCGAGCAGATCGAGGAGGACATCTTCCGCGGCCAGTCCCGGTCCTCCGTCGTCCCGCGCGTCTTCGGCGGGCAGGTGGCGGCCCAGGCGCTGGTCGCGGCCGGCCGCACTGTCCCGGCCGACCGGCACGCCCACTCCCTGCACGCGTACTTCCTCGTCGCGGGGGACCCGGGCGCGCCCATCGTCTACACCGTCGACCGGATCCGCGACGGCCGCTCCTTCACCACGCGCCGCGTCGTCGCCGTCCAGCACGGGCAGCCGATCTTCCACCTCTCCGCGTCCTTCCAGACGTACGAGGAGGGTCTGGAGCACCAGGCGGACATGCCGCCCGCGCCCGACCCCGAGTCGCTGCCGACCGCGGAGGAGATGCTCCCGCGCTACGTCGACGGCGTGCTGGAGCCCGACGTCGTCCAGCGCCTGCTCGAGGCCCGTGAGGCCGTCGACCTGCGGTACGTGGACGCGCCGCCGTTCGCCTTCGTCGGCGACCCGCAGCCCCCGCGGTCCCAGGTCTGGTTCCGTGCGCGCGACAAGCTCGCGGACGACCCGCTGCTGCACGTGTGCCTCGCGACGTACGTCTCCGACATGACGCTCCTCGACTCCGTGCTGCTCGCCCACGGGCGGGGCGGCTGGGCCGTCGGCGATGTCGTGGGCGCGTCCCTGGACCACGCGATGTGGTTCCACCGGCCGTTCCGGGCCGACGAATGGCTGTTGTACGACCAGGAGTCGCCGTCCACGTCCGGCGGGCGCGGGCTCGGGCAGGCCCGGATCTACACGCAGGACGGGCGGCTCGCGATCACCGTCATCCAGGAGGGCGTCGTGCGCGTTCCGCGCTGACCCGGGTGACCGGGCGGGGCGTGGTTCGCGTTCCCTCCTGATCGGACATAACGTCCCGTACATGGATGAGCGTGCGGAAGAAGCGGGCGGGGAGAGCGTCTTCACGGTGGTCGTCGCCGCCGTGGCCAACCTGGGCATCGCCCTCGCGAAGGCCGTCGCCGGTGTCATCAGCGGCTCCAGCGCGATGCTCTCCGAGGCCGCGCACTCCTTCGCCGACACCGTCACGGAACTGCTGCTGCTCACTTCCCTGAAGCGCAGCGACAAGCCCGCCGACGAGGAGCATCCGCTCGGCTACGGCGGCGAGCGGTACGTATGGGCGCTGCTCGCGGCCGTCGCCACGTTCGTGGGTGGCGCGGTCTTCTCCCTGTACGACGGGATCCACACGCTCGTCGCGGGTGAGGAGCTGGGCGATCCGGTCGTGTCGTACGTGGTGCTGGCCGTGGCGTTCGTCCTGGAAGGGTTCTCGCTGCGCACCGCGGTCAAGCAGGCGCGGGGCGAGGCGGCCCGGGTGCGGGTGCCCTTCGGTACGTATCTGCGGCACACGCCCGACACGGCGGTGAAGGCGGTCGTACTGGAGGACAGTGCGGCGCTGGCAGGCCTGTTGCTCGCGGCCGGCGGGCTGCTCGGCTCGCAGCTCAGCGGGTCGGCGGCGTGGGACGGGGCGGCGTCCCTGTGCATCGGCGTGCTGCTGTTGTGGGTGGCGTGGGTGCTCGGGAGGTCCAACGCGGAGCTTCTGGTGGGGCGGCCGTTGCCGAAGCCCTTCCGGGACGAGATCCGGCAGATCGTGCTCGGGGTCGAGCACGTCGAGGCCGTCCTTGAGCTGACCACGCTGGTGCAGGGGCCGCGGGAGGCGTTGGTCGCGGCGAAGGTGGACTTCCGGGATGCGTCCACTGCGGCTCAGATCGAGTGGGCCTGCGAGGACGCTTCGCGGAGGATTCGGGAGAGGTTTCCTGCGGTGCGGCGAGTGTTTTTGGACCCGACCCCGGGGTTTGCGGCGCGCCGCACGGAGGGGCTCAATCCGTGGTAGTTCGCCCCCTGCGGGAGTTGAGTAGACGGCGCCGTGGCCGAGGCCTCGGGGCTCTGCCCCGGACCCCGCGAGTCTCGTCCCAGAGCGGGGCTAAATTTGCCCACCCGCCGCAGGGGATTGATTGGCCGAACCGGCGCAGCGATTAAATGAGCTCCGCCGCATCCAGCAGATACGCCGTCATCGGGTCATAGTGCCGCGGGCTCGTGACGTGGTCGTCCAAGGGGACCGTCACCTGCATCGTGCCCTCGGCCTCGCCCACGAAGAGCGCCGGGTCGTTGCAGTCCGCGTAACCGATGGAGTCGAGGCCCCGCTGCGCCGCGCACCCCGCCCAGCCGTGGTCGGCGACGACGAGATCCGGCTGCGGGCGGCCCTCACGGGCGAGGCCGTCGAGGATCGCGGCCATGGGGTCGGGGGAGTGCGTGTGCCACAGCGTCGCACCGCGCTCCAGCATCGCCACGTCCGCGAACTGGAAGACCATGCCCTCGTCCGTGGCCAGGCCCTCGGGGATCGTCATGATCTCGCAGCCCGCCGCGCGCAGCGCCGTCGCCGTTGCCCGGTGGACGTCGAGGAGGCCGCCGGGGTGGCCCGTGGCGAGCAGGACGCGCTGGTGGTCCTCCGCCGCCTTGCGCAGGCGCGCCGCCATGCGGTCCAGGGCGTCGACCGTCAGTTCCGGGTCGATGGTGTCCTGGCCGGAGAGGTGCCCGGCGTCCGGGACGACTCCGCAGCGTTCGGCCATGACGGCGAGCACGTCCTGCTCGTCGGTCCAGCGGTCGCCGAGCTCGAGCCCCAGCCAGTAGTGGCGGTCGCCGTTCGCGAGCTTGCGGTAGTGGGAGAGGTTGTTCTCGCGGGGCGTCGCCACGTCGCCCGCGATGCGGGTGCGGACGAGGTGGTCGATGAGGGCGGCGCGGGTCGGCGTATCGCTGGGCAGTCCGGGTATCGGCATACGCCCATTGTGCCGGGGGTCGCGGCGCGGCGGTGATCGGTTCCGGGGAGTGGACCCGCGGCGTCACCCCATGTGCCGGAGAGCGAACCAGAGTTCCATGCGGGTGTCCGGGTCGTCGACGTCCGCTTCCAGGAGTGTCGCGCAGCGGGCGATGCGCTGGCGGACCGTGTTGCGGTGGACGGTCAGGGCGAGGGCCGTGCCTTCCCAACTGCCGTGCAGGGAGAGCCAGGTGCGCAGGGTCTCCAGGAGCGCCGGCTTGCCGGACAGTGCGGCCAGGGTCGGCGCGGGGGTGTCGTCCGGGCGGTGGTGGGCCAGCGGGCTGCGGGTCGCCCGTGCGCGGGTGAGGGCGTTGGCCGCCTGGGTGTCGGCGAGCGGCAGGTCGCGGGCGAGGGCCGGGGCGCTGACGCCGAGCACGTGGCCCGTGTGCGCCGTGACGTCCTGGTCGGACGGGATCAGGGCGCGGGTGAGCGAGTCGTCCGCGGCGGTGGAGGTCAGCGGGGTCGCCAGGTCAGGGGCAGGGCGGGGCGTGAGCGGGCGGGCGTGGACCACCCGCCAGGTGGTGTCCGCGCCCAGCAGTTCCGTCGCCGCCTCCGCGCGGTCCGCGCCGAGCAGGAGGTCGACCAGGCTCGCCGCGCGGCGCGTGTCGCCGGTCGAGCGGTGTTCGCCGGTGAGGAGGGAGAGCAGGACGACCGCCGCTCCCGCGATCGTGTGGTCGCCCGGCGAGCGGACCTGCGTCGCGAGGCCGAGCGCGCCGCCCGTGCTCAGCGCGTACGCCGACAGATGCGTGCCGCCCACCGTGTCCGCGGCCGAGGACGGGGTGGGGAAGAGGTGCGTGGCGTGCGGGCGGACGACCGCCGTCAGTTCGGCGAGCGCCTCGCTCACGGCGCGCGGGGGACGCGTCCCCGCGTGGTGCGGCTCGTCGCCCTCCGGGGTGACGGCCACCGCGAACCCGCCGGTGCGCTGGGCGAGTTGACGCAGGACGGAGGGGAGCGGATCCGGCCGCGCCGCCGCCGAGGCCAACGCCTGCTGGGCCTCCGTGACCCGGCGCAGCTCCGCGTTCCTCGCCTGCGCCATCAGCTCCCACACGGCCCGCGCGACCCCGCTGAACGTGGTCCGCGGAGGGACTTCCAGGAGCGGGATTCCGAGGCGCTCGCAGGCCGCGACCAGCTCGGGCGGCACCGTGTCGAAGACCGGCGTCACACCGAAGCCGAGCGCCACCGCCCCGGACCGTGCGACCCGCTCCACGTACTCCTCGAAGTAGCCGCCGGCGGGCGCGGCGGGCGCGTGCACGCCCGCCGTCAGGAGCAGCTCGCCGCCCAGCAGGTACGGCTCCGGGTCCGTCAGCTCCGACGTGTGCGCCGCGTGCACGAGGACGTCCGCCGCGTCGGGCCCCGCGATCTGGCGAAGTCCCAGGTCGGCGCGGGAGAGCACCGCGGCGAGCGGAATGCCCGGCGTGGGCGGCGCGGTCACGGTCACCTGTGGATGATTCCTCTGCTCCGATCCGTATCAGTGGATGAAACGTACACTTCAGTGCTGCTTTTCGGCCACCTAGATTTCTTCCGACCGGTGGGTGCGGGTACGGGCGGATGTCCCCGACACCCCCAGGGGCCCAACAGGGGCTCCGCAGCCGGACAACTCCCCTGCACGACACGCCACCGAGGTGGACGAAGGAGGACGCCCCCATGGCCGTCGACTATGTAGTGATCGTCGTCTACCTGGCCGGGATGCTGGCGATGGGCTGGTGGGGCATGCGCCGCGCCAAGTCCAAGAGCGACTTCCTGGTCGCGGGCCGGCGCCTCGGCCCCGCCATGTACTCCGGGACCATGGCGGCCGTCGTGCTCGGTGGCGCCTCCACCATCGGCGGCGTCGGCCTCGGCTACCAGTACGGCCTGTCGGGCGCGTGGCTGGTGTTCACCATCGGCCTCGGCATCCTCGCCCTGTCGCTCTTCTTCTCGGCGCGCATCGCCCGCCTGAAGGTCTACACGGTCTCCGAGATGCTCGACCTGCGCTACGGCGGCGGCCGCACCGGGATGATCTCCGGCATCGTGATGTGGGCGTACACGCTGATGCTCGTGGTCACGTCCACCATCGCGTACGCGACGATCTTCGACGTCCTCTTCGACGTGCCGCGCACCCTGGCGATCATCGTCGGCGGCACCATCGTCGTCGCCTACTCGACGCTCGGCGGCATGTGGTCGATCACCATCACCGACATGGTCCAGTTCGTCGTGAAGACCATCGGCGTGCTGCTGATCCTGCTGCCGGTCGCCATCGTCAAGGCGGGTGGCTTCAGTGAGATGAAGGCCCAGCTGCCCACCTCGTACTTCGACCCGCTGGGCATCGGCGGCGAGACGATCTTCACGTACGTGCTGATCTATACGTTCGGCCTCCTCATCGGGCAGGACATCTGGCAGCGCGTCTTCACCGCCCGCAACGACAAGGTGGCCCGCTGGGGCGGTACCGCCTCCGGCATCTACTGCCTGGTCTACGCGATCGGCGGTGCCGTCATCGGCACGGCTGCGAAGGTCCTTTACCCGAAGGGGCTCGGCCAGGCCGACGAGGCGTTCGCGCAGATCGTCAAGGACGAGCTGCCCGTCGGTGTCCGCGGGCTCGTCCTCGCCGCCGCCCTCGCGGCCGTCATGTCGACGTCGTCCGGAGCGCTCATCGCCTGCGCCACCGTCGCCAACAACGACATCTGGAAGCGGCTGCGCGGCATCAAGGCCGAGGACGCGGGGGAGAGCGACCACGACGAGGTCAAGGGCAACCGGATGTTCATCCTCGGCCTCGGCGTCGTCGCGATCGTCATCTCGATCCTCCTCAACAACGTCGTCGAGGCGCTGACCGTCGCCTACAACCTGCTCGTCGGCGGGCTGCTCGTGCCCATCATCGGCGGGCTGGTCTGGAAGCGCGGCACGGGTCCTGCCGCCCTCGCCTCCGTCGCCGTCGGCGGTCTCACCGTCATCGGCGCGATGTGGCGCTACGGCATCCTCGCCAACCAGCCCGTGTACTACGGCCTCACCGCGTCACTCGTCGTCTACGTCGTCGTGTCGCTGGCCACCCGGCCCACCGACGCCGCCGTCCTCGCCAACTGGCGCGAGCGGCTCGCCGGGCGCGGCGCCGAGGAGCCCGAGCCGGCTCCCGCCGCCGTCACGCAGTAATCCCGTACGAACCCCGTACGCACTCGCAGGAAAGAAGGCATGCGCGCAATGAACAGCAACGAGACGCCCCGCGTTCCCAACGGCCCCACGGGCGCCGTCGGACCGGTCGACTCCTCCCGGGTCCCGCGCTACGCGGGTCCGGCGACGTTCGCCCGCCTGCCCCGGCTCGACGAGGTGGACGCCGCCGACGTGGCGGTCGTCGGCGTCCCCTTCGACACCGGTGTCTCCTACCGGCCCGGCGCCCGCTTCGGCGGCAACGCGATCCGCGAGGCGTCGCGTCTCCTGCGGCCCTACAACCCGGCGCAGGACGCGTCCCCGTTCTCGCTCGCGCAGGTCGCGGACGCCGGTGACATCGCCGCCAACCCGTTCAACATCAACGAGGCCGTCGACACCATCGAGGCCGCCGCCGACGACCTGCTCGGTTCCGGCGCCCGCATGATGACGCTCGGCGGCGACCACACCATCGCGCTGCCGCTGCTGCGAAGCGTCGCCAAGAAGCACGGCCCGGTCGCCCTGCTGCACTTCGACGCGCACCTCGACACCTGGGACACGTACTTCGGCGCCGAGTACACGCACGGCACCCCGTTCCGCCGCGCCGTCGAGGAGGGCATCCTCGACACCTCCGCCCTCTCCCACGTCGGCACGCGCGGCCCGCTGTACGGCCGCTCCGACCTCACGGAGGACGAGAAGCTCGGCTTCGGCATCGTCACCTCGGCCGACGTCTACCGCCGCGGCGCCGACGAGGTCGCCGACCAGCTGCGCCAGCGCATCGGCGACCGCCCGCTGTACATATCCATCGACATCGACTGCCTCGACCCGGCCCACGCGCCCGGCACCGGCACCCCGGAGGCGGGCGGCATGACCTCCCGCGAGCTCCTGGAGATCCTCCGCGGCCTTTCTTCGTGCAACCTGGTGTCAGCGGACGTCGTCGAGGTGGCGCCCGCGTACGACCACGCGGAGATCACGTCCGTCGCCGCCTCGCACACCGCGTACGAGCTGACGACGATCATGTCCCGCCAGATCGCCGACGCACGCGCGTAAGACATACGCGCCGAAGGAGACGGACCACCAGTGACGCACGACCACGACCTGGAACTGACGCCCACCCCCGAGCAGATCGCCGCGGCGCTCAACCCGCCCGCCGGGCGCAACGGCGGCGACCTCGTCGTCGAGACCCTGCACGGACTCGGCGCGGCCACCGTCTTCGGTCTCCCGGGGCAGCACGCGCTCGGCATGTTCGACGCGCTGCGCCGGTCGTCACTGCGGTACGTGGGGCTGCGCGTCGAGAACAACGCCGGGTTCGCGGCGGACGCGTACGGCCGGGTCACGGGAGAGGTGGCCCCGCTGCTCCTCTCCACGGGCCCCGGCTCGCTGATGTCGCTCGCCGCGCTCCAGGAGGCGGCGGCCGCTTCGGCGCCCGTGCTCGCGATCGGCAGTCAGATCCCGGTCGCGGGGCTCGGCGGCGGCCGCCACGGCTACCTGCACGAACTCCGCGACCAGCAGGCCTCGTTCCGGGACGTGGTCAAGTCCGTCCACACCGTCCGTACGCAGTCCCAGATCCCGTCGGCGATCGCCGCGGCCTGGGAGTCGGCGCTGAGCGCCCCGCACGGCCCGGTGTGGGTGGAGATCCCGCAGGACGTGCTCCTCGCCGAGACGACCCTTCCGGTCGTCACGGCGGTGGACGCGACCCCGCACGATCTGGTGCCGCGGCCCGAACTCACCGCCGTGGCCGCCGACTTGCTCGCCAAGGCCGAGCGCCCGGCGATCATCGCGGGCGGCGGCGTCGTGCGCGCCGACGCGACCGGCAAGCTCCTCGCGCTCGCCGAACGCGTCAACGCCCCCGTCGTCTCCACCTTCGGCGGCAAGGGCGCCTTCCCCTGGGAGCACCCGCTGTCGCTCCAGTCCTGGATGGAGGACCGGCACACGACGGACTTCCTGGAGGACGCGGACGTCCTGCTGGTGGTCGGCTCGGGACTCGGTGAACTCTCCTCGAACTACCACACGTTCAAGCCGCGCGGCCGCGTCATCCAGATCGAGGCCGACGCCGGCAAGCTGGAGTCCAACCACCCCGCCCTCGGCATCCACGCCGACGCACGGCTCGCGCTCCAGGCGCTGGCCGAGACGGTCGCCGAGCGCCCGGACGACACGGCGCCCGCGCGCGTCGCGGCGGTCCTGAAGGCCGTACGGGAACGTATCGACGCGCAGGAACTCACCCTGGAACAAGAGGTGTTGGCGTCGGTGCGCGAGGCGCTGCCGGCGTCGTCCCCGTCCTTCTGGGACATGACGATCCTCGCGTACTGGGCGTGGTCCGCGTGGCCGGGCGCCCTGCACTCGGCGCAGGGCGCGGGCGGCCTCGGCTACGGGTTCCCCGCGGCCATCGGCGCGGCCGCCGCCGACCCGACGACGCCCGTCCTCGCGGTCTCCGGCGACGGCGGGGCCATGTACTCCATCGCCGAACTGGCCACGGCCAAGCAGTACGACCTGAACGTCACCTGGCTCATCGTCGACGACGGCGGCTACGGCATCCTCCGCGAGTACATGACGGACGCCTTCGGCGAGGCCACGGCGACCGAGCTGGCCCGCCCCGACTTCGTGGCGCTCGCCGAGTCCTTCGGCGTCCCCGGGGTGCGGACCACCCCGGAGACACTCCGCGACGACCTGGCGAAGGCCTTCGCCGCGCCCGGACCGCGCGTCGTGGTGCTCCCGGCACTGCTCAGGATGTTCGCGCCCACGCACCTGGGCTGAGGCGGGCCGCGCCTACCGGACAGCGCCTACCGGACGGCGCCTACCAGATCGACCCGACCCACTCCGGGTGGTCGATGAACGGGTTGCGGTTGTGCTGGTAGGTGTCGTAGATGACCTCGTTGCGGTTCTGCTCGAAGGCGTCCGGCGGGTCCTCGTCGCTCCACTTCTTCAGGACCGACAGCTTGCCGATGTTCGGCGCGCTGCCGTTGTCCACGGAGTCGTTGGGTTCGAGGTCGGCGAAGGAGTCGTCGCCTTCGTAGCGGACCGCCATGTAGAGGATCATCCGTGCGACGTCGCCCTTGACGGCGTCGCGCGGCTCGAACGAGTCGGCGTCCGTGAGGTTGCCGGGGGCGCCGTCGACCGCGCTGCCGCCCTCGTCGAAGTCCTTGTTCCCGCGGATCGAGTTGACCGTGACGTCCTCGGGGCGCAGGTGGTGCAGGTCCGTGCCGGGGCCCGTCGCCGTGCCGAAGTCGCCGTGCGACTTGGCCCAGACGTGCTCGCGGTTCCAGTCGCCGCTGTCGCCGCCGTTGGCCGACTTCGCGCGTGAGGTGCCGCTGTAGAGCAGGATCACGTTGGAGCTGTTGGCCGGGTCCTGGTCGGTGGTCTTCAGGGCGTCCCAGACCGCGTCGTAGGAGAGCTTCGTCTGGTCGCTGATGATCGTGTGCAGCGCGCTCTTGAGCTCGGTGCCGGTCTTGCCTTCGGCGTCCTGGTAGTACGCGTCGTCGTACGCGGTGGTGACCGTGGTGGTGGCCGCGGTGGTCGGGGGCGCTGTCGCCGTCGCCGTCGCTGTGGGGAGGGCGACGGCGGCCAGTACGGCCGCGGTGGTGAGGGCGAAGGTGCGTATGTGGATTCCGGGCATGTGGGGTGTCCGTCCGTTCTACGCGGGTTGATTTGTTGGAACGGAGCGTGACATGAACACGTATGGATTGGGTGAATGCGAGGCGTCGATCGTGTGACGACAACGGCCCCTGACTGGGTGTCAGGGGCCGTTGGGGTGGAGGGAGTTACGGGGTCAGTCCACGTCGGACGCGTCCAGGCGGTACAGCGACTGCGAGTTCGAGCTGCTCGACTTCGAGCTCTTGGAGCTCTTGCTGTACTCGCTCTCCTTCACCGCCGTGCCGTGCTTCTTCACCCACTTCGTGACCGCGGAGCTGACGTCGTTGCTGCCGCCCATCGGGCCGCCCATGCCGCTCTCGCCGACCTGGATGTAGTGCAACTGGCCGCTCTCGACCAGCTTCTTGAGCTTGGCGACGGTCATGCCCTTGTCGGAGCCGGTGAAGCCGTACATCGAGATGACGGGCTTCTTCGTGCTCAGGATGACCTGCGCGGCGGACTGCGAATTGGACACCGCGAGCAGCCACTTGGCGCCGTCCTGGTGCTTCTCCAGGTACTTGATCAGGTCGCTGGAGACGTTGCCGCCCATGCCACCTCCGCCCATGCCGCCGCGTGTGGCTCCGCCGCGTTGGCCGGACTCCTGCTTACCGGAGCCGCCCGGCATCTCGCCGCCACCCGGCATGCCGCCCTCGGGCGCCTGACCGCCGCCGGGCATCTCGCCGCCGCCTGGCATCTCGCCGCCACCGGGCATCTCACCGCCCTGCTGCGAACCGCCACCCTGCTGGGAGCCGCCCTGCCGCTGGCCGCCGCCCGGCATCTCGCCGCCGCCGGGGAAGCCGCCACGGCCACCGCCACCGCCACCGGGGCCGCCCATGCCGCCACCCGTGGAGGGCCCGGCCGTCGGGTTCGAGCCGCCCATGCCGCCGCCCCCGCCGGAGGAGGAGAACGTCGTCGCGGAGGCGTACGCCGCCGGACCCGCCACCGACGCGACCACCGCGGCCGCCACCGCCACGGCGAGCAGCCGCAGCTTTCGGCCCGTGGACGTACGGAAGACGAGCAGACCCGCGATCGCGAGCGCCATGACGACGGCGATCACCGGCCACAGCCAGCTGTTCCAGCCGGAGGCGCGGCGCAGCAGCACCGCCGACCAGATCCCGGTCACGGCGAGCGCGACCGGCAGCACCCACGCCCACCGCTTGTCCGTACGGAATGCGCGCAGCAGCATCACGCCGCCACCGCCGCACAGCGCCGCGATGCCGGGGGCGACGGCGGTCGTGTAGTACGGGTGCATGGTGCCTTCGGCCGTGGCGAAGGTGACGTAGTGCAGGAGCAGCCAGCCGCCCCACAGCACGAGCGCGGCGCGGGTGATGTCGGTGCGCCTGGCGCGGCCGCACAGCACCAGACCGCCGACGAGCGCGATCGCCGCGAACGGGATCAGCCACGAGATCTGCCCGCCGAGCGTGTCGTTGAAGAGCCGGCCGAGGCCCGCGGCCCCGGAGAAGCCGCCGCCTCCGCCACCACCCCCGCCGTTGCCCTCGCCGCCGAGGATCCGGCCGAAGCCGTTGTAGCCCATGATCAGGTCCCAGGCGGAGCCGTCCGTCGAGCCGCCGATGTAGGGGCGGCTGTCGGCCGGGACGAGGGAGACGGCCGTGGCCCACCAGAGGCTGGAGACGGCGAGCACCACGGCGGCGAGCACCAGGTTGCGGACCTTCTTCGCCCAGCCGAGGTCGGACGCGTACACGTACACGGCGAACACCACGGGCAGCGCGATGTAGCCCTGGAGCATCTTGGTGTTGAAGGCCAGACCGAAGCACGCCGCGGAGGCCAGCAGCGGGAGCAGCCTGCCGTCACGTGTGGCCCGCAGCGCGAGGGCCGCGCCGCCCACCATCAGGAGCACCAGGAGGGTGTCCGGGTTGTTGTCCCGGTTGATGGCGACCGTGATCGGGGTCAGGGCGAGGACGAGGGCGGCGATGATCGCCGCCGCGTGGCCCCACACCCGCTTCACGGACGAGTGCAGGATCCAGATCGAGCCGAGCCCTGCGGCGACCTGCGGCAGCATCATCTGCCAGGTGCCGAAGCCGAGGATCCGGCAGGACAGGCTCATCACCATCAACGAGAACGGCGGCTTGTCCACCGTCAGGAAGTTGCCCGCGTCGATGGAGCCGAAGAACCAGGCCTTCCAGCTCTGCGTGCCGCTGTAGATCGCGGCGCTGTAGAAGCTGTTGAGGCTGCCCGACGACAGGTTCCAGGAGTACAGCACCCCGGCGAGCACGAGGATCGCGAGCAGCGCCGGCAGCGACCAGCGCGGCGTGCGGCGCACGCCCGGCGGTTCCACCGGCGGTGGGGGTGCGGGTGCGTGGGAATGCGATTCGGTCAAGGAGGTCACCACTGCACGGTGCACGGCCCCGGTGGGGGCGGGCTGTGGTGAAGCTGGGTGTCACCTGTGGATGCGGACCGGACATCGGTTCGCGCACCGCATCGTTCAGGATCGGCGCACCGCATCGTTCAGGAAAAGTCCGCCCCGGCGTCGCCGGCCGCGTCCTACGGTGACCCCATGTCGCGCAGATCAGTACGTTCCGTGCTCGCCCTCGTCGCCGTGTCGGCCGCCTGCCTGACCGTCTCCGGACCGGCGCACGCCGCCGGGGCGGCGGGGAACTGCTTCCCGTCCGTGTCCGTCACCGGCTACTCCGACGCCCTCGACAAGACGACGTACGACGGCACCTTCGTCGGCAACATCTCCGCGCTCGCCTCCGACCGGGGCGGGCGCCTCGCCGCGCTGTCCGACCGCTCGTCCCTGTTCACGCTGGACCGGCGCACGCTCGCGCCCCGCTCCGTGGCGCCGCTCGCCGACGAGAAGGGGGCCGCGCTCGACTCCGAAGGCCTGGTCGTCGACCGCGACGGCACGTACCTCGTCACGTCCGAGACCGAGCCCTCGATCCGCCGCTACGACCGGACGGGCGCCCGCATCCTCGACCGCCTCCCGGTCCCCGCCCGGCTCAAGGACCGGGCCACGGCCAACGCCTCCTTCGAGGGCCTGACCCTGCTGCCCGGCGGCCGTACCCTCCTCGCCTCCATGGAGTCCCCGCTCACCGGCGACGGCGTCAACCGGCTCCAGACCTGGCAGCGCACGCCCACGGGCTCCTTCGCGCCCGCCGCCCAGTACGGCTACCGCACCGACGCGAACCTCGGCATCTCCGAGGTCACCGCCGCCCCCGGCGGCCGCCTCCTCGTCCTGGAACGCGGCTTCACCAGCGGCGTCGGCAACACGATCCGGCTCTACGCCGCCGAACTCCGCGGCGCCACCGACGTTTCCGGCCGCGACACGCTCACCGGCTCCGAACCCGGCGTCCGCCTCGCCCACAAGACGCTCCTCGCCGACCTGGCGAACTGCCCGTCGCTCGGCGCCCCCGCCCACCAGCCCCAGCCCAACCCGCTGCTCGACAACATCGAGGCGATGACGGTCACGGGATCCACGGGCCGCGGCCCGCACGGCGCCCTCCGCCTGCTCCTCGCGAGCGACGACAACCAGAGCGCGAAACAGATCACCCGGTTCTACTCACTGACCGTATCCGCGCACTGACGCGCCCTGACGCGTACGGATTGTTACAGCGGGATGAAATCCGATCCCGCTCGCGTTGGCCCTTCGGCAGCTCAGGGCGAGTGGTCAAGCGAGCGTTAGGCGGCACGGAGTGGCGGAGAAACGGGGCTGGGCGAAACGACTGGCGGGATACGCATGGCGGCATCCCAAGGACGTCGTTCTCGCGCTCGGGGCCTCGCTCGGCGGCATGGGCGTCATGGCGCTCGTCCCGCTGATCACGAAGGTGATCATCGACGACGTGATCGGGAACCACTCCCGGTCCATGGCTGTGTGGGCGGGCGCCCTCATAGGCGCGGCCGTCGTCGTCTACGTCCTCGCGTTCGTCCGCCGCTACTACGGCGGCCGGCTCGCCCTCGACGTCCAGCACGATCTGCGCACCGAGATGTACGGGTCGATCACCCGGCTCGACGGCCGGCGCCAGGACGAGCTGTCGACCGGGCAGGTCGTGGGCCGCGCCACCAGTGACCTCCAGCTGATCCAGAGCCTGCTCTTCATGCTCCCGATGACCATCGGGAACGTTCTGCTGTTCGTCATCTCTCTGGTGATCATGGCGTGGCTGTCGCCGCCGCTGACCCTGGTCGCGCTCGCCGTCGCCCCCGCCATCTGGTTCATCGCCAAGCGCAGCCGCTCCCGGCTGCACCCCGCCACCTGGTACGCGCAGGCGCAGGCCGCCGCCGTGGCCGGGGTCGTCGACGGGTCCGTCAGCGGCGTCCGCGTCGTGAAGGGGTTCGGGCAGGAGGACCAGGAGACCGGGAAGCTCAAGACGGTCGGCCGCAGGCTCTTCGCGGGGCGGCTTCGTACCGTCCGGCTGAACTCGAAGTACACGCCGGCGCTCCAGGCCGTGCCCGCCCTCGGGCAGGTCGCCATGCTGGCCCTCGGCGGCTGGCTCGCGGTGCACGGGCAGGTCACGCTCGGCACGTTCGTCGCGTTCTCCTCGTACCTCGCGCAGCTCGTCGGGCCCGTCCGGATGCTCGCGGTCGTCCTCACCGTCGGGCAGCAGGCCCGCGCCGGTGTCGAGCGCGTCCTCGAACTGATCGACACCGAGCCGAGCCTCGTCGACGGTACGAAGGAACTGCCCGCGGACGCCCCCGCGACCGTCGAGTTCGACGACGTGTCCTTCACGTACTCGGACGCCGAACACGCCGTCCTCGACGGCCTCTCCCTGGAGATCAGGGCCGGTGAGACCCTCGCCGTCGTCGGCTCCTCCGGCTCCGGCAAGTCCACCGTCTCCCTCCTGCTCCCGCGCTTCTACGACATCACGCACGGCGCCGTCCTCGTCGGCGGCCACGACGTGCGCGAGCTGACGACGGCGTCGCTGCGCTCCGCGATCGGGCTCGTCCCGGAGGACTCGTTCCTGTTCTCCGACTCCGTCGGCGCCAACATCGCGTACGGCACCCCGGACGCGACGCAGGAACAGATCGAGACGGCCGCGCGCGCCGCGCAGGCCCACGAGTTCATCAGCGCGCTGCCCGCGGGCTACGACACCAAGGTCGGCGAGCACGGCCTCACCCTCTCCGGCGGCCAGCGCCAGCGCGTCGCGCTCGCCCGCGCCATCCTCACCGACCCCCGCCTCCTCGTCCTCGACGACGCGACGTCCGCCGTGGACGCCCGCGTCGAGCACGAGATCCACGAGGCCCTTGCCCACGTGATGGCGGGCCGCACCACGCTGCTCATCGCGCACCGCCGCTCCACCCTCGGCCTCGCCGACCGGATCGCCGTCCTCGACGGCGGGCGGCTCGCCGCGATCGGCACGCACGAGGAGCTGGAGGCCGGATCGCCGCTGTACCGGCGCCTGCTCACCGATCCCGACGAGCTGGGCGGGGTGTCGCCGGGACACGTCCCGCCGACGGTTCATGAAACAGAGGACACCTCCGTACGCGAGGAGCTGGACGCCGAGTTCGACGCCGAACGCGGCGTCACCCCCAGGCTGTGGACGGGCGACCGCGAACCGCGGGACGCCGCGCTCGCCGGGACGCCCGCGACACCGGAACTCCTCGCGCAGGTCGACGCGCTGCCGCCGGCCACCGACACCCCCGACGTCGACGAGGCGCGGGCCGTCACCGCCGAGGAGTCGTACGGTCTGCGCCGTCTGCTGCGCGGCTTCCGGACGCCGCTGCTGATCAGCCTCGCGCTCGTCGCCGTCGACGCGGGCATGGGCCTGCTGCTGCCGATCCTCATCCGGCACGGCATCGACGAGGGCGTCTCGCAGCTCGCGATCGGCGCGGTGTGGACAGCGGCCGCGTTGGGCCTCGCCGCGGTGCTCGTGCAGTGGACCGCGCAGTTCGGCGAGACGCGGATGACGGGACGGACCGGCGAGCGGGTCCTGTACTCGCTCCGCCTGAAGATCTTCTCCCAGCTCCAGCGGCTCGGACTCGACTTCTACGAGCGGGAGTTGACGGGTCGGATCATGACCCGGATGACCACCGACGTGGACGCCCTGTCGACGTTCCTGCAGACCGGGCTCGTCACCGCGTTCGTCTCCCTCGTCACGTTCTTCGGCATCATGGTCGCGCTCCTCGTGATCGACGTACAGCTCGCGCTCGTCGTCTTCGCGACGCTGCCGCCGCTGATCATCGGGACGTTCTTCTTCCGGCGCTCCAGCGTCAAGGCGTACGAGCTGGCGCGCGAGCGGATCTCCGTCGTGAACGCCGACCTTCAGGAGACGGTGGCCGGGCTGCGGATCGTGCAGGCCTTCCGGCGCGAGAGGGACGGCCGCGAGAAGTTCGCGGCGGGCAGCGCCAGTTACCGCAAGGCGCGCATCCGCGGCCAGTGGCTGATCTCCGTGTACTTCCCGTTCGTACAGCTCCTGTCGGCCGTGGCGACGGCGGCCGTCCTCGCGGTGGGCGCGCACCGGATCGACGCGGGCACCCTCACGACCGGCGCGCTGGTCGCCTATCTCCTCTACATCGACCTGTTCTTCGCGCCCGTGCAGCAGCTGTCGCAGGTCTTCGACGGCTACCAGCAGGCCACCGTCTCGCTCGGCCGCATCCAGGAACTGCTGCGCGAGCCGACGTCGACGAAGAACGCCGAGCGCCCCCGCGAGGTGCCGTCGCTGCGCGGCGAGATCGCCTTCGAGGACGTCGACTTCGCGTACGGGTCGGCCGACGAGCCGGAGGTGGCGCTGAGCGGCGTGGACCTGCGCATCCCCGCCGGGCAGACCGTCGCGTTCGTCGGCGAGACCGGCGCGGGCAAGTCGACCCTCGTCAAGCTCGTCGCCCGGTTCTACGACCCGACGGCAGGACGGGTCACCGCCGATGGCATCGACCTGCGCGAGCTGGACATCACGGCGTACCGGCACCGCCTCGGCGTCGTCCCGCAGGAGGCCTACCTCTTCCCCGGCACGGTCCGCGACGCCATCGCGTACGGGCGGCCCGACGCGAGCGACGCGGAGGTGGAGGCGGCGGCGCGGGCGGTCGGCGCGCACGAGATGATCGCGACGCTCGACGGCGGCTACCTCCACGAGGTCGCCGAGCGCGGCCGCAACCTCTCCGCGGGGCAACGGCAGTTGATCGCCCTGGCCCGCGCCGAACTCGTCGACCCGGACATCCTCCTGCTCGACGAGGCGACCGCCGCCCTCGACCTCGCCACCGAGGCCCAGGTCAACCAGGCCACGGACCGCATCTCCGGCAAGCGCACCACCCTGGTCGTCGCCCACCGCCTGACGACGGCGGCCCGCGCGGACCGGGTGGTCGTGATGGACCACGGCCGCGTCGCGGAGGACGGCACGCACGACGAGCTGCTTCAACTGGGCGGGAAGTACGCCGCGCTGTGGCAGACGTTCCTGGGGGAGCCGGTGGAGGCGGGCGAGGTCAGCTCTTCGACGTGATGCCGGAGATCACACGGTCGTCGGCGGCGTCGGCACGCAACCGCCCCGCCCGTCTGTCGCGTCAGTTCAACAGTACGCTGGTGCGGATGTGACGGGAGGGGCTGCGGTGCGCGGACAAGGGCTCGGTGAGGGCGACATACGCACGCCGCGCGGGCCATGCCGGGTGCTCGCGCCGGCACTGTCCGTCCTGGTCGCCGCGGCCCTGCTGGTCCTCGGCGGGCCCACGGTCACCGGAGCCCAGGCCGCCTCGCTGTGCGGCGGACACCACGTCCGCACCCTGCGCTTCGAGACCGGCCGCACGGTCCTCTACAAGAACAACGGCTACGTCTGCGCCGTCACCTACGCCAAGCGCACCGGCGCCCGCCGCACCATGACCGTGAGCGTCCAGGCCCGCGGCAACCGGGCCGTCGCCGACAAGGGCCGCTACACCCGGCACGCGGGCCCGGTCACCGTGCACGCCGGACACCGCTGTGTCCGGGTGAAGGGCTCCGTGGGCACGAAGTCGGTACGCACCGGCTGGATCCTGTGCTGAACCGGGGCCACGGCCCGTGCGAGGCGGTGCCGGGCGGCAGGCCGGGGCGGCCCCTCACACCGTGACCGCGCACCCCACCGGCCTGCTTCCGCCCAGCGTCACGTAGAGCGTGGTCGACGGCGGGCAGGCCGAGCGGGACAGCACCGCCTCGGTCACCCGGTACTGCGGGGCGCGTGAGCCCGTGCCGGCGCAGGCCGTCTCCCGGACCTGGCCCCTGCCCGCCGCCGTGAGGCAGTCGCCGACGATCGTGCGGGGGCCGCCACCGCCGCCCGGGTCGCCGGGGTGCGGGGCATCGAGGTTGCGCATGCAGGCGTAGCCGCGGCCCACGGACCCGTCGCCGTTCTCGTCGGCCGCGGGCCGGTTCTCGCTGATGTGCAGCACGAAGTCGGTGCGGTCCGGGCACGCGGACCTGGCCTTCGGCTCCCCGTCGTGCCGGTCGAGGACCCGGGCCACGGCCCGCTCGCTGCGGCACGGCACCTCGTTGAACGACGCGCGCCCGCGCGAACTGCACTCGCCGGCCGCGAGGAACACCGCCCCGTACCCGGAGGACGTACGCGGGGAGGGATCGTCACCAGAGCCCGGGGAGCCCTGGCATCCGGCGAGCGCGAGCGCGAGCAGCGACACCGCGCACACCACCCCGACCAACCGCGCGAACATGGCATTCCCCCCGGTACACCCGTCCAGCGTGGCCCGTGGCAGCGGGCGCACGCCAGGTGTGCGGGGGGCTTTGCGTCAGTTGGGGGCTGGATGTGCCGATCACGGCGTACGCCCCCTACGGACGGATCAGTACGACAGCCCGTAGCCGATCGGGTAGAGGACCTGCGCCGGATCGTCGGCCTTCTGCACGGGCACCGGCAGCTTCCCGCGCGGCTCCGCCTTCCCGGCCAACACCCGTACCGCCGCCCGCAGTTCCACATCGATCCACGAGTACGCCGCCACGTGCGCGTCGGCGGCGGACAGCTGGGCGACGTCGTACGGGTTGCGCATCGACAGCGTGACGACCGGCACCCCGGTCGCGGCCACCGCGTTCACCAGCGACTGCTGCGCGCTGCCCTTGGCGACGTTGTACGTGCCGATGACCACCGCGTCCTTGCCCTCGGCCGCCGCCACGGCCTGCGCGATCACCGCCTGGGTGGGCGCCGTGCCGGTCGCGAGCACCGTGGCCGTGAAGCCGAGTTCGGTGAGCGCCGCGCCGATCACGGTGGTCGGCGGGCCGTCGCTGAGCGAGGGGGAGGCCGGGTTGGCACCGAGCACGAGCACGTTCTTGTGCGTGCGGCGGGACAGCGGCAGCAGCCCCTCCTTGTTGACCAGGAGCGTCGTCGTGCGCTCGGCGATCCGGTCGGCCGTCGCGAGGTGCGCGGGGGTGCCGACGGTGCGGTCGACGTCGGAATGCTTGACGTACGGATCCTTGAGGAGCCCCAGCTTCGACTTCAGTCGCAGCACGCGCAGGATCGACTCGTCGAGCCGCGCCTCGGTCAGCTCACCGCCCCGTACGGCCTCCAGCACCGCGTTCCACGAGACCGACAGGTCGGGCGGGTTGAGCAGCTGGTCGACGCCCGCCTTCAGCGCGAGCACCGGAACACGCTCGTCGCCGTACTTCGTCCGTACGCCCTCCATGCCGAGCGAGTCGGTCACCACGACGCCGTCGTAACCGAGTTGCTCGCGCAGGATGCCGGTGAGGATGGGGCGGGAGAGCGTCGCCGGGTCCTCGCTCGGGTCGAGCGCGGGGACGACGATGTGGGCCGTCATGATCGAGTCGATGCCGGCCGCGATCGCCGCCTTGAACGGCGGCGCGTCCAGCTCCTCCCACTGCTCGCGGGTGTGGCTGATGTACGGGATCCCGGTGTGGCTGTCCGTCGCGGTGTCGCCGTGTCCGGGGAAGTGCTTGGCCGTCGAGGCGATGTGCGAGGACTGGTAGCCCTTGACCTGCGCCGCCACGAGCCCGGCCACGGCTTTCGGGTCCGCGCCGAAGGAGCGTACGCCGATGACGGGGTTGGCCGGGTTGACGTTGACGTCGGCGTCGGGCGCGTAGTCCTGCCGGATGCCGATGGCGCGCAGCTCGGCCCCTGCGATCTGGCCCGCCTTGCGCGCGTCCCCCCGGGAGCCGCCCGCACCGAACGCCATCGCGCCGGGGAACAGGGTGGCGGGCTTGCCGACCCGGGCGACGATGCCGTGCTCCTGGTCGGTGGAGATCAACAGCGGTATCCGGGACGGCTGTTGGAGACCGGCCTTCTGGATCCCGTTGCTCAGGTCGGCTATCTGGTGCGGGTCGCGCACGTTGTGCGCCCACGCGAAGTAGATGATGCCGCCGAGCTTGTACTTGTCGATGAGCTCGGCGGCGGTGCGGACGCCGAGCTCCTTGAGGTTGGCGTCGATGTCGGCCTGGTCGGGGGCGGTGGCCGAGTGGCCGTACACCCGCATGACGAAGAGCTGGCCGACCTTCTCCTCCAGGGACATCTTGGAGATGAGCTTCTTGAGGGCCTGGTCGGACGCGGGGGCGCCCGCGGCCCGTGCGGTGGGGGCGCTGAGGCCGACCGCGGTGGCGCCGATGGTGGCGGCGGCGAGCACGGTACGTCTGGACAGTGGCACGATCGCTCCTTCCGGAGGAGGCGCGGACCCTGAAAATAACTTCCGCGCGCAACGAGTATCCGGAAAATTTCTGCCAGTCAAGAGCCCGCGCAGGCGCGGGAGTTGGCGGACGGCCTCATCGAGGAGGGGGCCGTCACCGGCACTATGGAGGGGGCGTACCGGTGACGGCGACGCTGCCGGCCGCAGGCGGCGGAGAGGGTTTGTCAGCGTTCGCAGCCAGCAGCGAGGCCGACACCGCACTGCGGTGACTCTCCGGCAGCGTGTCTTTGTGACGGAAGCATGATGGCGCGGGTTCCCGGAATTCGAGGATTCAGTGAAATAGGTGCGCAGGTGGTGAACGAGGCGGCCGTGACTGGGCCGTGGCCAGGGCTTGTCCGGGCCCTGGGCCTGTTTTGCCAGAAGGGCGCCAAGTCTGGTCCGCCAGAAGGGCGCCAAGTCTGGTCCGTCAGAAGGGCCCTAGGTCTGATCGGTCGCCCGCACCAGGCAGATGTCCCCTTGGGTGCGCAGCGCCTCGACGACCGCCCGGACCGCGGGGCGGCGCGATGTGCCGTCGCGCCACAGCGCGTACAGCCGCCGCCGTGGCACCGGTTCGAGTCGCACCGTGGCCACTCCGTCGGGCAGTGTCCCGCGCCCGAGCCGGGGGAGCACCGCGATGCCGAGGCCCGCCGCCACGAGAGCGGCCAGCGTCGGATTCTCCTCGGCCTGATGGGCGATGAGCGGCTCGAAGCCCGCGGAGCGCATCGTCCGCAGCAGCCAGTCGTGGCACACCCGGCCCGGCGGCTGCGACACCCACCGCTCGCCCCCGAGCTCCTCGCGGCGCACCGCGTCCCGGCCGGCCAGCGGATGCCCGGCGGGCACGACCAGATCGCACAAGTCGTCCCCGATCACGGCCTGTTCGACCCCGGCGGGGGCCGGCAGCGGAGCGATGTCCCAGTCGTGCGCGACGACGACGTCGACGGCGCCCTTCGCCACGAGGTCCACGGACAGATGAGGATCGACCTCGGAGAGCCGGGTGTCGAGCGCGGGATGCCGGGAGGCCAAATCGGCGAGCGCGCCGGGCAGCAGCCCGCGCGCGGCCGAGGCGAACGCGGCGATCGTCAGCCGCCCCGCCGGCACCCCGCGCCGCTCCTCGAGACCGGTCTCGGCGCGCTCCATGATGGCCATCAACTCACGTGCGGTCTCCGCGAGTTGCAGCGCCTCATCGGTGAGCCGGACGCCCCGCCCCTCCCGTTCGAGCAGCGCCGTGCGGGTCTCGCGCTCCAGCTTGGCGATCTGCTGCGAGACGGCGGACGGCGTGTAGCCGAGCGCGGTCGCGGCGGCGCCGACGGTGCCGTGCACGGAGACGGCGTGCAGAGCACGCAGCCGCTGCAGATCCAACATCCCCAGGCCCCCTGGTCCTTCCGATTCCGATTAGCAACGCTTCATCCAACCATGCAGCAACATTCGCTGGTGCTAAATGGTCCTGGCCGGTGATCCTCGACGCATGAAACCCGCGCACACCGGCCTCGCCGTACTCGTCGCCGCCCTGTGGGGCGTCAACTTCGTCGTCATCGACATCGGCCTCGACCACTTCCCGCCGCTCCTGTTCTGCGCCCTGCGCTTCCTGCTCGCGGCGCTGCCCGCGATCTTCTTCGTGGGGCGGCCGAGGGTGGCGTGGCGCTGGATCGTGGGGGTGGGGCTCGCGCTCGGCGTCGGCAAGTTCGGACTGCTCTTCGTGGGCATGAACGCGGGGATGCCGGCCGGCCTGTCCTCCCTGGTCCTCCAGATCCAGGCGGTCTTCACGGCGGTCATCGCCTTCGTGTTCCTGCGTGAACGCCCGGGCCGCGTGAGGGTATTGGGCATGGCGGTGGCGCTCGCGGGCATCGTGGTGGCGGCGGTCGACGAGGGTGGCTCGGGCCCGCTCGGCGCGTTCGCGCTCGTCCTGGTCGCGGCGGTCTTCTGGGGCGTGTCGAACGTCCTGACCCGCAAGGCGTCGCCCGAGGCCCCGTTCGCGTTCATGGTCTGGTCGAGCGCGGTCCCGGTGCTGCCGCTGCTCGCGCTGTCGGTGGTGTTCGAGGGCCCGGACCGCGACGCCGAGGCCCTGTCCTCCCTCGACCTCCCCGGCGCGGGGGCGATCCTCTACGTGGCGCTGGTGACGACCCTCTTCGGCTTCACCGCCTGGAGCGGTCTGCTGCGCCGCTACGACGCGTCGAGGGTGGCGCCGTACGCCCTGCTGGTCCCGGTCTTCGGCATGTCGTCGGCGACGATCTTCCTCGGCGAGCCGGTGAGCGCGCTCCAGTGGTGCGCGGCGGCGTTGCTGGTGGGCGGGGTGGCACTTACGTCCCGCGCGGGGGGCCGGTCACCGCTGCCGACGCCAAGGTCCGCGCCCCGGTCACCGCTGCCTACGCCACGGGGCTCCGCCCCGGACCCCGCGGGCTCTCGTTCGAAAGGCGGGCTTGATTTGCCCACCGCCTCGGGCGATTTGCCTCCTGTTCCTCAGGGCGCGTCAAAGCAAGCCGCTGTGTCGGGCGGTGACTCTCAATCCCCTGCGCAGGGTGGTCACTTCTAAGCCCTTGTGGCGGACAGGCACAGTCAAAGCCCCGGTGCCGGGTACGCAAAGTCATGCCCCTGCGCGGGCGCGCACCTTCAAGCCCCTGTGCCGGGCGTGCCCGGTCATGCCGCCGCGCCGGGTGGGCCAAATTAAGCCCCTGCGGCGTTTGAGCAGCGGGGTCCGGGGCGGAGCCCCGAGGCGTAGGCAACGGTGGGCGCAACAGGGCTACGCCGACTCGTTCAGCAGGCGCCCCAGGTGCTCCCGGCCCGCCCCGAGCAACTCAGGCAGCGGGGCCGCCGCCTCGTACCACCGCGCCTCGTACTCCCAGCACAACCACCCGTCCCACCCCTCCCGACTCAGCACCTCCACACACTCGGCCAACGGAAGCACCCCACCCCCCAGCGGCAGCGGCGTCGTGTCATCGGGCCCGGCGATGTCCTTCACCTGTACGTACCCCAGGTACGGGGACAGCGCCGCGTACGAAACCACCGGCTGCTCGCCCCCGAGCCACGTGTGCATCACGTCCCACAACGCCCCCACGTTCCGGTGGCCGACGGTCCCGAGGATGCGGGACGCGGCCGCCCCGGTCCGATGCGAGTCGTGCGTCTCCAGCAACACCCGCACACCCCGGTCCGCCGCATACTCGGCAGCGACGCCCAGCCGCCGGGCGGCCGTGGCATCCGCCTCCTCGGGGCCCTGCTCGTCGCCCCCGCCAGGGAAGACGCGTACGTACCGTGCGCCCAGGTCACGCGCGAGGTCCACCAGCGCCCGCACGTCGTCGAGCACCGGCCCGTCCTCGCCCGGCGCCGCCACACGCGCGTACCCGGCCACGCCGAGGACCTCGACCCCGGCGCTCTTGAACCGGGAGACGGCATCGGCCCGTTGCTCCCGGTCGATCCCGGGATGCACCGGCTCTTCGGGATGGGCACGCAGTTCGACGCCGTGATAGCCGTGCTCGGTGGCGAGCGCGAGCACGTCGTCGAGAGGGAGACCGGGGACACCGAGGGTGGAGAACGCCAGCTTCATGGGGCGGACCCTACCCGTCAGTCCGCCGTCCTATGGAGGGTCATTTTCCAGTCCTGGCCGATCAGATCCGCGCCGAACGAGCGGTGCGGCTTCTCGCCGACGAGTACGAACCCGTGCCGCTGGTAGATCGAACGCGCCGACTTCAGCACGTCGTTCGTCCACAGCGTCATCTCCCGGTACCCGACACCCCGCGCGAAGTCGACGCAGGCCCGCACCAGCCGGTCCCCGATGCCGAGCCCCCGCGCCTCCGGCTCGACCAGCAGCAGCCGGAGCCGCGCGGTGCCCGGAGCCTCGTCGCGTACGCACATCACGCAGCCCACCGGACGGCCGTCCAGCTCGGCGATCCACACCCGCTCCAGGTGCGGGTCGTGGTCCTCTGCGAAGTCGGCGACGATGCGCGCGACCAGGCCCTCGTAGTCCGCGTTCCAGCCGAATTCGGCTGCGTACAGCGCCCCGTTGCGTGCGACGATCCACCCCAGGTCGCCGGGGCCGGGCTCGCGCAGCAGTACGTTCTCGGGGTGCGGGGCGGCGCGGCCGTCGCCGAGGATCTCGCGGACGGTGCGCAGCGCCTCGGACAGGCGGTCGCGGTCGGTGGCGGGGACGGAGTCGAGGAGCGCCCCGACGGTTTCCCGCGAGCGCTCGTCGAGCAGTTCGGCGGTGGTGCGGCCGCGCCCGGTGAGGGTGATGCGGCGCCGCCGCGAGTCCTTCTCCGACGAGCCGCGCTCGACGAGCCCGTCCCGCTCGAACTTGCCCAGGATGCGGCTCAAGTACCCGGCGTCCAGGCTCAGTCGGACGCGCAGGTCGGCCGCGTCGACCTTCTCCGTGTGCGCCAGCTCGTACAGCACGCGGGACTCGGTGAGGGTGTACGGGGCGTACAGGTGGCGGCTGTAGTCGAGCGCGCCGATCACGTTCGTGTAGAAGCGGTTGAAGGACCGGATGTCCTGCACGGTCATGGGCCACCTCGCGGGTCAGATTGTTGACTCAGTCAGAGGTTCGGGGTGGTGCCCACAGTACGCCGGGAGTGCGGACGCGTCCACGCGGCGGACGCCGGAGCGGTCGTGGAAGCGGCCGTGGAAGTGGCCGTGAAAGCGACCGTCCGGTCAAGTGCATGCATACGGCAGGTATGGCGGTTCAAGGGCGTCCCATGGGTTGGGAAAGCGCTCTCCGCACGTTGTTCCCGAGTTCATCGTGGGCCTCCTCCGCGCCACATCCGGCGCGCCGCACAGTGATCCAACGGCCCGTCGCACGCGGGCCGTTGGCATGCCCGGACCTTCCGGCATCTCACACCAGGGGACACTCATGGCCGAACTCACCCGACGTAGACTCCTCGGCTCCGCGGCCGGCGCGGTCGGTGGCGCCGCCGCGCTCTCGCTCCTGCCGCCCAGCGTCCAGAAGGCGGTGGCGGCGGGCCCGCCACGCAAGGGCTCGCTCCGGGACATCGAGCACGTCGTGATGCTCATGCAGGAGAACCGCTCGTTCGACCACTACTTCGGCACGCTCAAGGGCGTACGCGGCTTCAACGACCCCGAGGCGCAGAAGCTGAGCACCGGCCGCTCGGTCTTCTATCAGCCCGACGCGGAGAACCCGAAGGGCTACCTGCTCCCGTTCCACCTGGACACGCACACCTCCAGCGCCCAGGCCATCCCGTCCACGAGCCACGCCTGGTCGGTCCAGCACGAGGCGTGGAACAACGGGAAGATGGACCAGTGGCTCCCGGCCCACCGCAAGGCCGACGGCGTCAACGGCCCGTACGTGATGGGCTATTACACGCGCAAGGACATCCCCTTCCAATTCGCCCTCGCGGAGACCTTCACCATCTGCGACAACTACTTCTGCTCCGTCTTCGGCCCGACGTGGCCCAACCGCCTCTACTGGATGACGGGTTCGATCGACCCGTCCGGCACGAAGGGCGGGCCTGTCCTCAACAACACGGCTCCGCAGCCCTACCGTTGGACGACATACGCGGAGCGCCTCCAGGCGGCGGGCGTCAGCTGGAAGGTGTACCAGCAGGACGACGACTACGGCTGCAACATGCTGGAGCAGTTCGCTTCGTTCAAGAACGCGGCGCCGGGCAGCGACCTCTACGAACGCGGCATGCGCCCCCAGCCCGAGGGCACCTTCGAGGACGACGCCCGCAACGACCGCCTCCCGGCGGTCAGCTGGATCATGCCGACGTCGTACGAGTCCGAGCACCCGGACTATCTGCCGGCGGCGGGAGCCGACTTCGTGGCCCGCAAAATAGAGGCGATAGCGTCGAACCCGAAGGTGTGGGCGAAGACCGCTTTCATCCTCAACTACGACGAGAACGACGGCCTGTTCGACCACGTGACCCCGCCGACGCCTCCGGCGGGCACCGCGGGCGAATTCATCCAGGGTCTCCCCATCGGCGGCGGCTTCCGCGTCCCGGCGATCATCGTCTCGCCCTGGACGGTGGGCGGCTGGGTGGCCTCGGAGTCCTTCGACCACACGTCGGCGCTCCAGTTCCTGGAGAAGTTCACGGGCGTCGCGGAACCCAACATCACCGACTGGCGCCGCGACACCTTCGGCGACCTGACCTCGGCGTTCCGCTTCTCGCACGCCAAGCCGCGCCCGCCGAAGCTCCCGGCCGACACGGCGCAGCAGTGGGAGCGGGCGAAGCAGGAGGTGGCCACGCTCCCGAAGCCGACGCTGCCGGGGGAGGACCAGTCGTTCCCGGAGCAGGAGCGCGGACGCAGGCCGCACGTGTAGCCCCGTCCTGTGTGCTCACGGCCGCGGCCCGCGAAAATCCCGCACGAGCGCGGCCGTGGCCTCCCACAGGGCACGCTGTGCACCCTCAGCACGCCCGCTCTCAGGACACTGCAACGGCTCGGCGGTCCTGGCGGCGAAATAGCCACCGACGCTGTCGGCGAACCCGGGGCTGGGGTCGGTTGCGAGCCTCACGATGATGTCGGCCCCGTGCTGAGGATCACCGATGCTCAACCGGTTGAGAACCTTCTCCAGCACGCCGGACAGGGGGAGTTCACGTCCCAGGCCGGTGGCGTTGAAGCCGGGGCAGCAACAGGTGACGGAGACCCCCGCGCCTTCAAGCCTGCGCCCGAGTTCCTGGGTGAACATGATGTCCATCAGCTTGGACCGACCGTACAACGGGCCCGACCCGCGACGCGTGAAGGGCGCGGTGTCGATGAGGTCCTTGACCGGATCGACCAGGTCGAGCGGGCCGGCCCGGAGCGAGGCCCGGGAGGCGACGGTGACGATCCGGGCGGGCGCCGACGCGATGAGCCTGTCGCACAGGATGTCGGTGAGCAACCAGGGCGCGAGGTAGTTCACGGCGGTCATCTCGGCGTACCCCTCGGAGGTGACCCGCTGGGAAAAGGCGTGCAGCCCCGCGTTGTTGATCAGCACGTCGATCCGCGCATATCGCGCGGCGATCTCCTCACCGACCCGGCGCACGTCGCCGAGCAGGGACAGATCAGCGAGAAAGACATCGACCGGGGCCCCCGGCGCGACCCGCTCGACCTCCTCCCGCAACGCATCGGCCTTCGCCCGGCTCCGGGCGACGACGCCGAGGCGGACACCGCGCCGGGCCAGATCGAGAGCGGCAAGCCGCCCCATGCCGTTGGTGGCACCAGTCATGACGACGACGGGCCGCACATCCATGGGGACTCCCTCTCGCTTAATCTTGAGGTACCTCACCAACCTAACACTTCTTGAGGTACCTCAAGAGTCGAGCCGGGAAGCCCCCGGCCGAACCCCGAACCCCGAAGGACGGATGCCATGCCCGTGAACGGTCGCGAACCGGATCCCGTGGAAATCGGTCTGCGATACCTGACACTCGGGCACCACCTGCGCAAAGTGGTCGACGACGCGATGACGGCCGGCGGCCTCTCCCTGGCCCGCACGAAGGTCCTCCAGGTCCTCGAACGCCACGGCGCCCTCGGCCAGTCGGCCCTGGCCCGCGAACTAGGCCAGGCCCCCCGCTCGGTCACCCAGTCCGTCGAGGCACTGGAACGCGAGGGCCTGATCGAACGAACCCCGGCCCCCACCGACGCCCGCTCCAAACTGGTCCGCCTCACCCCCCAGGGCACCGAGGCCCTCACCGCGGGCACGGCGGCGGGGGAGCGGGTGCTGCGGCGGGTCTTCGGCGCGATGACCCCCGACCAGCTGACGAACCTGACCCACGCTTTGGATGCGCTTCAGGTGGGGGTGTCGGGTGCCGCGGAAGATCTCTAGCCCGTCCTCCGGGAGGGGCGTTCGCTGTACGTGGATGTCCGCCGCACGACGGACGTCAGGGTCGGTCGCCCGGCCACGCCGCCAAGGCGAACTCGGCGACCTGTGTGAGCTCGTCCGCGTTCGCGCCGTCCCGGGCGCGTTGGGACAGGCCCTGGACCACGGCGGCGAAGTACGAGGCGAGTGCCGTCGTGTCGGTTTCCGGGGGGAGTTCTCCCGCTGAGCGGGCCTGGCGCAGGCGGGCCTCGAATGAAGTGACCCCCGCGTTGCGGACGTCGCGCAGGAACGCCGCGATCTCCGCGTCCTGCTCTGTCACGTTCGTCGCGGCGCTGATGGCCAGGCAGCCCGCCGGGTGCGAGGGGTCCGCGTACGTGCGGGCCGCCTCGCGCAGGATGCGGGCGAACGCCCCGTACGCCGTCGGCTCCTCGGCAAGCGCCACGCCGACGAAGGCGCCGACCGGCGATCGCCCGTAGACCTCGACGGCCTCCCTGAACAGCGACTTCTTGTCGCCGAACGCCGCGTACAGGCTGGCCGGGCGGATGCCCATCGCCCCGGTCAGCTCGCCCACCGAGGTCGCCTCGTAGCCCCGCTCCCAGAACAGCCGCACGGCCACCGCCAGCGCCGCGTCCCGGTCGAACGTGCGCGGTCGCCCGCGGGGGCGGGTCTGTCCCTCGGTTGTTCCGCCAGTCGTGCCGCCAGTCATGGCGTCACTGTATCCCGGGCTCCCGAATATCTTGAGTGGTCGCTCAAGAACAGTGTTAGGGTCCTCGCGGCTCGTTGCTCTTGAGTCATCGCTCAATAAATGATGGTGATCACGGACTGGGGGTACGGCACATGGTGGTGACGGACGAAGGGCACACCCTCGCCGGCTGGGCCGGCTGCGCGCTCGCCGCGGTCGGGGCCGCGACCGCGGGCCTGGGAATCATCGGCTGGCGACCGGGCCTCTGGCTCGGCCCCGCGGTGCTGGCCCTGGCCGCACTCCTCGCCTGGGCCCTGCACCTCACGGGCTGGGGGAAGCCGCCGGGGCCGCGACCGGCAGGCCAACACCCCGTCGGCGTACGGGACATGGCCGCCCGCGAAGGCCATGCGGACTGCGTCGGGTGCCGGCTGGCGGGACGCGATCCCCGTGCCGCCGCCCGATAGGCGCTACGCCCGCGGCTTCCCCGTCGACCCCCGCACCACCAACTCCCCCCGCACCTCCACGATCCGCCCCTTGGGCGCCGCCTCCCGGCCCATCGCGATCCGGCCCGCCCGCGCCGCCGCCTCGGCCAGTGGGAGGTGGAACGTCGTCAGTGGCGGGGCCGCGTCGATGCTGAAGGGGAGGTCGTCGAAGCCGACCACCGAGACGTCCTCCGGGATGCGCAGGTCCGCCTCCCGCAGGGCCGCGCACGCGCCGAGCGCCACGCTGTCGTTCGCCGCCACCACTGCCGTCAACTCCGGCTCCCTGCGAAGCAGTTCGGCCGTTGCCTCGTAGCCCGACGTACGGTCGTACGAGCCGTGCGCCACAAGGCCGTCCGACTCGATCACCCCGGCCGCGGCCAGCGCCTCGCGGTGGCCCTCCAGGCGGTGACGCGTCGTCGTGCGCTCCTCGGGGCCCGCGACGTAGCCGATCCGTCGGTGCCCGAGGGCCAGCAGGTGATCCGTCAACTCCCTAGCCCCGGAACGGTTGTCGAAGGTGAGCGCCACCGCATCCGTGTCCGGCACCGGCGGGCGGCCGCAGAGCACGACCCGCGTCCCGGCCTCCGCGAGCCGCCGCAACTTGGCCGCCACGGCCGCGACATGGGCCTCGTTCTCGATCGCCCCACCCGTGAGCACGACCGCCGCCGCGCGCTGGCGCTGCAACAGGGTGAGGTAGGTCAGCTCGCGCTCCGGCTCGCCGCCCGTGTTGCAGACCACCGCGAGCCGCTCGCCGCCCGCCCGGCCACCGGGCCCGACGATCTCCGACTGCACCGCGGACGCCATGATCCCGAAGAACGGGTCCGCGATGTCGTTGACCAGGACCCCGACCAGGTCGGAGGTGGCGGCGGCGAGGGCGCTCGCCGGCCCGTTGAGCACGTAGTCCAGGTCGTCCACGGCCTTGAGCACCCGCTCGCGCGTGCTCGCGGCGACGGGGTAGTTCCCGTTCAGGACGCGCGAGACGGTGGCGGGGGACACCTGCGCGCGGGCGGCCACATCCGACAGGGTCACGGTCATCGAGTCTTCCTCCGTGAAGGGTCCCGGGTCCGCGGCGAAGCTCCCGAGACCCCGGTCTCGTATCCGCTCTTGTCCGAGCGGCAGTCCAGAGGCTAGCTTCTTCTTAGGTAGAAAGCGCTTGCTACGAAAGATTCTGCAGGCGCCACCTCGCGTATGCAGCAATACGCGGGGCACGAATGGCCGGTCGGCCGGAGGAAGGAACTCACGTGACACGCAAGACGGTGCGCATCGCCATGAACGGTGTGACGGGGCGCATGGGCTACCGCCAGCACCTCGTCCGCTCCATCCTCGCCCTCCGCGAGCAGGGCGGACTCGACCTCGGCGACGGCACGGTGCTGTGGCCCGAGCCGGTTCTCGTGGGCCGCCGCGAGCACGCCCTGAAGGCGCTCGCCGAGAAGCACGACCTCGACCCGGCCAATATCTCCACCGACATCGACGCCGTCCTCGCGGACGACAGTGTCGACATCTTCTTCGACGCCGCGATGACCTCGGGGCGCGAGGAGGTGCTCAAGAAGGCGATCGCTGCCGGCAAGCACATCTACACCGAGAAGCCGACCGCCACAGGACTTGAGGGCGCCATCGAGCTGGCCCGCCTGGCGCGCGAGGCGGGCATCAAGTCCGGTGTCGTGCAGGACAAGCTGTTCCTGCCGGGTCTGCTCAAGCTGAAGCGGCTCATCGACGGTGGCTTCTTCGGCCGGATCCTCTCCGTGCGCGGCGAGTTCGGGTACTGGGTCTTCGAAGGTGACTGGCAGGAGGCCCAGCGGCCGTCCTGGAACTACCGCTCGGAGGACGGCGGCGGCATCGTCGTCGACATGTTCCCGCACTGGGAGTACGTGCTGCACGAGCTGTTCGGCCGCGTGACCTCCGTGAACGCGCTGGCCCAGACCCACATCCCCACCCGCTGGGACGAGAACGGCAAGCCCTACGACGCCACCGCCGACGACTCCGCGTACGGCATCTTCCAGATCGAGGGCGGCATCGTCGCGCAGATCAACTCCTCGTGGGACGTGCGCGTCAATCGTGACGAGCTGGTCGAGTTCCAGGTGGACGGTACGGAAGGGTCGGCTGTCGCCGGTCTTCGCAACTGCCGAGTCCAGCACCGCAGTTCGACCCCGAAGCCCGTCTGGAACCCGGACCTCCCCGCCACCTACTCCTTCCGCGACCAGTGGCAGGAAGTGCCGGACAACACCGAGTTCGACAACGGCTTCAAGGTGCAGTGGGAGCTGTTCCTCCAGCACGTCTACGCCGGCGCCGACTACCACTGGGACCTGCTCGCCGGTGCGCGCGGCGTGCAGATGGCCGAGCTGGGCCTGAAGTCGTCCGCCGAGGGCCGCCGCCTCGACGTTCCGGAGATCTCGCTGTGACCATCCATCTCCCCAACGCTGCCGGTGAGTTGAAGGCCTACGAGCCGCGCGCCGAACCCCTCACCTTCGACACGGGCGCCCCGCTCGCGTCCCGCGTCGTCTACTCGGCCGCGCACGTCGTCGCCGACCCGCTCGCCGACACCACCCCGGACTCCCCGGCCGCCGTCGACTGGGACGCCACCCTCGCCTTCCGCCGCCACCTGTGGTCGCACGGCCTCGGCGTCGCGGAGGCCATGGACACCGCGCAGCGCGGCATGGGCCTGGACTGGGCGGGCGCCGCCGAGCTGATCCGCCGCTCGTCGGCCGAGGCCAAGTCGGTCGGCGGGCGCATCGCGGTCGGCGTCGGCACCGACCAGGTCGCGCCCGGCGCTTCCCTCAAGGACGTGCGCGCCGCGTACGAGGAGCAGCTCGCGGTCGCCGAGGAGGCGGGCGCCCAGGTCATCTTGATGGCCTCCCGCGCGCTCGCCGCCGCCGCGAACAGCCCGCAGGACTACGTCGACCTGTACGGCCACCTGCTCCGCCAGGCCACCGAACCCGTCATCCTGCACTGGCTCGGCCCGATGTTCGACCCGGCGCTCGAGGGCTACTGGGGCTCGCCCGACCTGGACGCCGCCACCGACACCTTCGTCGAGATCATCAAGGCGCACTCCGACAAGGTCGACGGCATCAAGGTCTCGCTGCTCGAAGCCCAGCGCGAGGTCGACATCCGCCGCCGCCTCCCGAACGGCGTGCGCTGCTACACCGGCGACGACTTCAACTACCCGGAACTGATCGCCGGCGACGACCGCGGCTTCTCGCACGCGCTGCTCGGCATCTTCGACCCGCTGGGCCCGCTCGCCGCGAAGGCGGTGCGCACCCTCGACACGGGCGACGTCCAGGGATTCCGTGAACTCCTCGACCCGACCGTCGAGTTGTCGCGCCACCTGTTCCAGGCGCCGACCCGCTTCTACAAGACCGGCGTCGTCTTCCTCGCCTGGCTCTCCGGCCACCAGGACCACTTCACGATGGTCGGCGGCCTCCAGTCCGCCCGTTCGCTGCCGCACTTCGCGCGCGCCTACGCACTCGCCGACCAGCTGGGCCTGTTCCCGAAGCCGGAGTTCGCCGAGGCCCGGATGAAGAACCTGCTCGCCCTGTACGGAGTGACCTCATGAGCGCCGAGAAGTTCACCGCGGACCCCCGCTTCTCCATCAACCAGATGACCGTCAAGCAGCTCGGGCTTCCCGAACTGGTCGACGCATGCCGGGAGTTGGGCGTCCAGAATCTCGGTACGTGGCGTGCGCCCGTCCAGGAGTACGGCGTCGAGGCCGCCGCGAAGCTGCTGCGCGACGCCGGGCTCAACGTCACCACGCACTGCCGGGGCGGCTTCCTCACCGGCATCGACGAGACTGAGCGCAAGGCCGCGATCGAGGACAACAAGCGCGCCGTCGACGAGGCCGTCACCCTCGGCACGAACGTCCTGGTGCTCGTCTCGGGCGGCCTCCCGGCCGGTTCGTACGACCTGCCGGGCGCCCGGGAACGTATCGCGGACGCGCTCGTCGAGCTCGCCCCGTACGCCGCCGAGCGTGGCGTTCGGCTCGCGATCGAGCCGCTGCACCCGATGTACGCGTCCGACCGCTGTGTCGTCTCGACGCTGACGCAGGCCCTGGACATCGCCGAACGCTTCCCGGCGGAGCAGGTCGGCGTCTGCGTGGACACGTACCACATCTGGTGGGACGACCAGGCGCCCGCGCAGATCGCGCGGGCCGGGGAGCAGGGACGTATCGCGACGTTCCAACTCGCCGACTGGACCACGCCGTTGCCCGAGGGTGTCCTCAACGGGCGCGGGCAGATCGGCGACGGCTCCATCGACATGCGGTACTGGCGTGGTCTCGTCGAGGCGCAGGGGTACGCGGGGCCCATCGAGGTCGAGCTGTTCAACGACGGTCTGTGGGCCCGCGACGGGCGCGAGGTGCTGGCGGAGACGGCTCAGCGGTTCACGGCACACGCCGTGTAATTCGCGGCGCACGCCCTGTAAAAGTTTTCTCCGCAACCACGTACAACCCTCTGCACGGCCCGAGTGTCGTACTGGGTGTCGGAACACCCAGGGGGGCGATCTGGGGGGATCGGGGTTCCGGCGCAGGAGGGGGAGAGCCCGAGGGGCCCGGTCCGCGGACCGGGCCCCTCGCAGGGTTTTCGGGGTGGTGCAGGCCTAGCTCAGAAGAAGACTCCGCAGCGCAGCAGCACGTTCGCGTACGGACGCGCCTCTCCCGTGCGTACGACGAGACGCGCGTGCGCCGACAGTGCCTTCAGCTCCTCGTGCGTGACGAAACCGAGGGGCTCCAGGCGGTCCTGGAGGAGCTCGGCGGTGTCCGGGTTCGCCTCCCGCACCTCGCGGGCCGCCGTGGCCGCCTCCACCACCAGCTCGTCGAGCAGCCCGTCGAGGACCTCCGCGAAGGACGGCACACCGGCACGGAACGCGAGGTCGACGACGCGCGGACCCGCCGGGATCGGCATGCCCGCGTCGCAGATCAGCACCCCGTCGCCGTGCCCCAACTCCGCGATGGCGCCCGCCAGATGGCGGTTGAGTATTCCCGCCTTCTTCACAGTGACGCGACCTCCTCGGACGTCGGGTACGAGGCCTGTGCGCCCTCCTTCGTGACGGCCGCCGCGCCGACCTTCGCCGCGTAGGCGGCGGCGTCGGCGAGGGACTCGCCGGTGCCGAGGCGCCATGCGAGCGCCGCCGTGAACGCGTCACCGGCGCCGGTCGTGTCGACGGCCTTCACCTTCACCGCCGCGACCCGCTCCGAACCGGCCGCGTCCGCGACGAGCGCACCCTCGGAGCCGAGGGTGACGACGACCGAGCGCGGGCCGAGCGACAGCAGCTGCCGCGCCCAGTCCTCGGGGTCGTCGCCGAGGTCCTCACCGGCGATGACCTTCGCCTCGTGCTCGTTGACGATCAGCGGGTCGCAGGCCGCGAGCACCTCGTCGGGGAGCGGGGCGGGCGGCGAGGGGTTGAGGACGAGGCGGGCGCCGTCCGCCAGGTTGCGGACCACCTCCGCGACCGTCTCCAGCGGGATCTCCAGCATCATCGAGACGACCCGCGCCCCCGCGAACAGCTCGCCCGCCGACCGTACGTCCTCGGGCGTGAGCCGCCCGTTCGCGCCCGGCGACACCACGATCGAGTTGTCGCCGGACGGGTCCACGGTGATCAGCGCGACCCCGGTGGGCGCCCCGCCGACCAGCACGCCGGACGTGTCCACGCCCGCCGCCTCCATCGAGTCGCGCAGCAGCCTGCCGTGCCCGTCGTCGCCGACCCGCGCGAGCAGCGCCGTACGAGCGCCCAACTTGGCGGCGGCGACCGCCTGGTTGGCGCCCTTGCCGCCGGGGTGGGTCGTCAGGTCCGAGCCGAGAACGGTCTCGCCCGCGCCCGGCCGCCGGTCGACGCCCACCACCAGGTCGGCGTTGGCCGACCCCACGACGAGGAGGTCGTACGTGTTCATGTTGTGCCTTTCTTCGTACGTCACGCCAAAGGGTACGAGAGCCGCCTTACGGAGCTGATCACTTGAAGTCGGCGACGTTCTTCGCCGTGACGACCTTCACCGGCACCTTCACCGCCGAGGAGATCTTCTTGTCCTTCGCCGCGGCGATCGCGTTCTGCACGGCCATCTTTCCGAGCTCGCGCGGCTGCTGGGCCACGGAGGCGTACAGCGTGCCCGCCTTGACCGCCTTGAAGCCGTCGGGCGTGCCGTCGAAGCCGATGACGGGGACGGACTTGCCGGCCTTCGAACCGAGCGCCTTGATCGCGCCGAGCGCCATCTCGTCGTTCTCGGCGAAGACGCCGTCGACGTCGGGGTGCGACTGGAGCATGTTCGTCATGACGTCCAGGCCCTTGGTGCGGTCGAAGTCCGCGGGCTGCTTGGCGACGACCTTGATGCCCGGGTAGTTCTTCAGCCCGGCGGCGAAGCCCGCGCCGCGCTCACGGCTGGCCGAGGTACCGGCCTGGCCCTGGAGGACCGCGATCTTCCCCTTGCCGCCCAGCTTGTCGGCCATGATCTTCGCGGCCTGCTTGCCGCCCGCGACGTTGTCGGAGGCGACGAGGGTCGCGGCCTTCGCCTTGTTGACGCCGCGGTCGGCGGCGACGACGGGGATGTCGGCCTTGTTGGCGGTGCGCACGGACGGTCCGACGGCGTCGGAGTCGACCGGGTTCACGATGACGGCGCTGAGCCCCTCGCTCGTGAAGTTCTGCAGCTGGTTGGCCTGCTGCGAGGCGTCGTTCTGCGCATCCGTGACAGTCAGCTCGACGCCCTGCTTCTTCGCCTCGGCCTGCGCGCCCGCCCGCATCTCCGTGAAGAACGGGTTGTTGAGCGTTGACACCGCCATGCCGAGCTTGAGGTCCTTCTTGCCGCCGGAGGAACCGGTGTTGTTCCACACCGCGAGGCCGCCGACGATCGCGATCGCGACCACGGCCGCGAGCACGTACTGCATCCGCTGCCGGGGCCCACCGGTGCCCACACCCGCGGAGGCCGGCTGCGCACCGGCCTTGCGGCGCGCCGTGTCGAGGAGCACCGCGAGGGCGATCACGACACCGATGACGACCTGCTGCCAGAAGGCGGACACCGAAAGGAGGTTGAGGCCGTTGCGGAGCACGGCGAGGATCAGCGCGCCGATGAACGTGCCCGACGCCTTGCCCGTACCACCGGCCAGCGAGGCGCCGCCGATGACGACGGCGGCGATGGCGTCCAGTTCGTAGCCGTTCGCTGCCTGCGGCTGCGCGGAGGCGAGACGGGAGGCGAGCACGATGCCGGCGACGGCCGCGAACAGGCCGGACAGGCCGTAGATGACGAGCTTCTGCCGCTTCACGCGCAGACCGGAGAGGCGCGCCGCCTCCTCGTTGCCGCCGATCGCGTACATGGACCGGCCGATGAACGTACGGGCGAGGACGACCGCCGTGATGAGCCCCATCACGATCATCACGATGACCGGCACGGGCAGCCAGCCGCCGAGCGTGTCACCGAGCTTGGAGACCGAGTCGGGGAACGGGATCGGCGAACCCTGCGAGATCACCAGGGACAGACCGCGCCCGACCGACAGCATCGCCAGCGTCGCGATGAACGGCGGGAGCTTGCCGTACGAGATGAGCAGGCCGTTGACGAAACCGCAGGCGACACCCGTGACGACGGCGAGCAGCACGGCTATCACCACCGGCACGCCCTCGCTCGTCGCCGCCCACGCGAGGACGGTCGCCGACAGCGCGGCCACGGAGCCGACCGACAGGTCGATGCCCGCCGAGACGATGACGAAGGTGACACCGAACGCGAGGATCGCGGTGACGGCCGCCTGCACGCCGACGTTCAGCAGGTTCTGCGTGGTCAGGAAGTCGCCGGACATCAGCGACATGGCGATGACCAGGACGACGAGCGCGGTCAGCGCGCCGTTGTCGAGGAGCAGCCGCAGCAGGCTCCCGTTGTTCTTGGCCTGTGGCTTGTTCAGTGTCTCAGTGGTCACGGGAGCCCTCCTCTTCGAAGGCGTTGTGCTGCTGGTTGTCGGTGTTCTGGTTGCTGACGGCGAGGGCCATCACGGAGTCCTGCGTGGCGTCCTCGGCGGCGAGTTCACCGGCGATGCGTCCCTGCGCCATCACAAGGACCCGGTCGCTCATGCCGAGCACTTCGGGAAGATCGCTGGAGATCATGAGCACGGCGTGCCCTGCGGCGGTCAGCTCGTTGATGAGCTGGTAGATCTCGACCTTCGCGCCGACGTCGATGCCGCGCGTCGGCTCGTCGAGGATCAGCACCTTGATGTCCGCGAGCAGCCACTTGCCGATGACGACCTTCTGCTGGTTGCCGCCGGACAGCGTGCGCACGTGCTGGTGGAGGCCCGCCATCCGGACGCCCAGTTGCTTCGCGATCCGCTCGGCGGCCGTGTGCTGCCCCTGCCGGTCGACGAAACCGGCGCGGGTCGCGGAGCGCATCGTCACGAGCCCCAGGTTCTCCTCCACCGACTGGTCGAGGACGAGCCCCTGCCCCTTGCGGTCCTCGGGGACGAGCCCGACCCCGGCGGCCATCGCGGCGATGACGTCGTGCCGGGGGAGCGCGCTGCCCGCGACCTCGACGGAGCCGGAGTCGTACGGGTCGGCGCCGAAGACGGCCCGTACGACCTCGGTGCGTCCCGCGCCCACGAGCCCCGCGATGCCGACGACCTCGCCGGCCCGCACCTCGAAGCCGACGTCGTGGAAGACGCCGTCCCGGGTCAGGCCCTCGACCTTCAGCAACGCGCTCCCGGTGTCCGGGCGTTCGCGCGGGTACTGCTGGTCGATGGAGCGGCCCACCATGAGGCGGACGAGCTCGTCCTCGGGCGTGGACGCCGGGACCTGCCCGACGCTCCGCCCGTCCCGGATCACGGTCACCCGGTCGCCGAGCGCGGCGATCTCCTCCAGGTGGTGGGTGATGAAGACGACGCCGACGCCGTCCTCGCGCAGCTGCCGGACGATCGCGAAGAGCTTCTCGACCTCTTCGGAGGTGAGCACGGCGGTCGGCTCGTCCATGATGAGCACGCGCGCGTTCAGGCTGAGCGCCTTCGCGATCTCCACCATCTGGAGCCGGGCGATGCCCAGTTCGCGCACCCGCGCGCGTGGCGACACATTCACGCCCACGCGCGCGAGGAGCTCCTCGGCGTCCGCCTCCATCCTCTTCCGGTCGATGAGACCGAAGCGGCGCGGCTGGCGCCCCAGGAAGATGTTCTCGGCGACGGTCAGATCAGGAACGAGATTGAACTCCTGATAGATCGTCGCGATGCCGAGCCGTTCGGCGTCCTGCGCACCATGGATGCGGACCTGCTCGCCACCGACGGTGATACGGCCCTCGTCGGGCGTGTAGGCACCGGAGAGCATCTTGATCAGCGTGCTCTTTCCGGCCCCGTTCTCACCGAGCAGTACGTGCACCTCCCCGCGGCGCAGGTCGAAGTCGACGCTGTCGAGCGCGACCACGCCGGGGAAGGTCTTCCGTATCCCTTCGATACGCAGCAACTCTTCGGAGCTGCTCATCCGTTGCTCCTCTCCATTGAGGTGGGCGTGTGGGGGGCTTGGGGCGGGTGGGGGGTTTCGCCGATCTCGCCGCAGGAGCGTCGTACGACGAGGTGGGCGGGGAGGATGACCGACTCGGGCACCCGCCCCTCGATGCGGTCGACCAGGGCGCGCACGGCGGCCCGGCCGAGGTCCTTGGTGGGCTGGGCGATCGCCGTGATGGGCGGATCGGTGTGCACGAACCACGGGATGTCGTCGAACGCGGCGACCGCGATGTCGTCGGGTACGCGCATCCCGCGCGCGCGGATGGCGTCGAGCGCGCCGAGCGCCATGAGGTTGTCCGCCGCGAAGACGACCTGGGGCGGCTCGGGCAGATCGAGGAACGCCTCGGTCACCCGGCGCCCGCTGTCCGCCTGGAAGTCGCCCTGCCCGATGTAGGCGTCCGGCAGCTCGATCTCGTACGAGGCGAGGGCCTCCCGGAACGCGTCGACGCGCTCGCTGCCGGTCGTGGTGGCGGCCGGGCCCGCGATGATCGCGAGGCGGCGGTGGCCGAGCCGGTGCAGGTGGGCGACGAGGTCCCGGACGGCGGCGCGTCCGTCGGAGCGCACCACGGGCACGTCGACGCCGGGGATCCAGCGGTCGACGAAGACCATGGGCGTGCCCGCGCGGGCCGCGTCGAGCATCAGCGGTGAGGCGCCGTCGGTGGGGGAGACGAGCAGGCCGTCGATGCGCCGGTCGAGCAGGGTGCGTACGTGGTGGTCCTGGAGCTCCGGCCGTTCGTCGGCGTTGCCGATGATCACGCTGTAGCCGAGCCCGCGGGCCTCGTCCTCGACGGAGCGGGCCAGTTCGCCGAAGTACGGGTTCAGCACGTCGCTGATGACGAGGCCGAGCGTGCGGGTCTGCGCGGTGCGCAGCGAACGGGCCACCGCGTTGGGCCGGTAGCCGAGCGACTCCACGGCGGCGAGTACGCGGGCGCGGGCGTCCGGGCTGACGGACGGGTGACTGTTCAGAACCCGGGAAACCGTGGCGACGGAAACGCCGGCCGCGGCCGCCACATCCTTGATACTCGCCATCGCCGGCCACCTCCTTGTGGCTACGTGGAATCGATTACATCGATCTGCATGAGGGATTGGAATCGATTACATGAGGTGGGGGCAAGGGGGTGGGAGTGGTCGTGACGGGATCGTGATGGGGCTATCAAGCCCCGCCGGCGTTTGAGGCGCGGGGGTCTGGGGCGGAGCCCCGGGGCGCAACGCCGTCGCCGGACGGGATTGTCGGTGGCGCGTGCGAAGGTGGAACTCATTGCGAAGCAATGAGTCATGGATGACGGAGACGGAGCAACGGACGTGAACCACGCGCAGCTCACCGCACTAGGCCGCGCCCTCCGCGTGCTCGGCGAGCACGGCGAGAAGCTCACCGGCGACACCCCGGACGACGTGCTGCACGAGGTCCGCGGCGACCTGACCCGCGCCCTCGACCAGCTCGACGACGCCGTGTCCGGCGAGAAGCCCACGACCCGCTGCAAGGAGCACCCCTACGGCCCGGTCGAGGAGTCCGCCCCCGACCTGTGCCTGTTCTGCGAGACCCGCCGCCGCAAGGCCCGCCGCTCCCAGATCTCGGGCGCCCCCGGCCCGGCGGCGCGCTCCGCCGAGGAGGGCCCCGTGCTCTCCCGCTACGGCACCCGCGAGGACCGCCCCCAGCCCCAGCAGCGCTGGATCCCGGAGATGTGGAACGGGCAGGTGTGGCAGCTCTGCGGCACCCCCCGCCACGACCGCCGCGAGGCGGACCTCTACCTGGCGGCCCAGCGCCGCCGCCCGGACGCGGCGATGGCGTACCGCCTGGTCCACGAGTTCACGGACTACGAGGTCGTCCGCGTGTGGGGCACGCCGATGCGCGTGGATCCGGAGCCGATGGGCGGGGTGTGAGGGTCGGGGCCTACGCCCCGCGGCCCTCGGCCAGCGTGTGGGCCACGAGGGCGTTGGCGTGCCCGTGGCCCAGACCGTGCTCCGCCTTGAGCCAGTTCACCAGCTCCATGTGCTTGGTGAGCGGCGAGGAGCGGATGAGGTCCTGCCAGTGGGCGACCGGCTCGCCGTACTTCTTCTCGATGGCGGGGAAGTAGCCGGCGGGTCCCTTGGTGGCGGGCATGGCGCGCTCCTGTCTGCGGGGTGCCGAGGATGTCGTCGATAAGACGTGGCCACGGCCCGGAAGTCATCGCGGCCCTGAAGTGATCCAGATCACTCGCTCCGCGGGTGGGTCCGGGGCCGGGTGACCCCTCCCGCGTTGTCACACCCTCCCGCTACCGTCGGATCATGGCGATGCAGCAGGCGGCTGCCGGAGCGCGGCCGATGGCGCGGCTCGAGGGAGTCCTCGAGCGGATCACGTACGCCAACGAGGAGACCGGGTACACGGTCGGCCGGGTCGACACCGGCAGGGGCGCCGGGGACCTGCTGACCGTCGTCGGCTCGCTGCTCGGGGCGCAGGTGGGCGAGTCGCTGCGGATGGAGGGCCGTTGGGGCTCCCACCCGCAGTACGGCAAGCAGTTCACGGTCGAGAACTACACGACGCTGTTGCCCGCCACCATCCAGGGCATCCGCCGCTATCTCGGATCCGGCCTGGTCAAGGGCATCGGACCCGTCTTCGCCGACCGCATCACGCAGCACTTCGGGCTCGACACCCTCGACATCATCGAGCAGGAGCCGAAGCGGCTGATCGAGGTGCCGGGGCTCGGCCCCAAGCGGACGAAGAAGATTGCCGACGCGTGGGAGGAACAGAAGGCCATCAAGGAAGTGATGGTCTTCCTGCAGAGCGTCGGTGTCTCCACCTCCATCGCCGTGCGCATCTACAAGAAGTTCGGCGACGCCTCGATCTCCGTCGTGAAGAACCAGCCGTACCGCCTCGCCTCCGACGTCTGGGGCATCGGATTCCTCACGGCCGACCGCATCGCCCAGTCCGTCGGCATTCCGCACGACAGCCCGGAGCGGGTCAAGGCCGGTCTCCAGTACGCCCTTTCGCAATCCACCGACCAGGGGCACTGCTTCCTGCCCGAGCAGCGGCTCATCGCCGACGCCGTGAAGCTGCTCCAGGTCGACACCGGCCTCGTCATCGAGTGTCTCGCCGAACTGGCCCTGCCCGACGAGGATTCCGGCGAGCCCGGCGTGGTACGCGAGACGGTGCCGGGCGAGGACGGGGAGCCGGTCACCGCGATCTACCTGGTCCCCTTCCACCGGGCCGAACTCTCGCTCTCCGCCCAGCTGCTCAGACTGCTGCGCACGGAGGACGACCGTATGCCCGCCTTCCAGGACGTCGCGTGGGACAAGGCGCTCGCGTGGCTCGCCGACCGCACGGGGGCACAGCTCGCTCCCGAGCAGGAGGAGGCGGTCAAGCTCGCGCTCAGCAAGAAGGTGGCCGTGCTCACCGGCGGCCCCGGCTGCGGAAAGTCCTTCACCGTACGGTCGATCGTGGAGCTGGCCCGGGCCAAGCGCGCCAAGGTCGTGCTCGCCGCGCCCACGGGGCGCGCTGCCAAGCGGCTCGCCGAGCTGACCGGGGCCGAGGCGTCCACTGTTCACCGGCTGCTCGAATTGAAGCCGGGCGGGGACGCCGCGTACGACAAGGAGCGGCCGCTGGACGCCGACCTTGTGGTGGTGGACGAGGCGTCCATGTTGGATCTGCTGCTCGCCAACAAGCTCGTGAAAGCCGTGCCGCCCGGGGCGCATCTTCTTTTTGTGGGGGATGTGGATCAGTTGCCGAGTGTGGGGGCCGGTGAGGTGCTGCGCGACATGCTGGCGGAGAAAAGTCCTGTGCCCGCTGTGCGGCTAACGCGGATCTTCCGGCAGGCTCAGGAGTCCGGCGTCGTCACCAATGCGCACCGGATCAACTCCGGGCAGCATCCTGTCACTTCGGGGCTCAAGGACTTCTTCCTGTTCGTGGAGGACGACACCGAGGAGGCCGGGCGGCTCACCGTCGACGTCGCCGCCCGCCGGATCCCCGCCAAGTTCGGCCTCGACCCGCGGCGCGACGTCCAGGTGCTCGCGCCCATGCACCGCGGCCCCGCCGGCGCCGGGAATCTCAACGGGCTGCTCCAGCAGGCGATCACGCCGGGGCGGCCCGAGCTTCCCGAGAAGCGGTTCGGTGGGCGCGTGTTCCGGGTGGGGGACAAGGTCACCCAGATCCGCAACAACTACGAGAAGGGGGCGAACGGCGTCTTCAACGGCACGGTCGGCGTCGTCACCTCCCTCGATGTCGAGGAACAGAAACTCACCGTCCGCACCGATGAGGACGAGGAGGTCCCCTATGACTTCGACGAGCTGGACGAGCTGGCGCATGCCTACGCTGTGACCATCCACCGCTCCCAGGGCAGCGAGTATCCGTGCGTGGTGATCCCCGTCACGACGGGGGCCTGGATGATGCTCCAGCGCAACCTGCTCTATACGGCGGTCACCCGCGCCAAGAAGCTCGTCGTTCTGGTCGGTTCGCGCAGAGCGATCGGCCAGGCGGTGCGTACGATTTCGGCCGGTAGGCGGTGTACCGCCCTGAATTTCCGGCTGGCAGGTGCCGTTGCTCAAAAGATTTGATCGATCAAGTGAGTCACGAAGGTCACAAGCACTTCCGGAACCAGGGCGAAGGGGGCAGGATGAGCAAGTTGACGGCACTGAGTGCCGTCAGTGAGCCCAATGGGCGACCCCGAGTGCACTCTGCTGGGCCAAGTGGGGGAAGGTAGAGACAGTCAGGGCACCTCGAAGAAGAGGCACTACGTCGGTGAGGGATGACGTGAGCGAGCAGAACGAGAAGGCTGTAGTACTCCAGTACGGCGACGACGAGTACACCTACCCGGTGATCGACAGCACCGTGGGCGACCAGGGCTTCGACATCGGGAAGCTGCGGGCCCAGACGGGCCTGGTGACCCTCGACAGCGGATATGGCAACACAGCCGCCTATAAATCCGCGATCACCTATCTCGACGGTGAGCAGGGCATCCTGCGTTACCGCGGCTACCCGATCGAGCAGCTGGCCGAGAACTCGACGTTCACCGAGGTCGCCTACCTGCTGATCAACGGCGAGCTCCCGACGGTCGACGAGCTCTCCACCTTCAAGAACGAGATCACCGGGCACACGCTCCTGCACGAGGACGTGAAGCGGTTCTTCGACGGCTTCCCGCGGGACGCCCACCCGATGGCCATGCTGTCCTCCGTGGTCTCCGCGCTGTCCACCTTCTACCAGGACAGCCACAACCCCTTCGACGAGCAGCAGCGTCACCTCTCGACGATCCGCCTGCTGGCGAAGCTGCCGACGATCGCGGCGTACGCCTACAAGAAGTCGATCGGCCACCCGTTCGTCTACCCGCGCAACGACCTCGGCTACGTCGAGAACTTCCTGCGCATGACGTTCTCCGTGCCGGCCCAGGAGTACGTGCCGGACCCGGTCGTCGTCTCCGCGCTGGACAAGCTGCTCATCCTGCACGCGGACCACGAGCAGAACTGCTCGACGTCCACGGTGCGCCTGGTGGGCTCGTCGCAGGCCAACATGTTCGCGTCGATCTCCGCCGGTATCTCCGCGCTGTGGGGTCCGCTGCACGGTGGCGCCAACCAGTCGGTCCTGGAGATGCTCGAGGGCATCCAGGCCGCCGGCGGCGACGTCGACGAGTTCATCCGCAAGGTGAAGAACAAGGAAGACGGCGTGAAGCTCATGGGCTTCGGGCACCGCGTCTACAAGAACTTCGACCCGCGGGCGAAGATCATCAAGGCGGCGGCGCACGATGTCCTCTCGGCGCTCGGCAAGTCCGACGAGCTGCTCGACATCGCGCTGAAGCTGGAGGAGCACGCGCTGGCCGACGAGTACTTCGTCGAGCGCAAGCTCTACCCGAACGTCGACTTCTACACCGGCCTGATCTACCGGGCCATGGGCTTCCCGACCGAGATGTTCACGGTCCTCTTCGCCCTCGGTCGCCTTCCGGGCTGGATCGCCCAGTGGCACGAGATGATCAAGGAGCCGGGGTCGCGCATCGGCCGCCCGCGCCAGATCTACACGGGCGTCGTCGAGCGCGACTTCATCCCGGTCGAGCAGCGCTAGTCGATCTTCCCGTAGCGGCGGTTCGGCCCATTAAGCCCCTGCGGCGATTGAGCAGCGGGGTCCGGGGCAGAGCCCCGCAACCGTGACCACTCCAACCGAAACGTTGGGTAGGTGCCGGTCACCCGCACCACCTGGTTAATCGCGGCAAGCAGAAAGCGCCCCGCTGTCGGTCCCCCCACGGGCCGACAGTCGGGGCGCTTTCCTTTACCCGGGTCGGATTCCCCCCACGGGATCCGGCCTGGGGGTCTTTGGTGCGTCGGCCGCCGGAACACGTACCGCCGGGCGGGCCGCTCAAGCTTCCCGGCGCACGTGCCCCGGCCAACGCTGTCGGGACCGTCCCCCAAGACGGGTCCCGCCGGTGCGGAAACGTCCCCCAAGACGTTCCTGCATCGCCTCCTTAGACTCACGAGAGCTGCAAAGGGTTACGTCCGGACCAATGTGATCTGCGTCTCTTGCATATGTCCCGTGCGTGCGCAAGAGGTCCGATATGTGGATATCGGCCTCTGTGGGGGAGTGCTGCAATTGTGCCGTGTGGATTGTGTGGAGGTCCAGAGATCTCGGCAGGTCTCTGCGTGAATCTGCGCACCCGTGTCGGGTGGTCGGCCGGGGCGCCCCGTTTTTGATCGTGGGTGCGGGGCCGCGCCGGGGTACCTCCTCGGCCACCGGGGTGGGTGCCCCCGGGAACTGCGACTCCACGAGTGGTGCTTCTGCGGAGTCCTGCGGGGGCACCCCGACGCGTCCCCTCCCTCGCGCCGGCGGCTGCCGGTTCGGCTCGACTGCTGTTGATTCCTCCCGCGCCGCGTGAGGGTTCCGGCCCCGGCCGTGCGGATCAGGCGAGTTCGTAGCCCGCCTCGTCCACCGCTGCGCGGACCGCTTCCTCGTCGAGCGGGGCGGTGGAGACGACCGTGACCTGGCCGGTGGCGGCGCTCGCCTGGACCGAGGTGACGTCGGCGAGCTCCGAGATCTCGCTGGACACCGCGCCCTCGCAGTGGCCGCACGTCATGCCCTTGACCTCGTACACGGTGGTGAAGGCGCCCTCGGTGGCCGCGGCGTCGGTTTGGCAGGCGCCGCCGCAGCAGGAACCGGTGTCGGCCTGGGGGAGCTCGGTGTGGGCGCTCATGACGTACTCCTTGGTGGTGAGGGGTATCTCCTGATGCGATCGACTCTATACCCCTAGGGGGTATTCTTCCAAGAAGGGTCCCGGCGGGCGAGTGAGCGCACCCAGGTGAGTGCCAGGAGCGTGATGATGGCCAGTCCGCCGACCGAGAAGAGCGTGAAGAGGTGCTGCTGCGTGTCGGTCGGCTTGGGGATGTAGCCCTCGGCGAAGAGGGTGCGGTCGAGGTTCGTGGTGGTGAGGCGGGCCACCAGCCAGATCGCGATGCCGTGCATGGAGTCCCAGAGGGCGTGCAGGAGCGAGACGCCCAGGTAGGTGAGGATCACGGGGGTCGCGAAGCGGTAGCGGCCGTTCGGCTTGCGGAAGGAGAGGAGGACCGCTGCTGAGATTGCTGTCCACAGGCCGTGGCCGAAGGGGGCGAGCAGGCCGCGGAGGACCTCTGTTTCCAGGAGGGCGCGCAGGTCGATGCCCTTCATGGTGATCGCCGCGTTGAACGCGTAGCCCGCGCTCTCGAAGGCCGCGAAGCCGAAGCCGACCGTGGCACCCAGGACCAGGCCCGCGCGCAGCCCGCTGATGCGCGGATGGCGGTGCAGTACGTAGACGAGGGCGAGCAGCTTGGCCGCCTCCTCGATCAGGCCGACGGCCACGAACATCCACACCGAGGGGTGTACGAGGTAGTACTCCATGACCGACGCGCCGAGCACGCCCAGGATGCCGCCCACCAGGAAGCAGCCCAGGATCAGGCTCACGCCCAGGTCGCGGCCGTGTCGCTCGTACGCCCACAGCACGAAGACCGCCGGGGTGAGGAAGCTGCCCAGCAGGATGAGGGTGGGGAGCAGGGTGGTGTTCTGGGTCGCGTACGTGACGATCGCCGTCAGCACCCATAGTGCGAGGCCGCCCCACAGGCAGCGCTTCCAGAGGCCGGGGCGGATCTGCGGGCCCGGCGGGGGCGGCTGCTGGGGAATCCGGGCCTGGGGTGCCCCGTAGGGCGGCTGGGGCTGCGTCACTGCGATCCCTCCGGCTTGCCGGTAACTTACGGTCACCTTGGGTGATTTGTCCGAAGTTTATGGCGGGGTCGCGTGTGTCGCAGTGTGGGTGCCGGGCCGGGCGGCCCGGCACCCTCGGTTCAGTCCTTGCGGCCCCGGTTGCTCGGGCGGGAGGCCACCCAGGCGCGGACCGTGTCGGCGTACCAGTAGGGCTTGCCCGCCTCGACGTGGTCGGGCGGGGGCAGCAGACCGTGCTTGCGGTACGAGCGGACGGTGTCGGGCTGCACGCGGATGTGCGCGGCGATGTCCTTGTACGACCAGAGCCTGCGGTCGCTCATCGGTGGCTCCTCCCTGGCGGTGCTCACGGCGGCTCGGGGGTGCCGGCGTGATCAACTCAGCCTGTGCCCGGAGAACGAGGTGAACCGGGGTGAAGGGAGGGCCTGTGGGACCCCTGTGACGCAGAACCCGCGTAGGCCTGACATGTGTGACGCCATGGGGGCGTTTGTGACGCGAATGATGCAAAGGGGGCGTGCCGTGGGCGCATGCTCCGGCGCGCAAGTGGATAAGGGAGGCGTCAGACCCCGCAGGAGCGCAGGTAGCGGCGCGTGCGGTCGGCGATCGGGAGCGGGCGGTCCGGCTCGCACGGGTACATGTCCTGCTCGACGATCGCGAACAGGTCGATGTCGAGTTTGCTCGCGGCGGCCAGTACCGGCTCCAACTCCGGTACCCCGCGCGGGGGTTCGGTCATGACGCCCTGTGCCACGGCCGGGCCGAAGGGTGTGCCCTGTTCGTGGACCGTGGCGAGGACCGCCGGGTCCACCTGCTTCAGGTGCAGATAGCCGATCCGCTCCCCGTACGTCTCGATGAGCTTGACGCTGTCGCCGCCGCAGTACGCGTAGTGGCCCGTGTCCAGGCACAGCGACACGAGGTCCGGGTCGGTGGCGTCGAGGAGGCGGGTCACGTTCTCTTCTGTGTCGATGTGGGTGTCGGCGTGCGGGTGGAAGACCAGTTTCAGGCCGTAGCGGTCGCCGATTTCGCGGGCCAGGCGCTCGGTCTGTGTGGCCAGGTTGTGCCACTGGTCGGCGGTGAGGGTGGAGTCCTCCAGTACCTCGCCCGTCTTGTCGTCGCGCCAGAAGGACGGGATGACCACGAGGTGCTGGGCGCCCATCGCCCGGGTGAGTTCGGCGATGGACGACACGTGGTCCCAGGTCTTCTCCCAGACCGCGGGGCCGTGGTGCAGGCCCGTGAACACCGTGCCCGCCGACACCTTCAGGCCGCGGCGGCCCGTCTCCTCGGCGAGTACGCGCGGGTCCGACGGCAGATAGCCGTACGGGCCCAGCTCGATCCACTCGTACCCGGCCTCGGCCACCTCGTCGAGAAAGCGCTGGTACGGGACCTGCTGCGGGTCGTCGGGGAACCAGACGCCCCAGGAGTCGGGGGCCGAACCGATGCGGATGCGCGCGGGCGTGGTCGTCATGGAATCAAGCCTTGAACCGTTCGGAGAGGGGTGTCAAGGCGTAGTCCGAATGTCAGGACAAAGTGTTGACAGGGGGCTCGGGTGGGGCTAGATCTGGCGGGGCGACGGAGAGTGCAGGGCGTCGCGGCGAAGGGGATGGAGCCGGGCTTGAGTGAGGCAGAGGGCGTTGACCTCCGGTGGCTTGCCCGCGTGCGGGCCGAGGACCCCGGAGCTGTCGCCGAGGCCGCCGGCCGGCGCAGGCGGCGGGCGCTGCTCGGCGCGGGGCGGCGGCTGATGATCGTGGCCGCCGACCATCCGGCCCGGGGCGCGCTCGGCGTCGGGGAGCGGGCGTTCGCCATGGCCGACCGGGCCGATCTGCTGCGCCGGCTGTGCGTCGCCCTGGCCCGGCCGGGCGTGGACGGGGTGCTGGCCTCCGCCGATGTGGTCGAAGATCTGTTGTTGTTGGGGGTGTTGGACGGCAAGGTCGTCATCGGGTCCATGAACCGGGGCGGGCTCGCCGGGGCCTCCTTCGAGCTGGACGACCGGTTCACCGGGTATCGCGCCGAGGATCTGGAGCGGTTGGGCTTCGATGCCGGGAAGTTGTTGCTGCGGGTCGATTATGCGGATCCGGGGTCCGGGTCCGTGCGGACGTTGGAGGCAGCCGCTCGTGCCGTCGATGCCATGGCCGCGCGTCGGCTGCCCGTGTTCGTCGAGCCGTTCCTGAGTCGTCGCGATCCCGAAACCGGGCTGCTGCGAAACGACTTGAGCGCCGAGAGCGTCATCACGTCGATCGCCGTCGCCTCGGGGCTCGGCGGCACCTCCGCGTACACCTGGCTGAAGCTCCCGGTCACCGACGACCCCGACGACATGGCCCGGGTCATGGAGACCTCCGCCCTGCCCGCCGTGCTGCTCGGCGGCGACATCAAGGACGGCGACCAGGACGCCACGTACGAGAAGTGGCGTGCCGCGCTGCAACTGCCCACGGTTCAGGGGCTCGTGGTGGGGCGCTCGCTGCTCTACCCGGCCGACGGGGATGTCGCGGCCGCCGTCGACACGGCCGTGGGCCTGCTGCACACCACGCGCGCGGACACCTAGGAGGAGAGTAGAGGCATGACGCACCTTCCACGCGGTAGCGCCGCCGACGGGTCCTACGCCCTGTCCGTCGACCCCGACAAGGTCGGCTGGGCCCGGGCCGGGCTGCGGATCCTCGAACTCCGGGCCGGGCAGACGCACGCCTTCGACACCGGGGAGAGCGAGTGGATCGTGCTGCCGCTTTCCGGCGGATGTTCAGTTCGTGCGGATGGGGTGAACATTGAACTGGTGGGCAGGGGCAGCGTATTCAGTGGAGTGAGTGACTTCGCCTACGTACCGCGCGACACCAGCGTGGAGATCTCCTCCGGTGCGGGAGGCCGGTTCGCCCTGGCAGGAGCGAAATGCGGTCGACGACTCCCCGTCCGCTACGGCCCCGCGCCGGAGGTTTCCGTCGAGGACAGGGGCGGTGGCCGAAGCGCACGCCAGGTGCGCAACTTCGCCGCCGCCGACGCCTTCGACTGCGACCAGCTCATCGCCGTCGAGGTGATCACCCCCGGCGGGAACTGGTCCTCGTACCCGCCGCACAAGCACGACGAGCACCGGCCGGGCGAGGAGACGCTGCTCGAGGAGATCTACTACTTCGAGATCGACCGGGCTGAGGACGGGCCCGAGGGATACGGGTATCAGCGTGTGTCCCCGTCCAGGCCCGGCGGCACCGATCTCCTCGCCGAGGTCCGCTCCGGCGACACCGTGCTCGTGCCCGACGGGTGGCACGGGCCCTCGATCGCCCAGCCGGGGCACGCCATGTACTACCTGAACGTCATGGCGGGGCCCGGGGACGAGCGGGAGTGGCGGATCTGCTTCCATCCCGATCACGTGACGGAGGGATACCGATGAAGACCAGCACCGTCCGCCTCACCGTCGCCCAGGCGCTCGTCCGCTTCCTCACGAACCAGTACACGGAGCGCGACGGCGCCCGGCAGCGGCTGATCGGCGCCACCTGGGGCATCTTCGGCCACGGCAACGTGGCGGGGCTCGGGCAGGCGCTCCTCCAGTACGGCACTGCGCCCAGTGGGGGGACACCCCCCACACCCCCCGTCATGCCCTTCCACCAGGGCCGCAACGAGCAGGCGATGGTGCACGCCGCCGTCGGCTACGCCAGGCAGTGCGACCGGCTGTCCACGCACGCCGTCACCACCTCCATCGGGCCCGGCGCCACCAACCTCGTCACCGGCGCCGCCCTCGCCACCATCAACCACCTGCCCGTACTGCTGCTGCCCGGTGACGTGTTCGCGGCCCGGCCCGCCGATCCCGTGCTTCAGCAACTCGAAGTCCCGTACGCGGGTGATGTGTCGGTCAATGACTGTCTGCGGCCCGTGTCGAAGTACTTCGACCGGGTCGAGCGGCCCGAGCAGCTGATTCCGGCCGCCTTGCAGGCCATGCGTGTGCTCACCGATCCCGTCGAGACCGGCGCCGTCACGCTCGCGCTGCCGCAGGACGTGCAGGCGGAGGCGTACGACTGGCCGGAGGAGTTCTTCCGGGAGCGGGTGTGGGCCGTGCGTCGACCTGCGGCGGACAGCGAGGAACTTGCAGCTGCTGTAAGGGAGTTGAAGCGGGCTCGGCGGCCGCTCGTCGTCGCCGGTGGTGGGGTGCACCACAGTGGCGCCGAGGAGGCCCTCAAGGAATTCGTCGACGCCACCGGGATTCCCGTCGCCTCCACCCAGGCCGGCAAGGGCTCGCTGCTGCACGACCACCCCGCCGACGTCGGCGGCATCGGGCACACCGGGACCGCCACCGCCAACGAACTCGCCCGCACCGCCGACCTGGTGATCGGCGTCGGCACCCGGTACACGGACTTCACGACGGCCTCCGCCACCCTCTTCGCGAACCCCGAGGTCCGCTTCCTGAACCTGAACGTCGCGGCCTTCGACGCCCACAAGCTGTCCGCCCAGCCGCTCGTCGCCGACGCCCGCGCCGGGCTCGCCGCGCTGCGTGAGGCGCTCGGCGGGGCGTACCGGGCCGAGCCCGCGTACGTCGCCGAGTACACCGAGGACAAGGAGCGCTGGGAGCACCGCGTCGACGCCTGCTTCGCCGCCGAGGACGAACTCGTACGCCCGACCCAGGCCCAAGTCCTGGGCGCGCTCGACGAGTTGGCGACCGGGGACGACATTCTCATCAATGCGGCCGGGTCGCTTCCCGGTGATCTGCACAAGCTGTGGCGGGCCCGCTCCCGCGACCAGTACCACGTCGAGTACGGGTACTCCTGCATGGGATACGAGATCCCCGCCTCGCTCGGTGTCGCGCTCGCCGCGCCCGGCCGGCCGGTGTGGGCGCTCGTCGGCGACGGCACGTATCTGATGCTGCCGACGGAGATCGTGACCGCCGTGCAGGAGGACATTCCCGTCAAGGTGGTCATTCTGCAGAACCACGGATACGCCTCGATCGGCGGTCTCTCCGCGTCCGTGGGGGCCGAGGGCTTCGCCACGCAGTACCGGTTCGCGGGGGAGCAGGGGGCGTACGCGGGCGCGCCGCTGCCCGTCGACCTCGCCGCCAACGCGGCCAGCCTCGGGATGACGGTGCATCGCGCCAAGACCGTGCGTGACCTGCGCGAAGCGCTCGCCGCCGCGCGTGCCGCGACCCGCCCCACATGTGTCTACGTGGAGACCGAAACGGCAGACACAGTGTCGGGCCCGCCTCCCGCGCAGGCGTGGTGGGATGTTCCTGTGGCCGAGACGGCGGAGCGCAGCGCCGCGGTCAAGGCCCGCGAGGAGTACGACCGGCGCGCCGCCGGTCGACGCCGCCACCTCTGAGAAGTACGTAGCCGTCACAGGAGTTGCCCGTATGTCTGACACGAAGTTGGTCCACCACTGGATCGGCGGCAAGACCGTCGAGGGCGCGTCGGGCAATCACGGCCCGGTGACCGACCCGGCGACCGGCGCCGTCACCACGCACGTCGACTTCGCGAGCGTCGAGGAGGTGGACACGGCCGTCGCCACCGCCAAGGAGGCGTACAAGTCGTGGGGCCGGTCCTCGCTCGCCAAGCGCACCGAGATCCTCTTCCGGTTCCGCGCGCTGCTCGACGCCAACCGTGACGCGATCGCGGAGCTGATCACCGCCGAGCACGGCAAGGTGCACTCCGACGCGCTCGGCGAGGTCGCCCGCGGCCTGGAGATCGTCGACCTGGCCTGCGGCATCAACGTGCAGCTCAAGGGCGAGCTGTCCACGCAGGTCGCCAGCAACGTGGACGTGTCCTCGATCCGCCAGCCGCTCGGCGTCGTCGCGGGCATCACGCCGTTCAACTTCCCGGCCATGGTGCCGATGTGGATGTTCCCGATCGCCATCGCGACCGGCAACACGTTCGTCCTGAAGCCGTCCGAGAAGGACCCCTCGGCCTCGATCAAGATCGCCGAGCTGCTCACCGAGGCCGGTCTGCCCGACGGCGTCTTCAACGTGCTGCACGGTGACAAGGTCGCCGTCGACCGCCTCCTGGAGCACCCGGACGTCGCCGCCGTCTCCTTCGTCGGCTCGACCCCGATCGCCCGCCACATCCACGCCACGGCCTCCGCCAACGGCAAGCGTGTGCAGGCCCTCGGCGGCGCCAAGAACCACATGCTGGTGCTGCCCGACGCCGACCTGGACGCGGCCGCCGACGCCGCCGTCTCCGCCGCGTACGGCTCGGCCGGCGAGCGCTGCATGGCGATCTCGGCCGTCGTCGCCGTCGGCTCGATCGGCGACGAGCTCGTCGCGAAGATCAAGGAGCGCGCCGAGAAGATCAAGATCGGCCCCGGCAACGACCCGACCTCCGAGATGGGCCCGCTCATCACGGCCGCCCACCGCGACAAGGTCGCCTCCTACGTGAAGGGCGCGGCGGCCGAGGGCTGCGAGGTCGTCCTCGACGGCAGCGACTACACGGTCCCCGGCTTCGAGAACGGCCACTGGGTGGGCCTGTCGCTCCTCGACAACGTCCCGACGAGCGCCAAGGCGTACCAGGACGAGATCTTCGGCCCGGTGCTGTGCGTGCTGCGCACGGAGACGTACGAGGAGGGCGTGGCCCTCATGAACGCGTCCCCGTTCGGCAACGGCACCGCGATCTTCACGCGTGACGGTGGCGCCGCCCGCCGCTTCCAGCTGGAGATCGAGGCCGGCATGGTCGGCGTCAACGTGCCGATCCCGGTGCCGGTGGGCTACCACTCCTTCGGTGGCTGGAAGGACTCGCTCTTCGGCGACCACCACATCTACGGCAACGACGGCACGCACTTCTACACCCGCGGCAAGGTCGTCACGACCCGCTGGCCGGACCCGGCGGACGCCCCCGCCGGCGTCGACCTGGGCTTCCCCAGCAACCACTGAGGGCCGTGCACCGTCCCCGCGCCGTCCGGAGTACGGACAGTTCGCGGTGAACTTCAGCGCTCCGGCTGCGGTTCCCGTACGTAGGGGATGAACCGGGCAGCGTAAGTGGGCCCCGTGAATGACCTTCGTAACCAAGGTCATTTACGGGGTCTTTCTCTTCTCTCCCGGCCGACTTTGCCAACGCCTGAAGAATCGCGTGCAGTTGGCGGAAGCGGTGGTGCGGATTCCGTAGGGAAACAGGCGTTGACGTTCGGATATCGGCGAGGTTGCATGGCGCCGCCCTGTCGCACGAGTCGATCGGAACCGCTCCATGACCGACACGCTTCGCCCAGCCGCCACCCCGTCCCCGCCAGAGGCGGCCCCCCAGGAGCAGAAGCTCAAGCGTTCCATCGGCGTCGTCGGAGGCACCCTGCTCACGCTGTCCTGCGTGACGCCGGCCTCCTCGCTCTTCGTCGTCGTCCCCGACCTGTTCGGCAGCCTCGGTACCGCCACCGCGCTCACGATCGCCGTCGGCTCGCTGATCTGTATCGGCGTCGCCTTCCTCTACTCGGAGCTGGGCACCCTCATCCCCAGCGCGGGCGGCGAGTACGCCATGGTGTCGACGCTGGCCGGGCGCCTGGCGGGCTGGCTGGTCTTCGTCCTGTCCCTGCTGGTCGTGTTCATCGTGCCGCCGGTGATCGCGATGGGCACGGCCGACTACCTGGAGCCGCTGATCCACCTCGACCCGGCGATGACGGGCGCGGGCGTGATGCTGCTGTCCACCCTCGCGGGCCTGCTCGACCTGCGCGCCAACGCGTGGATCACCGGCATCTTCCTCGTCCTGGAGGTCATCGCGGCGGCCCTCGTCGCAGTGCTCGGCTTCGCGCACTCCGAGCGGGGCATCGACTCGCTCGGATCGATGCAGGTCGCGGGCGGGAACGGCCACACGGACGCGGTGACCGGCATGCTCGTCGTCTCCGGCCTCGCCATCGCCCTCTTCGTCACCCAGGGCTTCTCGACGGCCGTCTACCTCTCCGAGGAACTGGAGAACCCGCGCAAGTCTGTGGCCCGTACGGTCCTCGCCACGCTCGCCATCTCCTCCGTCGTCATCCTCGTCCCGGTCGTCGCGATCACGATGGGTGCGAAGGACCTCTCGGCGCTCACCTCGGGCGACATCAGCACCATGGTCGTGGCCTGGTCGAACTCGGCGGTCGGCACGTTCGTCTCGCTCTGCGTCGCGCTCGCCATCATCAACGCGGGCATCGTCATGGTCATCCAGAACTCCCGCGTCCTGTTTGCCTCGGCCCGCGACAAGGCCTGGCCGGGACCGGTCAACAACGCGCTGTCCCGGCTCGGCCGCTTCGGCTCGCCGTGGGTCGCGACCCTGGCCGTCGGCGTCCCCGGCGCGGCCCTCTGCTTCGTCAACCTCGACACCCTGTACGGCGTGACGGGCGTCTCCGTCACCGGCATGTACCTGCTGGTCGCGGTGGCCGCCCTGTTCGCCCGCCGCGCCGCCCACAAGGACCAGCCGGCCTGGCGGATGCCGCTGTGGCCGGGGGTCCCCGTGGTGCTGATCGCGCTGATGCTCTACATCCTCGTCGAGCAGGAGGTCGAGTACCTGCTGTGGACGGGCGGCATCATGGCGGTGGCGACGCTGTACTGGGCCTTCTACTTGAGGCCGAGGCAGGAGACGCGGTGGTTGGTGTCGGTTCCGACTGATTGATTCGATCCGAGCCCTGGGGCCGTCACCACAACTGACTGGTCTCGACGGGAAGGCCGGTGGCCAACGACGAGTTGCCGGCCACGCCCACCGCCAGGGCAAGCGCCCCGTCGCGGGCCGTGGCGCCCTTGCCCGCGGCCGGGGCCGCGCCCTCGTCGGAGCCGTCGCCCAGGGGCCCGAACAACTCCTTCAGCATGCGGAGGTCCCCACCCCCGTGCGAGCCCGCCGACCACTCGTACGGGATCTCCCGCGGTGCCTCCCACAGCGGGCGCAGCAGGATCGACGTGCGGCCGGGGCGGTCCATGACCACTCCGCCGTGCGACGCCCCCTCCCCACCCGCGGCGACCTTCGGCGGCTGCCACGTGTTCTCCTCGACCTCCAGCTCCAGGCGTCCGGCCGTGCCGTTGAACATCACCCGGTAGCCCTCCCAGGGGGAGTACGCCGTCAAGTGGTACGTCATCGTGGCCCCGGAGTCGTAGCGGACCAGGACCGACAGGTCGTCCTCGACGTCGATGGCGTCGCCGAAGACGTTCCGGTCGCGGACGTAGTCGGAGTCGCCCGACGCCTCCGCATCCACGTAAAGGGACTTGAGGTGCGGGTCGTCGGCGAGGTGGATGGCGTACGGGTCGTCGGTGGCCTCGGACGAGCCGTGGGCGCGGACGTAGTCGCGGCGCAGGCCGGTCCGCTCGCCGTTGTCGCGGCCGTAGAAGACGAGGCCGCCCTCCGCGTAGACGCGTGAAGGGGCCGCGCCCAGCCACCAGTTGACCAGGTCGAAGTGGTGGCCCGACTTGTGGACGAGGAGGCCGCCGCTGTGCTGCTTCTCGCGGTGCCAGCGGCGGAAGTAGTCGGCGCCGTGGCGCACGTCGAGGAGCCATTCGAAGTGGACGGAGCGGATCTCGCCGATCGCGCCGTCGTGGAGGAGCTGCCAGACCTTCTCGTGGGCCGGGTTGTAGCGGTAGTTGAAGCCGACGGAGAGCTCGCCGCCGGTGCGCTCCACCGTTTCGAGGATCGAGCGGCACTTCTCCGCGTCCGTCGTCATCGGCTTCTCCGTCACCACCCGGCAGCCCGCTTCGAGTGCCGTGTTGATGTACGTGTGGTGGGTCGCGTCGACCGTGGTGACGAGGACCTCGTCGATCCGGTGCGTGCGCAGGGCCTGCGCGAAGTCGCTCGGGTCGCAGGCCGCCGCCTCCGGTGCGCCGAGCTCCGCGAGCACCCGGTTGTGGTGGGCGATACGGGTCGGGCTCGGGTCCGCGAGGAGGGCTACGTCGTAGTGGGGGCGGGCGCCCAGGGCTTTGGTGTACATCTGGGCGCGGTGGCCGGTACCGATGATCGCGGCGCGCTTCATGGAGGTCAGGATTCCTTTCGCGGGGCTGGGCCTGTGGAGCGGCGGACTATCAACTCGCTGTCCAAGGTGAGCTGTTCGGGTACGCGGCCCGGGTCGTCGAGGCGGCGCAGCATCAGGTCGACGGCGCGTTCGCCGAGTGCGTCGAGCGGGATGCGGACCGAGGTGAGGGCGGGGGTGGCCGTGGTGGCGAGGATGGTGTCGTCGGCGCCGACGACGCTCACGTCGTCCGGGACGCGGACCCCGCGGTCGGCGAGGCGGGAGAGCACGCCGAGCGCCATCAGGTCGTTGTGCGCAACGATGGCGGTGGCGCCCGCCGCCAGGGCCAGGTCGGCGACCTGCGCGCCCGTGTGGAACTTGGGCTCGTGCGGGCCGAACTCGGTTACCTTCAGCTCCAGTTGCTCGGCCGCGTAACGGACGGCGTGGCCGCGCTGCTCGCTTGACCAGGAGTTGCGGGCCCCCAGGATCAGGGCGAGGTGGCGGTGGCCGAGCGCGTGCAGATGTGCCACCGCCTGGCGCAGGCCGTCCTCGCTGGGCGCGACCACGGACGACACGCCGGACACGCTCCGATTCACGGCGACGCTCGGCACCTGCCGGACGACCTCGCCGAGCCGGGCGCCGTCCATCCTCGGGGCGACGAGCAGCAGCCCGTCCACCTGACGGGCCAACGCGCACGCCAACTCGTACTCGTCGTCCGGGTGTTCGTCGGTGTCCGCGAGGAACACGGCGTAGTCCTTGCGGCGGGCGCGGGCCTGCACGGCCTTCACGATCACCGCGAAGAACGGATTGGCGATGTCGGGCACGATGAGGCCGAGCGTGCGGGTTCGCCCTTCGGCGAGGGAGCGGGCGATGCGGCTGGGGCGGTAGCCGAGGCGTTCCGCTGCCGCGAGGACCCGGGCGCGGGTGTCCGGCCGGACCTGGTGCGGGGAGGCGAAGCAGCGGCTGACGGTGGAGGGGGAGACGCCGGCCGCCTCCGCGACGTCCTCAGCGCCTATGGCTGCGCCGCTTTGCCGGTCGCTGTTACGCATGGCGTGTCCCCCTCACGTGGTTGTTTTCGCGTGTGCGCCACGGGTGGTCCGGTTTCGTGGGCGGGTGCTGTCGCGCTGTGGTTTGCGCAGTTCCCCGCGCCCCTGGGGTGCCGGTCCACTGCCACTGCCGCCAGTGCCAGTACGCCCGTTACCAGTGGTGCCAGGATCGTCAACTGCCAGACGCAGACCGCCGAGACCAGTACTGCCCCGCCGAGCATCGCCGACCCCCGTGGATCCCGCGCGGGGCGCGTCCAGTGGCCCGTCGAGGACCAGGTGGATGCCATCCGGACCTGGTACACGACCACCGCGCCCGCCGACCCGGCGATCGCCAGTGCCAGCAGCCAGAAGAGTGGCAGGTCGCCAGCCGCCGTGGCCAGGCGGAGGTCCGCGCCGAGGAAGGCGAGGGCCGCGAGGCCCACCGCCCCCACCACGCAGCCGCCCGGCAGCGCTGCCCGCCAGTCCGCCGCGAACCGGCGGGCCGTCCCCGGCGACGGGCCGTCCGGCACACAGCGACGTACCGCCGCGCAGCCCGCCGCCATCGCCGCCGGCCACGTGACCACCAGCAGGGAACCCGCCGCCACCAGCAGCCCGATCCACAGCACCTCAGCGAAGAGCGTGAACCGCTCGCCGTACGGGGTGTCGCGCCGCGCCACAGTGCCGCTCATGCCGTTCATCCCTTCATTCCGGACGTCGCCGCGCCCTCGATCAGCAGCCGCTGGAACGCGATGAAGAAGGCGATCACCGGGAGGAGCGAGAGGACCGACATGCCGAGCATCGCCCCGTAGTCCTGGCTGCTCGTCGAGTCGACGAACAGGCGGAGCGCCACCGGCAGCGGGTACTTCTCCGGCGACTGGAGGTAGACGAGCGGTGCGAAGAAGTCGTTCCAGGACCAGATGAAGGTGAAGATCGCCGTGGTGATCAGTGCGGGCCTGAGCAGCGGAAGGACGATGTGGCCGAAGATGCGGAAGTGGCCACAGCCGTCGATCAGCGCCGCCTCGTCGAGGCTGCGCGGCAGGTTGCGGACGAACTGCACCATCAGGAACACGAAGAACGCGTCCGTGGCGAGGAACTTGCCGAGCAGCAGCGGGACGTAGGTGTCGACCAGGCCGACCTTCTGGAACATCGTGTACTGCGGAATGAGCAGCAGGTGCGTCGGCAGCAGGATCGTGCCGATCATCACCGCGAACATCGCCCCGCGTCCCCGGAACCGCAGCCGCGCGAAGGCGTAGGCCGCGATCGAGCACGACAGTACGTTGCCGATCACCGAACCCACGGCCAGGACGAGGGAGTTGGCGAAGAAGCGCCACGCCGGGACCTCGGCGATGCCTTCGAGGGCCGTGCCGAAGCCGCTCCAACTGACCTCGGACGGGAGAATGTTGAAGCTGGAGATGATCTCGTCGGCGGGCTTCACGGAGGCCGTGAACACCCAGACCACCGGATAGAGGAGTACCAGGAGCAGGGCGATCGCGCCCGCGTGCCAGGTCAGGGAGCGGGTCCGCAGTGTCCGAAGGGCCGCATTCGGCGTCGTCGTAGCCATCGTCACTTCTCCTCGCCCGCGTAGTGGACCCAGCGGCCCGAAGTCTTGAAGAGCACCGCGGTGATCACGCCGACGACCAGGAGCAGCACCCAGGTCAGGGCCGCCGCGTAGCCCATCCGGAAGTCGTTGAAGCCGAGTTCGTACAGGTACATCGAGTAGACGTGGGTGGAGCCCGCGGGCCCGCCGGTGCCGTTGGAGAGCACGAACGCCGAGTTGAACATCTGGAAGGCGTGCACCATCTCGAGGACCAGGTTGAAGAAGATCACCGGGGACAGCATGGGGACCGTCACCGAGAGGAAGCGGCGCCAGGGGCCCGCCCCGTCGATCTCCGCCGCCTCGAACAGCTCGGTCGGAATCTGCTGCAGCGCCGCCAGGAAGATGACCATCGGTGCGCCGAACTGCCAGACCGACAGCGCGACCAGCGACATCAGTGACCAGTCGGGGTTGGAGATCCAGCCGCCCGTGTGGATCCCGAAGGTGCCGAGGAACTGGTCGACGACACTGCCGGTGGAGAACAACAGCCGCCACACGATGGCCGCGCCGACGCTCGCCCCGATCAGGGACGGCATGTAGAAGGCGGCCCGGTAGAAGTTGCGGCCCTTGCGCCGGGTGTGGAGGAGCAGGGCGACGCCGAGCGCGGCGGCCAGTTTCAACGGCGTCGCGACGACTACGTAGAGCAGCGTCACGCCGACGGTGTCCCGGACCTCGGGGTCGTCGAACAGGATGCGCTTGTAGTTGTCGAGGCCGATCCAGCGCGGCGAGTCGAACAGGTTGTAGTCCGTGAACGACATGTAGAGCGAGAACAGCATCGGGCCGAGCGTCAGCAGGGCCGCGCCGATCATCCACGGGGTGAGGAAGACGTACGCGGAGCGGTCGTTCGTGCCCCGGCGGCGGCGCTTGGCGGGGCTGGTCGAGGGGGAGTCGCCGCGGCGTGCGCGGGGTATCGCGGCGTCGGTCGTCGTCGTAGAGGCCATGAGGGCTCCGTACGTTTGCGGGGAGGGGAGGCGAAGGCGGCCGTGCGTCAGGCGAGGGTGACCTTGGACTGGTCGAAGTAGAGGTCAACGGCCTGGTCCACGGAGATGCGGTCGTAGAAGAGCTTCTCGGCGACGCGCATCAGATAGACGTTGAGCGAGGCGCCGCCGTCGGCCGGGGGCGGCGGGGTCGGCGAGAGCGTCTTCTCGACCTGCTTCTCGTACGTCTGGACCTGGCGCACCTTCGGGTCGCTGAGATCGGCGGCGCCCTCCTGGCTCGTCGTGGGCGGCATGCCGATGTTGGTGCCGAGGATCTTGCCCACGCGCCGGTCGTTGATCATGAAGTTGATGAACTGCGCGGCCTCGCTGAGGTACGGGCTCTTCGCGGCGGCCCCCATGAACATGCCCGGCTTGGAGTAGATGCCGGATTTGCTGGTGTCGCTCGGCACCTGGCCGAGGCTGAGCTTGCTGCCGCGCATGTCGCTGCGGCCGCCGACCTGGTTGTCCCACTCCAGGTTGGAGGCGACGCGGCGGGTGGTGATGGGATAGCCGGGCAGCGACTCCAGGACGACGTCGGGCCCGCCGAGCGCGCCCTCCTTGCGCCACTCGTTGACCTTGGTGAAGTAGCGGCGCATGTCGTCGGGGGAGAAGCCGAGTTCGCCGTTCTCCGTCCACATCTGGAGGCCCTGCTGACGCATCCAGATCTCGACGCCCAGATAGTTCTGGCCGGGGTTGTCCATGCCGAACTGCTTGTATCTGCCGTACTTGGACACCTTCAGGGACTGCTCCATGAAGGTGTCCCAGTCCATCCGCTTCGTCGGCGGGCGGGCCCCCGCCTTGGCCCAGACCTCGGCGTCGTAGTGCAGCGCGACGCTGTTGTGGGAGAGCGGCAGGCCGACGCGGCGGTCGTCCACCAGGCCCGCCGTGCGCACGGATTCGACCACGGTCGAGGTGTCGATCTCCTTGCCGGAGCCGGAGAGTTCGTTCAGGTCGGCGAGTACGCCGTGCTCGCCGAGGGTGCGGATCCAGGCGTAGTCGACGTGCATCACGTCGGGCGGGTTGCCGCCCGCGGCGGCGGTGCTGAGCTTCGGCCAGAACGAGTCGAAGGCGGCGAAGCTCGACTTCACCTTGATCTTGGGATGTTCTCGCTCGAACACCGCGATGCACTTGTTGATCAGGTCGGCCCTGCCGCTGTCGCCCCAGAAGAAGTACCGCAGCGTCACGCTGCCGCCGGCGCCGACGGACCGCGAGGGTCCGCCGCAGGCGGTGAGCGCGGCACCGAGGCCGGAGGCGAGCAGGGCGGACAGGGTGGTGCGACGGGAGGGGGCGGCACTGCCCATAGGGGGCCTCCACGAGCGGCTCGGCGGTGGGCGCTGTCGAGGGAGGACGTTTGCATGCGCTCGCAGGCCGGTCAATGGATTGCGCAAGGATTTCCGGAAGCGAAAATTCCCACCAACTCCCGCCGCTGCGCGACCTCTTGACGAACTCTGCGAGCGCTCGCAGAATGTCGGGACACCCCCAGCCTCGAATGCCGGGACAACCCCCAGCCTCGTCGGCGACTGCGGCATTCCAGCCCCGCCGGCGTTTGAGGCGCGGGGTCCGGGGCGGAGCCCCGTGGCGTGGGACCGGTCGACCGGTCGAATTCGTGGTTCTCGGCGTCGCGGCCACGTACCACGCCCGCGGTACCCCGGAGGGGCCTCGTACGTCTGGGGGAGGGTGGTTGCCTCAGTCCACCGGATGCGGTGGTTGTCGGTGGTGGCGCCTACCGTTGACCCATGGTTTTTCGACGGCGCGTGTGGCGCGAGCGGATACGCGGGTGGCCGCGACGGTGGATCGCCGTCGCGGCGGCCCTTGTCGTGCTCGCGGGAGCGGGTACGTGGACGGGACTCTCGGCGGCCGCCGACTCGGGCTCCGGCGGGGCATCCGCCGTGCACCGGCAGGACCGGATGATGTCGATGGGCGGCGGGGTGCGCATCGACACGTCGTACTTCACCGCGGGTGATCCGTCCCACAAGCGGCCCGCGGTGCTGCTCACGCACGGCTTCGGCGGCAGCAAGGCCGACGTCCGCGCGGAGGCGGAGAAGCTCGCCGCCCACGGGTACGCGGTCATGACCTGGTCGTCCCGCGGCTTCGGCCGGTCCGGCGGCAAGATCGGCCTGAACGACCCGAAGCACGAGGTGGCCGACGTCTCACGCCTGATCGACTGGCTGGCCAAGCGCCCCGAGGTGGAGCTCGACAAGCCGGGCGACCCGCGCGTCGGCGTCACCGGAGCCTCGTACGGCGGCGCGGTCTCGCTGCTCGCGGCGGGCCACGACAAGCGGGTCGACGCGATCGCCCCGCAGATCACGTACTGGAACCTCGCGGACGCGCTGTTCCCCGACGGTGTCTTCAAGAAGCTGTGGGCGGGCGCCTTCTTCACCTCCGGTTCCGCGCCGCTCGGCAAGCGCACCAGTGAGGCCGGGCTGGCCTGCGGCCGCTTCGAGGAAAAGCTGTGCGACATGTACAAGCGCGTCGCCGTCGCCGGGAAGCCGGACGCCGCGGCCCGCAAGCTCCTGGAGGAGCGCAGCCCCGTCGCCGTCGGTGACCGCATCAAGGTCCCCACGTTCATCGCCCAGGGCCAGACGGACTCCCTCTTCCCCCTCGGTCAGGCCGACGAGATAGCGCGCCACGTCAAGGCGAACGGCGCGCCGGTCCAGGTCGACTGGCTGAACGGCGGGCACGACGGCGGCGACATGGAGGTCGACCGGCTGCACGAGCGCGTGACGTCCTGGTTCGACCGCTACCTGAAGGACGAGAACGTCGACACGGGCCCCGCGTTCCGCGTCACCCGCACCGGCGGCGTCGACTCCACGGACGGCGCGGCCACGCTGCGCGGCGCGAGCGGCGATCTGTACCCGGGCCTGCGCGGCGAGCGGCGCACGTCGGTGCCGCTGAAGGCGGCCAACGAGACCTTCCAGAACCCGCCGGGCGGCGGACCGCCGTCGATCTCCTCCGTGCCGGGCCTCGGCAAGGTGTCGAACCTGTCGACGTCGCTCGGCACCGGCTTCTCCCTCGAGTACCCCGGCCAGTTCTCGCGCTTCGACTCGGCGCCGCTGAAGAAGTCGCTGCGCGTCACCGGCTCCCCGACGGTCACCGCCCACGTGAAGTCCTCCACCGGCACGGCCGTGCTGTTCGCCAAGGTGTACGACTCCGGGCCCGACGGGACGCGTCAGGTGCTGCCCTCGCAGCTGGTGACGCCGGTCAAGGTGACCGGAGCGGACGGCGCGGGCAAGGACGTGAGGATCACGCTTCCGGCCATCGACCACGAGGTGCAGAAGGGCCACAAGCTGCGGCTCGTGCTCTCCGCGACCGACCTCGGCTTCGCGTCGCCGAACGAGCCCGCGACGTACCAGGTCTCCGTGCGCGACAGCCTGAGCGTGCCCACGGCCCCCGACGTGAAGACGGCGCCCACCCCGCTGCCCGCATGGGTGTGGTGGCTGCCGGCCGGGGCGCTCGTGCTCGCGGCCGGAATCCTGTTCACGGCCCGGCGGCGCACGTCGGCGCCCGCGCCCGACCCGGCGCTCGCCGAGGTCCCGCTCCAGATCACGGACCTCAGCAAGAAGTACGCGGGCTCCACGGACCGGTACGCGGTGCGGGACCTGTCCTTCCGCGTCGAACAGGGCCAGGTCCTCGGCCTCCTCGGGCCGAACGGCGCGGGCAAGACCACGACCCTGCGCATGCTCATGGGCCTCATCCGGCCCGACGAGGGCGAGATCCGGGTCTTCGGCCACGCGATCAGGCCCGGCTCCCCGGTCCTGTCCCGCGTCGGTGCCTTCGTCGAGGGGGCGGGCTTCCTGCCGCACCTGTCCGGCCGGGAGAACCTGGAGCTGTACTGGAAGGCGACCGGCCGCCCGGCCGCGGACGCGCACCTCGACGAGGCCCTGGAGATCGCCGGCCTCGGCGACGCCCTCGCCCGCGCGGTGCGCACGTACTCGCAGGGCATGCGTCAGCGCCTCGCGATCGCCCAGGCCATGCTCGGCCTCCCGGACCTGCTCATCCTCGACGAGCCGACGAACGGGCTCGACCCGCCGCAGATCCGCGAGATGCGCGAGGTGATGATCCGCTACGCCCGCGCAGGGCGCACGGTCATCGTCTCCAGCCACCTCCTCGCCGAGGTCGAGCAGACCTGCACGCACCTCGTGGTGATGGACCGCGGCCGGCTCGTCCAGGCGGGCCCCGTCGCGGACATCGTCGGCTCCGGCGACACGCTGCTCGTCGGCGTCGCGGGCGAGGTCTCCGACGCGCTCGTGGAAAAGGTGGGCGGCCTCGCGGGCGTGGAATCGGTGGTGCGGGTCGACGACGGCCTGCTGGTCCGCCTCGTCCCGGACCCCGACCTCGACCCGGACCCGGTCGCCGGATCCGACCCGGCCGCCCGGCTGGTCGCGGAGCTGGTCCGGCTCGACGTACCGGTGCGCTCCCTCGGCCCGCACCGCCGCCTCGAGGACGCGTTCCTGACCCTGATCGGAGGGGCATCGGCATGACGACGACCGGAGTCGAGACCGGGGCGCGCGACGTGCCCGAACTCGCCCACGGCTACCGGCCGGGCCGCACGCTCCCGCTGCGCGTGGAGCTCGTCCGCCAGGTGAAGCGGCGGCGCACGCTGGTGATGGGCGCGGTCATGGCGCTGCTCCCGTTCGTGCTCGTCGCCGCGTTCGCGATCGGCGGGGAGCCGGGCGGCGGCGGAGGCGACGGCGGCCAGCGCGTGAACCTGATGGACACGGCCACCGCGTCCGCGGCGAACTTCGCGGCGGTGAGCCTGTTCGTGTCCGCCGGGTTCCTGCTGGTCATCCCGGTGGCGCTGTTCTTCGGCGACACCGTCGCGTCCGAGGCGAGCTGGTCGAGCCTGCGCTATCTGCTGGCCGCTCCGGTGCCGCGGGCCCGCCTGCTGTGGTCCAAGCTGGCCGTCGCGTTCGGGCTCAGCCTCGCCGCGATGCTGCTGCTCCCGCTGGTCGCGCTCGGCGTCGGCGCGGTGGCGTACGGCTGGGGACCGCTGGACATCCCGACCGGCGGCGCGCTGCCGGCGGGCACGGCGGTGCAGCGCCTGCTGGCCGTGGTCGCGTTCATCTTCGTGTCCCAACTGGTCACGGCGGGGCTCGCGTTCTGGCTGTCGACCAAGACGGACAACCCGCTGGGCGCGGTCGGCGGCGCGGTCTTCCTGACCATCGTCGGCAACGTCCTGGACGCGGTCACCGCGCTCGGTGACTGGCGCGACTTCCTGCCCGCGCACTGGCAGTTCGCCTGGGCGGACGCGATCCAGGCGCAGCCCGAATGGGGCGGGATGATCCAGGGGGCGTCGGTTTCGGTGGCGTACGCGGTGGTGCTGTTCGCGCTGGCGTTCCGGGGGTTCGCGCGCAAGGACGTGGTGTCGTGAGACGTACGCCGTAGCGGAACGACCGGCTCCCGTACGCGTGACCGGTTCGGGACCGGGCCGCAACACTTTCGAGCGCTCCTCTCGGCCGCCTCGCGCGTCACAGGTCACATGACACTGACGCAGGGAAATCAGCCGCCTGGTGCGATGCGGCCTCATGGGGTGCGGCCCGGTGCGATGCGGCTCGGTGCCGCGCTGCTCGTCGGCGGGCTGCTGCTCACGGGGTGCGGGGGCTCTGGCGGTTCGGCCGACGAATCGGGCCACAAGTCGAGCCGCGGCTCGGCCGACGAACCGGCGGCGCCGTCGGGCCCCGATGTCGTGGCGCCCGAAGGGACGGCCGAAGGGACGGCCGGGGAGGACCGGCGCTCCACGTTCGCCCTGGACGTGGACACCGCCTCGTACGGGTACGCGCGCCGCAGCCTGGGCGAGGGACGGCTGCCGGAGCCGGGGACCGTGCGGCCCGAGGAGTTCGTCAACAGCTTCCGTCAGGACTACCCGCGGCCCGAGGGCAACGGCTTCTCGGTGACCGTGGACGGCGCCCGCACCGGCGGGGACGGTTGGCGGCTGATGCGGGTGGGCCTCGCTACGGCGCCGCCCCCGGCCGACGGCGAACGCCCGCCGGCGGCCCTGACGTTCGTCGTCGACATCTCCGGCTCCATGGCGGAACCGGGCCGTCTGGACCTCGTACGGGAATCACTGACGACGCTCACCGGACAGTTGCGCGCGGACGACTCCATCGCGCTGGTCACCTTCAGCGACGAGGCGCGGACGGTCCTCCCGATGACCCGCCTGGGGCCACGGGACGGCGAGACCCGCGACCGGGTCCGCGACGCCGTCGACACCCTCGAACCCACCGACTCCACGAACCTGGAGGCGGGCGTGGAGACGGGCTACGCCACGGCCGTCGAGGGGGTGCGGGCCGGCGCCACGAACCGCGTCGTCCTGCTCTCCGACGCCCTCGCCAACACCGGCGCCACCTCGGCCGACACGATCCTCGAACGCATCGCGGACGCCCGCCGCGAGCACGGCGTCACGCTCTTCGGCGTGGGTGTGGGCAGCGACTACGGCGACGCGCTGATGGAACGCCTCGCCGACAAGGGAGACGGCCACACCACGTACGTCTCCAGCGCCGCGGACGCCCGCAAGGTCTTCACCCAACAGCTTCCGGCCCACGTACAGTTGAGGGCGCGGGACGCGAAGGCGCAGGTGGAGTTCGACGCGGACACGGTCGCCGAGCACCGTCTCCTCGGTTACGAGAACCGGCGCGTCGCCGACGACGACTTCCGTGAGGACAGCGTCGACGGCGGCGAGGTCGGGCCCGGTCACACGGTGACGGCCCTCTACGCGGTCAGGCTCCGCGACGGCGCCGAGGGCGAGGTCGCCGAGGCGACCGTGCGCTGGCTCGCCCCGGCGACCCGGGCCCCGCGAGAGGCCTCCGGCCGGGTGACCGTGTCCGACCTCGACGGTGAGCTGTGGTCGTCCGACACCACGCCCCGCCTGCGCGTCGCCGCGGTGGCCGGCTACTTCGCCGACCAGCTGGGCGGCGCCGAGGGCCGGCGGTTCCCTGGCTCGCCCACGCTGCCGGAACTCTCCGATCACGTAGGGCAGTTGGTGCCGGCGACCGAGGACGCGGACGTGCGGAAGCTGCGCGACGCGATCCGGGAGGCGGTGCGGCTCGGCGTCCGCCAATAGAGGCTGATGTGGCCTACCGGATCTGGCGCCCGGATATCGCTCGCGCGATCACCAGGCGCTGGATCTCGCTCGTGCCCTCGAAGATCGTGTAGATCTTCGCGTCCCGGTACATCCGCTCCACCGGGTGTTCCCGGCTGTAGCCGGCCCCGCCGAGGACCTGGATCGCCTTCTCGCTTGCCGCGACGGCCAGTTCACCCGCGCGGAGCTTGGACATGGAGCCCTGGCCCGCGTCGAAGACCTTGTCGTTGCGGGCCATCCAGGACGCCTGCCAGATGAGGAGGCGGCAGGCCTCGATCTCCGTGCGCAGATCGGCGAGGGCGAACGCGATCGCCTGGTTCTCGATGATGGGGCGGCCGAACGCCTCGCGCTCGCCCGCGTAGTCGAGCGCGTACTCGTACGCGGCGCGCGCGATACCGAGCGCCTGCGCGCCCACCGTCGGCCGGCTGACCTCGAAGGTGGACATCGCGGCCTGGCCGCGGGAGCGCGACGTCCCCTCGCGGGCCCGCGCGAGCCGCGCGTCCAGCCGGTCGCGACCGCCGAGCAGGCAGTGGCCCGGGACGCGGACGTCGTCGAGGAAGACGTCGGCCGTGTGGGAGGCCCGCAGGCCCAACTTCTTTATCTTCTTGGCGCCTTCGAGGCCCGGCGTGCCCGGCGGCACGATGAACGCCGCCTGGCCGCGCGAGCCGAGCTCCGGGTCGACGGAGGCGACGACGACGTGCACGTTCGCGATGCCGCCGTTGGTGATCCACGCCTTCTGGCCGGACAGGACCCACTCGTCCTTCGCCTCGTCGTAGCGGGCCCGCGTGCGCATCGCCGCGACGTCCGAACCCGCCTGCGGCTCCGAGACGCAGAACGCCGCGACCTTCGGGTCGTCCTCGTCGCCGTAGCACTGCGGCACCCACTCGGCGAGCTGGTCGGGCGTGCCGGAGGAGAAGATCCCGGCCACCGCGAGCGAGGTGCCGAAGAGGGCCATGCCGATGCCGGCGTCGCCCCAGAACAGCTCCTCGTTGGCGATCTGCAACGAAATGCCGCTCGGGTCGCCGAACATCTCGGCGAGGGACTCGAAGCCGTAGAGGCCGATCTTGGCCGCCTCCTGGATCACCGGCCAGGGCGTCTCCTCGCGCTCGTCCCATTCGGCGGCCGCGGGGCGGACGACATCGGCGGCGAAGCCGTGCACCCAGTCCCGCAGGTCGCGCTGTTCCTCGCCCAGTTCAAGGGAGAAAGCCATGACGGTCCGGACTCCTTTCCCTCACGCCTTGGGGATGTCGAAGTAGCGGGTCAGGCCGGAGGCGAGTGCGACGTCGCCCGCGATCTTGACCTTGCGCATCATGAACATCGTGACGGGCGAGGAGTTGCCCGAGACCAGCTTGAGGAAGTCGGCGTCGCCCATGATCAGCGTGACGCGCGGCTCGGCGTCCGAGCGGCCCTCGGTGACCGTGCAGGTGCCACCCGAGATCCTGGTTTCGTAGACCGCTTCCGGGACTTCGTCCTGGCCGGTCACCTTCCAGCGGATCAGGGCTTCGAGGGACCCGGCGACGTCCGGCTTGAACTGCCGCTCCATGCGCCCGAAGACCTCCTTGAGGACGCGGGTGCGCAGCTCCTCGTCCTGCGCGATCTGGTTGATCTCCTTCGCGGAAAGCCCCTTCACGATCCGCGCGAACTCCTCGGGCGTGACGCTCGCGAAGTCGAGCGCCGCGATCTCCTCGGCACCGCTCATGGGCCCACTCTCCTTCTTGCTTACGGCGACCTTACCGCTTAGTAAGTTTACTGATTGGTAAGGTTACGGCGACGTAGATAGGCTGACAAGAGTGACGGGCACATCGGGAGCGGCTCAAGGGCGTACGGCGGCGCGCAGGAAGCGCATGCCGCGCCAGATGCGCGAGCAGCAGATCATCGACGTGGGCGTGCGGGTCTTCGCCAAGCGTGGCTACCACGCGGCGTCCGTGGACGAGATCGCCGAACTCGCCGGGATCTCCAAGCCGATGGTGTATCTGTACCTGGATTCCAAGGAGGGGCTGTTTCTCGCGTGTCTGCGGCGTGAGGCCGAGCGGCTCGTCGCCGCGTTCCAGGAGGCCGCGCGGGGTGCGGGAGCCGCGCCCGAACTGCGGCTGCACGCCGGGCTCTCGGCGTTCTTCGCGTTCGTCGCCGAGCACCGCGACAGCTGGGTCGTGCTGCACCGGCAGGCCTCCGAGCTGAGCGAGGCGATCGCCGCGGCCGTCGCCGACGCGCGGCGCGCGATCATGGCCGAGGTGGCCGGGCTCATCAGGGACGGCATCTCGGACAGCGGCAGGGGCTCCCAACTGGGCGACGAGGACGCCGACTTCGTCGCGCACGCCCTCGTGGGCGCCGCCGACTCGCTCACCGACTGGATGGAGCGCCACCCCGGCCAGTCCCCGGAGGGCATCACGCTGCGCCTGATGAACATGGTGTGGGTGGGGATGCGGGATGTGCTGGACGGCGAGGTCTGGGCGCCGTAGTCCCCGAAGTCGGCGAAGTCGGTGGATTGTCGACGGTGGCCGCGGATTCGTGCGTGACCATTGAATTTTTCTTACGCATGGGTAAGTTGACTCTCCAGTAAGTACGAGTCGGGCAGCCGCGCACACGGGAGCCGTCATGGGCGTACGTAAGGATCTGAAGCGGGCAGGCGCCCGTCGCGACCTGGCCGATCGCGTCAAGGTCGAACTGGTCAGGGGCGAGAACGGGGCCGTGCGCGAGGCGCGCGTCGCGGCGCTCGCCGAGCCGCCGAAGGACGGGTCCACGCCCGCCGACATCCCGTATCGGAACGCCGAGGACGAGCCGAACGCCGTCGTCGTACGGCGCAAGGAGGCGGGGGAGTGGCGGCCGGTCACCGCAGCCGCGTTCGCCCGTGAAGTCACCGCCACCGCCAAGGGGTTGATCGCGGCGGGGCTCGAACCGGGCGGCCGCGTCGCCCTGATGTCGCGCACCCGCTACGAGTGGCAGGTGCTGGACTTCGCGATCTGGGCCGCCGGCGGGCAGACCGTGCCGATCTACGCGACGTCCTCGCCCGGGCAGATCGAGTGGATCGTGCGGGACTCCGGCGCGACGATGCTGATCGTCGAGACGCCGGAGAACGCCGTCGCGGCCGGCGAGGCCGTCGCCGACATACCCGAGGCCGACCGCCCCGGCATCCGGCAACTCGATGCGGGCGCCGTGCTCGAACTCGCCGCCCTGGGTGCCGCCGTGGCCGACGAGGAGGTCGTCAAGCGTCGCGCCGCGCTCACCCCCGACACCATCGCGACCGTCTGCTACACCTCCGGCACCACCGGCAGGCCCAAGGGCTGCGTCCTCACGCACGGCAATCTGTACGCGGAGGCCGCGAACACCGTCGAGCTGCTGCACCCGATCTTCAAGGCGATCACCGGGCAGTCCGCGTCGACGCTGCTGTTCCTGCCGCTCGCGCACATCCTCGGCCGGACGATCCAGGTGGCGTGCATGCTCGCCCGGATCGAGCTCGGGCACTGCCCGAGCATCAAGCCCGACGAGCTGCGGCCCGAACTCCGTTCGTTCCGGCCGACGTTCGTGGTCGGCGTGCCGTACCTCTTCGAGAAGATCCACGACACCGGGCGCGCGACGGCAGAGAAGCTCGGGCGCGGCTCGTCCTTCGACCGCGCCGACCGGATCGCGGTGCGCTACGCCGAGGCGTATCTGGAGCGGTTCCTGAACGGGGCGAAGGGGCCGGGTCCCGGCCTCCGGATCGCCCACGGCCTCTACGACCTGCTCGTCTACCGGCGCGTGCGCAAGGAACTCGGCGGCCGGCTCCGGTACGCGATCAGCGGCGGCTCGCCACTGGACCGCAATCTGAACCTGTTCTTCTACGCCGCCGGGGTCATGATCTACGAGGGCTACGGTCTCACCGAGACCACGGCCGCCGCCACGATCACCCCGCCGCTGCGGCCCCGCCCCGGCACCGTGGGCCTGCCCGTGCCCGGCAGCACCATCCGGATCGCGGACGACGGCGAGGTGCTCATCAAGGGCGGCATCGTCTTCGGCGCCTACTGGAACAACCGGGCCGCGACCGATCAAGTCCTGGACGGGGACGGGTGGTTCGCGACCGGCGACCTAGGAGAGCTGGACGACGACGGCTATCTGAGGATCACCGGGCGCAAGAAGGACATCCTCGTCACCAGCGGCGGCAAGAACGTCTCGCCCGCCGTCCTGGAGGACCGGCTGCGCAGCCGCTCGCCCATCGGCCAGTGCATCGTCGTCGGCGACAACCGCTCCTACATCGGCGCCGTGATCACCCTGGAGCCGGAGTCCGTCGCGCACTGGCTGAGCGTGCGCAAGATGCCCGCCGACACCCCGATGTCCGAGGTGATCCGCGACCCCCGGATCGTCGCGGACGTCCAGAAGGCCGTCGACTACGCCAACGAGGCCGTCTCGCGCGCCGAGTCGATCCGTAGGTTCACGCTGGTGGAGGGCGAGTTCAGCGAGGAGAACGGGCTCCTCACGCCTTCTTTGAAGATCAAGCGGACGGACGTCCTCGCCGCGTACGAGCGCGAGATCGAGGAGCTCTACGGAGACTGAGGCCGCGACCGCGGCGACGTACGGGGAGCCGCGGCTGGAGTGACTCCACACCCTCCCTGAATTCCGGCATTTTCTGCCTATTGCCGCATAACGTGAATGGGGCGAGGTCGTGTTCACGGGATTCGGGAGGGCCGATGGGGCAGCGGGACGAGGTCGTCGAGCGGGCGGGGTGGTCGTTGCCCGGCTGGCTGGGCGCGGCGGCCGGGGTGCTGGCGCTCGCGGGCGCGATGTACGGGTGCCGGCTGCTCGGCTGGATCCCGGACACGGTCACGGACTTCCTCGGGCCGGGCGCCCCGGCGCGGGGTGACGACGCCGTCCGGGCAGCGCGGGGCGCGTACGTCGCGGGCTGCGCGGTGCTCGCCGTACTGGCCTTCGGCGGCCTGACCCGGTGCCGGTCGGGCGACGCGCTGGGGCTGAGCCTCTTCGGCCGCTACCGCGGCACCGTGCGGCGCACCGGCCTTCGCTGGGTCAACCCGTTCGTGCTGCGCCGCCGGATCGACGTACGGCTGCGGCACTGGCGCAGTGAGCCACTGCCCGCGGTCGACGCGGACGGGATGGCGCTGCGCGTCGAGACCCTGGTGGTGTGGCGGGTGCGGGACACCGCGCGGGCCCTGTTCGCCGTGCAGGACCACGACGCGTATCTGCGCGGACAGATCGAGGTGGCGCTCGCCCGGGTCTTCTCGCGGCTGCCGCCCGAGGCCTTCCACGAGTCCGCCCCGACGCTGCGCGACCCCGAGGCCGTCGGCGCCGAACTGGCCCAGGTGCTGTCCGAGGAGTGCGCGGCGATCGGCGTCGAGGTGCTCGCGGTGCGCCCGACGCGCATCGAGTACGCGCCGGAGGTCGCCGACGCCATGCACCGCCGCCGGATCGCGGCGCTCGACGCGCGGCAGCGGGCGGGCGCGCTGACCAGCGTCGTCGACTCGGTGGAGGACACGCTCGAACGGCTTACGGGGCGCGGCCTCGTGGAGCTCGACGAGTACGAACGCAACGCGCTGGTACGGGACTTGACGGTGGCGTTCGCGCGCGGTGACTCGGGGACGTAAACAGTGTGGGGACGTAACAGTGGGGGCTCCGTCGCGGAGCCCCCACGGTGAACTGTCCGATCAGCGTTCGGTGTTGACGTTGTACAGCTTGCGCGACCAGACGTAGCCGACGACGGTGATCGCGGCGCACCAGGCGAGCGAGATCCACCCGTCGTTCCCGATCGCGGAACCGGTGAGCAGCCCGCGCAGCGTCTCGATCATCGGCGTGAACGGCTGGTTCTCGGCGAACCAGCGCAGGCCCGGCGCCATCGACTCGGCCGGCACGAACGCGGAGCCGAGGAACGGCAGGAACTGGATGAGCAGCGGCTTGTTGCTCGCCGACTCGACCGTCTTGGACTTGAGGCCGAGCGCCGCCGCGAGCCAGGTGATCGCGAACGTGATCGCGACGAGCAGCCCCGCGGCGGCCAGCCACTCGACCGGGGTCGCGTCGGGCCGGAAGCCGAGTGCGATGGCCACGGCCACGACCAGCACCAGGCTCACGGTCGTCGTGAGGACGCTGCCGATGACATGGCCCGTCATGAACGACGAGCGCGTGATGTTCATGGTGCGGAAGCGGTTGATGATGCCCTCGGTCATGTCCTGGCAGACCGCGATCGAGGTCGACATGGCCCCGGAGGCGACCCCCATGACCACGATCCCGGGCGTCAGGTACTCCAGATACGCGTCCCGCCCCGCGCCGCCCGACATCGAGTCCCCGAAGGCGAACACGAAGAGCACCAGCATCAGGATCGGCATCATGGACGCGCCGAGCGAGACCATGGGATAGCGCAGGGCGTGCTTGATGTTGCGCCGCGTCATCGTCATCGAGTCGTGCACGGCGTACGTGAGGGTGCTCATCGCAGGGTCTCCTTGACGTGGAGCGGGTTGGCGTCGGTGCCGTCGCCGGTCAGGGCGAGGAACACGTCGTCGAGGTCGGGGGTGTGCACGGAGAAGTCGGCGGCCTGCACGCCGGTGGCGTCCAGCCGGTCGAACAGGGCGCGCAGCGCGGCGAGGTCGCCGTCGCCCGCGATCCGCAGCGCGAGCTCCTGGTCGTCACGGGCCGAACCGGGGAAGGCCTCGGCCGCCCGCTCGTACTCCGCCCAGTCGTTGAACCGCAGCCGTACGTGGCTGCCGGGGATCTGCGCCTTGAGCTCGTCGGCGGTGCCCTCGGCGACGATCCGGCCACCGTCGAGCACGGCGATCCGGTCGGCCAACTGGTCGGCCTCTTCCAGGTATTGCGTGGTCAGGAAGACGGTGACACCGCCGGCGACCAGGTTGCGCACGGTGTCCCACATGGTGCGGCGGCTGCGCGGGTCGAGCCCGGTCGTCGGCTCGTCGAGGAAGATCACCTGCGGGTCGCCGACGAGGGTCATGGCGAGGTCGAGGCGGCGCCGCATGCCGCCGGAGAAGGTGGCGGCGCGGTTGCCTGCGACATCGGCGATGTCGAACCGCTCGAGCAGCTCCTTCGCCCGTTTCCTGCCCTCGCGCTTGCCGAGCCGCAGCAGGTCGGCCATGAGGAGCAGGTTCTCCTCGGCGGTGAGCATGTTGTCGAGCGCGGCGAACTGTCCGGTGACACCGATCGCGGCGCGGACGCCGTCCGGCGATCCGGCGACGTCGTGCCCGGCGACCTGCGCCTGCCCGCCGTCCGCGTCGACGAGCGTGGACAGGATCCGCACGGTCGTCGTCTTCCCGGCCCCGTTCGGCCCGAGCAGGGCGAAGACCGAACCGGCGGGGATGCTCAGGTCGATGCCGTCGAGCACGGTCTTGTCGCCGTAGGACTTGCGCAGTCCGACGGTGGAGACGGCGAGCGGGACCCGTCCGGTCTCGTTGTGGGTGGATGTGGACATGACAGATGAAGGCATGGGGCCCTCCGGTGTGAGGGTGCGGGGTGATGGGTGTCGGCGAAGGTGCCGCCGGTGAAGGCGTTGGTGCCGCTGAAGTGCCGTGGCGCGTAAGGGAGTTGTGTCCGTGCGTCGCTCAGTGCTTGGCGCGGCGGATGTCGATGTTGCCCCACTTGGTGCGGGCGCGGACCTTGACGGAGTCCTCGGACTCCGCGGGCGCCTCGGAGGCGGTGAGGGTGTTGCGGACCTGTCCGTTGTCGGCGTTGGCGTCGAGCCAGGCGGCGGTGCCCTCGCGGATGCCGACCTCGATGGCGCCGTAGCTGGTCTCCAACTGCACGGTGCCGCGGGCGACATCGGCCACCCGCAGGGCGCCGTGGGCGGTGGTGGCGGCGACCGAGGCCTCGGCGCGCCCGATCTCGACGTCGCCGTGGGCGCCACTCACCCGCAGCTCGCCGGTCACGGCGTCGATGATGGTGGTGCCGTGCGAGTTCTTCAGGACGGCGTGGCCGTCGACGAGGCCGACCCGCATGCTGCCGGAGCTGGTGGTGATCTCGGCCATGCCCTCGACCCGGTCCACACGGACCGAACCGTGCGCCGCCTTCAGATGCAGCGGCCCGGTGGTGTCGAGGCGGACGTCGCCGCCCGAGGTCTTCACCCGGACCTTGCCGAGCCGGCCCTCGCCGAGCACCTGGGTCCAGGAGCCGGTCAGTTCGACGGACGAACCGGTGGGCAGCTCGACCGTCACGTGCACGGCGCCGCTGGGGCCGATCATCCGGCGCTCCGTCGTCCTGACGGTGAGGACGCCGCCCGCGTACGTGACCTCCGTCTGCTCGGCGGCCCGTACGTCCTTGCCCCGCTTCGGGTTCGAGGGCTTCACCTCGACGACGGTGTCGGGGCGCTCGCTCGCGGTGAACTGGATGGAACCGGCGCCCACGTGGGCGTTGACCGAAATGGCCTCGGGGGTCTCGTAAGCAGGCATGGCTGTCCCGTCCTCCTGGCTCGTTGGGGCGTCCCCGCTGATGGGACGTGGTGTGCCGTTCTTGGCTGTGGTGCGGGTGGGGCGGGGGCGGCTAGCGCACCCATCCCGTGAAGCTCTGTCCGACGGTGCGGCTCTTCTCTGTCGTACGGGGCCCGGCGCCGCCGTCGACGGCGGCGGACACCGCGCGCACCAGCCACGCGTTGACCGAGAGGCCCTCGCGGCTCGCGGCCTCCTCGGCGCGGGCCTTGAGGTGGGCGGGCAGGCGCAGGTTGACGCGGGCGGTGCCGCCCTCGTCGGTCTCGGGCACGGGCGGTGCGGCGGGGGCCTGAAGGGGCTCGGCGGGTGCTGCCGGGGTGTCGCGCGGTTGCGGTGTCACCACGAACTCGGGGTCGAGCCCCCGCAGCCGTACGTCGACCGAACCGGGCGCCAGGTCGCGGGTGATCTCGTCCATGGCGGCGGAGAGCACGTTGAGCATCGTGAGCCGGGTCGCCGACTCCAGTGGAGCGGTGAGCCGCTCGGCCAGCTCGCGTGCTTCGTCCCCACCGGCTTCGGCGGCCACCGCGAGCTCGCGGTGCAGGGTGTCGACGTAGGGCGTGAGGTCCATGACGTCATAGTGGCACCACTATGGCGCCACGCGCAAGTCCTTTGGCTCAGGGTGGCGCCATGTGGCATCACGTGGCGCCACGGTGTGCCACGCGGTGCCAGCGTCTGGACCGTGGGCGGGCCGCCTGTGAGGTGCGTGTGGATCAAGTGACTGCCGCGTGTGAACTACGTGCATGCTGAACCGTTTTCGGCTGGGGTGCGTAGCCAACCAGTGACACGTTTATGCCGCACCTCTGAGGAAATTCATGACGCGCAGATGGGCGCTTATCAGCACGATCGCCGTATTGACCGCCGCGTTGGTCTTCGTCGGCGTCCAACTGGTGCGCGGCCAGGGCTCCGGAAGCGAGAAGGCAGAGGCGAAGCCGGCCGCGTCGTCCAGTCCGAGCGGCGACGCCGAATCGCTGGACGGCCTCGGATGGTGGCCGCTGCACCGGTCCGGCACCGCGAAGGTCGGTGAGCACGACGCCGTGTTCGGCGACGGTGTGGCGTGGACCGAAGGCCCCGAGGGCGGCGCCCTTCAGCTGAACGGCACCAGCGGATACGCCGACACCAACACCCGCCTCGACACCGCGGGCAAGGACTACTCGGTCGCCGCGCGCGTTCGCCTCACCGAGCAGAACCTGAAGGGCATGCACACGGCGCTGTCCCAGGAAGGCGAAAAGAACAGCGCGTTCTTCCTCCAGTACTCCGGCCAGGACCAGAACTTCGCCTTCAGTTTCCCCGGCGCCCGTACCGTCGCGGAGTCGTCGGAGGAGCCCAAGCCCGACCGCTGGTACCACCTGACCGGCACGTACAGTCAGAAGGACCACCGGATGCGGATCTATGTGGACGGCAAGCTCGCTGGAACCAGGGTTGCTTCCAGCGGCGTCAAGCCCACGGGCAGCGTGATGATCGGCCGCGGCAAGTTCGGCGGAAAGGCCACCGACTACTGGAGCGGTGACATCGCCGACGTGCATGTCTACGACCGCGAGTTGACGTCCCGTGAGGTGAGCACGCTCTCCTCTCACGAACCGGGCTGACCGGCGCCGTCGCGCCGAACGTCACCGCCGCCGCGGGCCGCCGCGCGCCACACGGGCGCACGGCGGCCCGCGCGATGCCTGTCGGATTTCCCCGCACCCGGCGGAACCCGTCTTCCCCCACAGACGATCCGGAGAGGAAAGGCCCTTGTCGGCCAGCGCTTCGCCCGAAGACCGGATACCCGGCCCCCATGCCGCGGACCTCCAGCCCGACGAGTTCCTCAGAGCGCTCTACGAATTCCACGGAACCGCGCTCCTGCAATTCGCCGCGCGGCGACTGGAGGGCGACTGGCACCGCGCCGAGGACATCCTTCAGGAAGTCGCCATACGCGCCTGGCGGCATGCCGCGGAACTCGATCCGACCGCGGACTCGGCGCGGCCCTGGCTGTTCACCGCGCTGCGCAACCTCGTCATCGACGGCCACCGGGCCCGCCAGGCAAGACCGCCGGAGACCGGCGATCCCGAACTCGCCCACCTGCCGGTGTCCGACAACGTGGACCACATCCTCACCACCCAGGTCCTCGTCGAGGCGCTGGGCGACCTGCGGCCGTCCCAGCGCGAGGTCCTGCTGCACGTCCACTACCTCGGACGCACCGTCAACCAGACGGCCAAGGTGCTCGGCGTGCCACCCGGCACCGTCAAGTCCCGCACGTACTACGCCGCGCGCGCCATGCGCGAGGCGCTGAACAGGCGCGGGCTGTACGCGCACGGCGCGGTGGACAGCGAGGCGGCGTGACACTCAGACGGCCAGCCGTCCCGCATGGCCGGTGATCTTCAGGCCGAGCGGACCGGTGTCGAGCGAACCGTCCGCGCCGATGCGCCAGCGCCACCCCGTGGGCGCCTCGCCCAGCACGAGGAGGGCGTCCCCGCGGCGCAGGCCGGAGAACACCTCCTCCCGGCGCGGGAGTTGAGTGGCGTCCACGACGAACAGGTGGGGCACCTCGCCCTGCACGGCGATCCGGCTGCTGCCCTCGATCAGCCGGAACACCTGCGTGACGTCGGCCGACCCGGCAGCCGGCACACCGGCGTTCGCCGACGCCGCACTGGCGAAGGCCTCCTCCAGGCTGGCCGCGCTGTGCAGCCGCGAGCTGCGCGTCTCGTCGCCGGTGAGGAGCCGGCCGTCGGCCAGCGAGCCCACCAGCGTGACCTGGGCGAGCGCCCCCACGGGACCGGCGAGCGCCTCCAGGACGAGGGCCCGCACCATGCGGTGCATCTCGTCGTCCGGGCCCGTCACCGAGATGGGGCCCGCCGCGCGGGAGAGGTCGACGAGCACCCGGTCGGGGCCGTCGAGGCCCACCGTCACCGTCAGCGCGTACGGCAGGGCCGGCTCGCCGTCGGGGCCCGGCCGGTGCAGATCGTCGGGCGAGATCGTCCAGCGCTCGCCGTCCTCCTCGGCCGTCCACGGCGCGGGCGCGTCCTGCTGGGCGCCGGCGAGCAGCAGCCCGAGCCGCCGCTCCGAGTACACGACGGCGTACAGATCGGGCAGCGACCGGCCGGAGCGCAGGCATTCGCCCGTCAGCCGGCGCAGGCCCGCGTCGACCACGTCGAGGGCGGCGCGGCTCGTGACGGCGGCCGAGGCCTTAACGGGCTTCGGCGGTCTGCCCCGCAACTCCGTGACGATCAGCATCGTCACCGCCGCGATCAGCGCAAGACCCAGCACCGCGGCCAGGACGTACCAGATCATCCACTGACTCCTTGTCACAAAACGGGATCGGCACGGTCGCTGCGCCGTGCACCCGATGGCCACTACGGGTCCTGTCGGCGGATGGTTCACCTGCGATGTCCGTGAACCATCCGCAGACCGGCCCCGTAGTCACGTCAGTGGTACGGGAGCCGTCGACCGCGGCTGCCCAGGCCCTCATTCACCCTGGCTGGAGGACGTTTTCGTGTCGTTGATGTTGACCGTGGTCGAGGCGGGTGGTGACGCGTTCGACGTCCACCTCGACGCCGACCCCGACACGCCCATGAGCGCTGTCGCGGAGGCGCTGGCCGGGGCGGGAGGCGTCCACCGGCCCCCGGAGGGCCTCGGCCTGTACGCCGACGATCGGCTGCTCCCCGGGGACCTGCGGCTGCGGGACGCGCCGTTGCAGCACGCCTCCATCGTGGGCCTCGGCCGCCCGGCCGGCACCGCGGCCACCGAACCGGACGGCCTGGTGGAGGTCCGTGCGGTCGGCGGTCCCGGAGCGGGCGCCGTGCACCGGATCGACATGGGCGAGTACCGGATCGGCCTCGGCCGCGACGGCTCCGCCCAGGTGCTGCGCGCCGTCCCCGACCGCCCCTCCGCCGTGCTCACGGTCGGCCCCGGCGGACGCTGCCGGATCGCGCCCGACGCCTCCGTGCCGGGCGACGGCACCCTCCAGCTGGACCGCGTGGAGGTCACCGAGGCGGTGGCCTGGCCGGTCGGCGCCCAACTCCTCGTCGGCGGCACCCTGTTGGAGCTCGCGCTCCCGCAGAAGCCGGACGCCGCCGTGCAGCCCTCCGAGGACGGCACCGGCTGGGACTACAACCGGCCGCCGCGGCTGCACCCCGCCGAGCGCGCCACCCGCTTCACCCTCCCGTCGCCGCCCGCCCCGCTCGCCGCCCGGCCGCTCCCGTGGATCACGGCCGCGGCCCCGATCGTGATGGCGGTCGTGGGCGCGCTGGCCTTCAACCGCATGTCGATGCTGCTGTTCGGGCTGCTGTCCCCGGTCGTGATCGTCGGCAACTATGTGATGAGCCGCCGCACCGGCAAGCAGTCGCACTCCGAGAGCGTCGCCGAGTTCGAGGAGAAGAAGGCGCGCATCGAGGGCGACGCGAACGAGGCCCTGACCGCCGAACGCACCGCCCGGCGCCGCGGCTTCCCCGACCCGGCCGAGGTCGTCCTCACCGCCGTGGGCCCCCGGCGCCGCCTCTGGGAGCGCCGCGCCACCGACGCCGACTTCCTCGAACTGCGCGTCGGCACCGCCGACATGGACTCCGACGTGGTGCTCCACGACCCGACGAAGGACGAGCACCGCCGCCAGGACCCGTGGACCGCCTACGACGTCCCCGTGACGGTGCCGCTGCGCGAGCACCACGTCCTCGGCATCGCGGGCCAGGGTCCCGGCGCGCGCTCCGTGGCCCGCTGGGCCATCGCCCAGGCCGCCGTCCTGCACAGCCCGCGCGATCTCCAGATCCACCTGCTGACCACCGGCGAACAGGGCCGCGACGGCTGGTCCTGGCTGCGCTGGCTGCCGCACGTCCGCAAGAAGTCGGGCGACACCCCGGCCAGCATCGGCTACGGCACCGAGAGCTGCGCCCTGCGCGTCGCCGAACTCACCGCGCTGATCGCCGAACGCGCCACCGCGACCGCGGCCGAACGGCGCGGCAAGCCCGCGGGACCCGACGTGCTCGTCGTCCTGGACGGCGCCCGCAGGCTGCGCTCGCTGCCCGGCGTGACGCAGATCCTGCGCGAGGGCCCGGCCGTCGGCGTCCGCGCGGTCTGCCTCGACGCCGAGGAGCGGCTGCTGCCCGAGGAGTGCCTCGCCGTCGTCGCCGAGGAGCCCGGCGGCACCATCCGGGTGGGCCGCTCCGGCCGCGGCACCGTCACCGGCGTCCGGCCCGACCTGGTCTCCGCCGACTACTGCCGCTCGCTGGCCCGTGCGATGGGCCCGCTGCGCGACCCGGGCGGCGGCGACGAGGAGGCCGCCGTGCTGCCCGCCTCCGCGCGGCTGCTCGACGTCCTTGCCCTCGACCCGCCGCAGGCCTCCGGCATCCGGGGGCGCTGGCTCGCCGGGGGCCGCTCGACCCGCGCGGCGGTCGGCGTCTCCCTCGACGGCCCGTTCCACCTGGACCTGAAGCGCGACGGCCCGCACGGCCTCGTCGCGGGCACCACGGGTTCCGGCAAGTCCGAACTCCTCCAGACCATCGTCGCCTCCCTCGCCGTGGCCAACCGCCCCGACGCGATGACCTTCGTACTGGTCGACTACAAGGGAGGCTCCGCGTTCAAGGACTGCGTCGACCTGCCGCACACCGTCGGCATGGTCACCGACCTCGACGCGCACCTCGTGGAGCGCGCCCTGGTGTCCCTGACCGCCGAACTCACCCGCCGCGAGCACATCCTCGCCGCGGCGGGCGCCAAGGACATCGAGGACTACGTCGACCTCTTGGAGCGCGAGCCCGGGTCGGGCCGCGATCCGATGCCCCGACTCCTCATCGTCATCGACGAGTTCGCCTCGATGGTCCGCGACCTGCCCGACTTCGTGAAGGGCCTGGTCAACATCGCCCAGCGGGGCCGTTCGCTGGGCATCCACCTGATCCTCGCGACACAGCGCCCGAGCGGCGTCGTCTCCTCCGAGATCCGCGCCAACACCAACCTGCGCATCGCCCTGCGCGTGACGGACTCCGGCGAGAGCCAGGACGTCATCAACTCCGGTGAAGCGGCCGGGATTTCGCAGAGCAACCCGGGCCGCGCGTACGTCCGCCTCGGCCAGAACTCCCTTGTCCCGTTCCAGTCCGGACGCGTCGGAGGCCGTCGCCCCGGCGCCACCGCGAGCACCCTGCCCGCCCCCTGGGCGGTAGCGGTCGGCTGGGAACACCTCGGCGAGCCGCTCCCGGCGCGCCCCCGCGCCGCCGCCGCGCCCGCCGAGGTCGAGACCGACCTCACCGGCCTCGTCACGGCGATCCGCGAGGCCGACCGGGAGATGGGCATCCCCCGGCAGCACAGCCCCTGGCTCCCGCCGCTGCCCGAGGCCCTCGTCACCCGCGACCTCCCGGCCCCCGCGCCCACGGGATACGACCTCCAGCCGGTTGCCTACGGCGTCGTGGACCTGCCCGCGCAACAGGCCCGGCAGCCCCTGGTGATCGACCCGGCGACCCTCGGCCACCTGCACATCGTCGGCTCGCCCCGCCAGGGCAGGTCGCAGACGCTGCGCACCATCGCCGGCGCCATGGCGCTCGCCCACTCCGCCGACAAGCTGCACATGTACGGCATCGACTGCGGCAACGGCGCGCTGCTGCCCATCGAGGGCCTGCCGCACTGCGGCGCCATCACCCAGCGCACCCAGCCCGACCGCGTCGCCCGGCTGCTGGCCCGCCTCACCAAGGAGCTGACCCGCCGCCAGGAGATGCTCGCCGCACGCGGCAGTGCCGACCTCCCGGAGCTCCGCCGCGCCCTGCCGGAGGCCGAACGCCCGCCGCACATCGTCCTCTTCATCGACCGCTGGGAGGTCTTCGACAAGCAGCTCGGCGAGTACGACTCGGGCAACCTCCTCAACTCGGTGATGACCCTGCTCAGGGACGGCGCGAGCGTCGGCATCCACCTGCTGATGACCGGCGACCGTGCGCTGTTCTCCAGCCGCGTCAACGGCTCCACCGAGGACAAGCTCGTCCTCAAGCTGAACGAGAAGTCCGAGTACGGCCAGATCGGCATCACCCAGCGCAACGTCCCGGACGAGATCCCGCCGGGCCGCGCCTTCCGCGCCGCCGACAAGGCGGAGGTCCAGATCGCCCTCCTCACGGACAACCCGGAGGGCCAGGCGCAGGCGGGCGCACTCCACCAGATCGCCGAACACTGCCGCACGCAGTCGGCGGGGCTCCCTTCTACTACACGGCCATTCCGTGTCGACACTCTCCCGGACCGGCTCACCTGGGAACAGGCGATCCAGTACGTGCCGCGCCCGCTGCCGTCGCCGCGGTGGGCCATGTCCGGTGTCGGCGGCGACGAACTCGCCGCGGTAGGGCCCGACTTCTCCGTCACGCCGACGTTCATGGTCTCCGGCCCCGCCCGCTCGGGACGCAGCACGGTCCTGTCGACGCTGGCGATGTCGCTGCTCTCCGTCGGCGCGCCCATCGTCATCGGCGCGCCCTCCAGGTCACCGCTGCGCCGGCTCGCCGGCCGGCCCGGCGTCCTCGCGGTCTACGAGGAGTCCGACATCGACCCGACGGCGCTCGAGCAGGTACTGGCATCGGCATCGAAGGGCGCCGTGGTGATCCTTGACGACGCCGACCTGCTGCTGAAGACGAGGGCCGAGCCCGTCCTCACCCAGATCGCCAAGTCCGGCGCGGAGAACGGCCGCGGCCTGGTCATCGCGGGCCAGACCGACCGCCTCTCCTCCGGCTTCTCCGGCTGGCACACGGAGGCCCGCCGCAACCGCTGCGGCCTGCTCCTGAAGCCGCAGAACATGAGCGACGGCGACCTGATCGGCGTCAAGATCCCCCGCAGCCGCCTGAACGCGCCCACCGCGGGGCGGGCGATCCTGCATCTGGGGGACGGGGTGTTGCGGACGGTGCAGGTGCCGGAGACGGTGTTGCCGGCGGCCGAGGGCTGATCATTCCCGTACAGCACAGTGGGCTCCCGCCGATGGTTCGGCGGGAGCCCACTGTGCTGTACGGACGGCGTTTGTTCGCTACGGCGCGACGCGCCAGCGTTGCACGTCGTCCTCGTTCACGGTGATCCACGTTCCGTCCCCGAGGGCCTTCGGGTCCGGGCCGTCCGGGAACGGGTACCGAATCCGGTGGCGAGCGGTCAGGTCCGCGGCGTCGAGCAGGAAATGCTCGGTTTCCTCGGACCACCATTCCTCGCCGACGGCGACAATGACGCGGGAGGCGTCGACAAATCCGGAGTCACCCGTGATGTACGCCTCCTGCCCGCCCCTCAAGTCCTCCGGTGTCACCTCGGATTCGATGGGCGAAGACCCCTCCGGTACGACACTTCGCACGCACAGCCGGCTGCCGCCGACATCCTGCACCAGAACTCTGTCGTCCTGTCCGGCTGTCACCCGCTCCTCGCCCGACGCGAGTTCCGTGAGACGCAGCCGGCCGTCCACGATGTCCGCCTTCCAGGAGTACGCGCTGTCCTGGCCCTGAGCTGCGGACAGGAAGAACGTCGAAGACTGCGGAAAGGGGGCGTCCAGGGTGTAGGAGCCGGAGAACGAGGGGAGCGGCGCTTCGTCGATCACGTTGCCGTTTTCCGATGCGAGGAGAACGCACCGGTCGCCCGGATACTCCCCTGTGCTGTCGGGGGTCCCGGGCACGACCGCGAGCACGTGGAGCCCGTCGGGGGTCTCCGCACAGGCCCCGCTCCCGATGGCGTCGTCACCCCAGGAGAAGTGCCTGAACGTCCATTCCACCGCTCCACTACGGGAGTGGTACGACACCGAGTCCTGCCGGGACGCCGCGACACCACTCCTGGTCGGTGTCACGTAGTGGCACTCGTCGAGCTCGTCCAGGGGTACGGAGAAGGCGTCGTCGGAAAAGAGCGGTGGCTGGGTGGCCGAACGTACCGTCCTGACGGCCACCAGCTCCTCGGAGCGCGTCACCAGCCGCAACGTGCCGTCCCGGAACTGACGTCCGTCGAGTTCCGCCCAGGCCTCCGCGATTCCTTCGACGGTCTCCTCGCCGACGAGTTGAGGGGTGATGTCTTCGGGCATGGGTGCTTCCCGTTCCTCGGTCAACCTGGAAATTGAAAATGCCGGATCTTGGTTCCGGCGTCCCGGGAGTGTATGGGCCCCGCCACCCTGCCCCCGAAGGACCTGATGAGAGGTTCGCAGATGTCCGCGCACACGCTGCGGCTCGCCGCACCGTGCGTGGGCACCCGCCCCACCCTGTCGAGGAATGCCAGAAGGTTCTCCTCCGCATGGGCGGCCAGCAGTCTCGGAGGCATGTACTGGTCGTTGGGCAGGAACTTGGCCCCTCGGGCAGTGACGAGGCGGCGCTGTGCGGGGGTCAGTTTTGCCTTGCTCGTGCCGCTCACCCAGACATCACCGGTCCGGTCACGGACCGCGGCGACCGTCTGGCCTGCCCGGCCCCGCCTGCCCAGCACCCTGTTCACCTCGCGCGCGAGCCTCTCCAGGTCGTTGCAGGGTGCGAGTCCGAGGGCGTCGAACCACGTCTGGGGGTTGTGCGGGTAGGTGCGGGGGTTGGGGGCCGGTTCGAGTCCGAGGGGGTCCGGAGTCGTGTAGCGGGCGGTCTCGGGGTCGTAGTGCCGGTAGAAGTTGTAGTGCAGGCCGGTCTCGGGATCCTCGTACTGCCCCGGGAAACGCAGCGGTGTGTGGGCGATCGCGTCCCGGTTGCGGGTGGTGACGCCCCACAGAGTGGCCCGGGAGTGCCAGGCGATGTCGCCCTGCTCGTCGACGAGTTCGGTGGGGGTACCGACGAGGTCGGTGACGATGGCGAAGAACCGGGAGTCGAACTCGTCCTGGCTCCGCGGCTTGCGCTCCAACTGCGTGAGCGGCCGGTGGCCGTCGTGGTCCCACGTGAGGATGACGCCGGTGGCGGTGTCCGTCTGCTCGGCGAGGCTGGTGCCGTCCCAGGTGAAGTACACCGCCTCGGCCACCGAACCGTCTTCCGCCATGCGGTACTTGGCGGTGCGGCGGCCCATCGGGTCGTACGTGTACTGCCAGCGGGTGCCGTCGGGGGTGACACAGGAGACGAGGTGGTCCTCGGCGTCCCATTCGTAGCGCCAAGTGCCGGGCTTCTTCGACAGGCGGCGCTTCTGGCGCAGCACCATGCGGCCCGCGTCGTCGTACTCGTACCGGACACCCCCGGCGGAGAGCAGACGTGTGTCGGCGTAGGCCCGGGAGCCCCGGGCCTCGGTGCGGGGCGCCTCGTCGGGCCAGGTGGCCTCGGTCTGGTTGCCGGCCCGGTCGTAGGCGTAGGACTCGGTCCAGCCCTCGGCGGTGACCGACAACGGGCGCCCTGCCCGGTCCAGTTCCATCCGCCGGCTCGTCCCCGTCGCCCCGTCGGTGATGGAGGTGACGTAATCGTCCGCCCGGTACGCGTAGCTGCGGGCCCGTGTGCCCCCGCTCCGGGCGGTCAGCCCCTGCGCGACGGGGCGGCCGGCCATGTCCCAGCTCGTGGTCATGGCGACCGGGGAGGCGATCGTCCCCAGAGCGCGGACGAGTTCATGGCCGAGGAGGTCGTGGCCGAACTCCATCCGGTGACCGTCGGAGGTCAGGGAGTCGCGGTTGCCGGCCTCGTCGTAGGTGAGTTCGGTGTACGCGCCGGTGGGCGTGGTACGGGAGGTGCGGCGGCCCATGAGGTCGTACGTGTAACGGGTGGTGCGCCCGTCGACCGTTTCCGCCAGCAGGTTCCCCGTGAGGTCCCGCTCGAGGGTGAGCGTCGAGGTGGGGGACACCGCGCGGACCAGGGCGCCCGAGGTGTCATACGTGTAGTCGGTCAGTGTCCCGGCCGCGTCCTTGGCCGTCAGCTGGCTGAGCTCGTTGTACGTATAGGCGACCTCCTGGCCGAGCGGATTCGTCCGGGAGGTGACTCGGCCCAACGCGTCGTGGGCGTAACGGATTTCGCGGCCGTCGAAGTCGGCTTCCTTGATGAGGTTGCCGGCGGCGTCATAGGTGTAGTCCCACTCGAGACCCTGCGGGTTGGTGACCCGGGTGAGGCGGAGCTCGCCGTCGTAGGCGAAGGTGCACCGGGCGCCGTCGGGTTCGGTGCGTGCCGCGAGCGTGTCGAAGTGGGTGTACTCGAAGCGCGTGGTGCCGCCCGCGGCGTCGGTGTGTGTGCGGCAGTTGCCTTCGCCGTCCCAGGTGAGGCGCTCGGTGCGGCCGTCGGGATTCGTGCGCTCCGCCACGTGACCCTCGACCGTCCACACCGTGCGGGTGATCGCGCCCAGCGGGTCGGTGAGGACGGTGGGCCGCCCGAACGCGTCGCGTTCGATCACGGCGGTCCCACCGGAGGCATCGGTGACGGAGAGGGGCAGTCCTGCGCCGTCGTTGTCGTAGGTGGCCGCCGCTCCCGCCGCGTCGACCGCGCTCGCGATGGCCCCCACACGGTCGTGGACGTAGCGAATGGCGGCCCCGTCCGGGGCGGTCATGACGGTGGGATTGCCCCGCTCGTCGTACTCGCAGTGCCACGTCGTCCCGTCGTGCCCTGTCGAGGAGACGGGGAGATTCAACTCGTTGTACGCCGCCGTGGACCTGCTGCCGCCCGGGAGTTCGACGACCGTGGGGTTGTGGGCCGCGTCGTACTCGTAGCGGGTGGTGTTGCCGAGCGGGTCGGTTCGGGCGAGGAGGTTGTCGTAGCGGTCCCACTCGGAGGTGGTGGTGTTGCCCAAGGGGTCGGTCTCGGCGACGACTTGGTAGAGGTCGTTGAGCTGGTAGATCGTCGTGGCGCCGCAGGCGTCGGTGTAGTGCGTGCGGAGCTGGTCGGGATCGTAGGACCAGCGTGAGGACAGATACCCGTCGGGGCCGATGGTCTCGGTGACGCGGTGGGCATCGTCGTAGACGTACCGGAACACGGAGTTGTTCCGGTCGGTCCAAGAGGTGATGCGGGAGTCGTCGTCGTAGCCGAACACCAGCGCCTGGCGACTGGAGTTGACGATGTGGGTGAGGTTGCCGTCGGCGTCGTGCTCGTAGGTCATGACCTCGACGGGGCCCTCGGGTGTGGCGACCGAGAGACCGGTGATGAGACCCGCGATGCACTGGACGTCGACGCGGTAGCCGCCGGAGTGGAGGAGTTCGGTGGGGGTGCCGTCTTCCAGGCGGGCGACGGTGACGCTGTTGCCGTTGCGGTCGTGCCAATGGGTGAGCCAGTAAAGGCCGTTCTCGTCGTCGGGGTGATCGGCGAAGGTCTGGACGAGGCCCGTGTGGGGGTCCGAGACGCGGTACGTGACCCGGCCCGTGGCGTCGTCCGTCCCCGCGCAGGCCAGCGGCAGGCGGTCGCCTTCCTCGGGCCACACCGGACCGTCGGACTCGGAGGTGGGGAGGCTCGCATAGTTGAGGATCGACCCGTCCTCGCGGGTCCACCACACCTGCCCCCGGTCGTCGATCTCCAGGCGCTCGTCGAGGGTGGAGGCCCAGGACGGTCCGAAGAACTGGCCGCAGCGGTAGGTCGAGACATACGTACGGGTGACCGCCAGCGGCAGCACGCCGGGCAGCGTCAGATCGGTCTGCTGCATGACCATCTCGCCGCTGGCCACGTCGACGGGGTCGCCCGCGCACTTGCGACTGCCCAGGCCCTTGCCCACACCACGAGCGTCGCTCGCCTTGGCCGTGCCGGGCTTGACGCCCTTGAGGGCCGAGCCCAGTCCCTTGATCCCCTTGAGCAGCGCACCGCCGCCCGCGACCAGGCCCACGACACCGAGGATGATCTCGCCGATGTCCCAGTCACCGGTCTCGGCCATGATCGAGATATTGATGCCCAGCGATGCGGCGCCGGCCACGACGGCGCCGATCGTCAGCGCGATGCCCAGCCCTTGCAGGCCGGGTATCAGCAGCGCGAGCACGCCCAGTACGGCGCTGATGATGGCGAGGGCCTTGCTGAACGCCTTCTTGATCTTGTCCCAGAGGCTGTAGCCCTCGACGGACTCGTCGCGCGCGTCATCCAACTTCTGCGCGGCTACGGAGGCATCCTCCTCACGCACCTGCCGCGCATCCTCGGCGAGCATGCGGGCCGCGTCGAGGTCGGCTTGTGCGTCGTCGGCCTGCGCCTGCGCACCGGACTGCTTGCTGTGGGCCTCGTCGAGGGCGCGCCGGGTGCTGGCCCGCGCTTCCTTGTCGTCCGGCGGATGCTTGGCCCCGTCCAGATGACTGATGTCGGCGGTGACCGCACGCACCACGTCGGTGGCCGAATCGAGCCGCTCCTTGGCCTCCCGCCCCTTCTCCAGGGCATTGTCGGCATTGCGCTGCTGATCCCGCAGCGAATGCACATACGTATCCAGCGCGCTCGCGGCCTGGTCGTACGAACTGTGCAGCTTGCGCACCTGGTTGGCCAGGTCGCCCAGCTTCTCGCGGAGCTTGTCCATTGTCTTGCCCTCGCCGGTCTGGTTGTTCTCCAGACCGGATACGAGAGGCAGGGCATCACCCGCGTTGTCGGCGACGGAACGGTACTGGCGGGCCAGGTCTCCGAGCATGTCCGCATCGCCGGGGGTCGGGTCGTCCGAGAACCCGAAGACGTCTTCCCAATCGGACACCGCAGGGCGCGCCATGGACGGCACCTCACTTTCCCGTCAGTCACAGTCCCCGAGATCCGCGCCGACCGCCGGGGCTGCTCCACGACGGGCCCGGGCTCGGGCTCCTACACGATTTCGGTCATGCCCCGTAGGCCGTGCCCGGCCAGGGCGCCTTCTGGAACAGGCTCGACTCCTCCGGCGAGCCGCAGCCTCACCCGGTGGACGACGTGCTCGCAGAGCTGTACCGCGTGGCGATGCACGGCTGGCCGGGCCGGCCCGGCCGAAGTGCCCGCCGGTGAGGCGGACATGCACTTGGCCGGGCCGCCGGGTGAGGGCTTCTCAACCGGCGATCTCTTCCGGCTTCACTCCTCTGACCAGGGCGTCGATCGCCTCGGGCCACGGGCCGAAGCGAGCGACCCAGTCCGCGACCAGATAGAGGACACCCTGTTCGTCCATGCCGAGGAAGAACCGTCCATGGTCGAGCTCGCCGATTGGGAACAGCTGGATCCCCAGCTCCTCCCCCCACTCGGAGAACCGGTCCTCTTCGCCCTGGCACAGCGAGGGATCGATCTCGAATGGTTCTCGCGCACAGTTGATACCGGGCCCAGAAATCTCGAAGCTCAGTCCACCGAAGCGGGCGAGGAAGTCGCGGACGGGCTCGTGGACGGCGATCCCCTGTTCCTCGAAGGGCGCGGTCCACGGCCCGGGGTCCACCCGCCGATCCCTCGACCAACCGAACGAGACGAGGGTGTCGGCCACCTCCGGCGACGGCGAGAACTCCTCCACTATTGCGCCCCTCCTCGGGTGATGAAGTCGATTCCGTAGTGGTTGACCAGATTCTGGCAACTGGCGCAGGGGTCCGCCGGGAGACCGTGCTTGGGGTGCGTCGTCTCACCACGAATGATCAATGCGGCCCCCATCGATCCGTTCGGGTCGTGCCCCTTGTTGAGTGCCTGGGTCAAGGTCTCGGGAAGCCCGCACTGTCCGTGCCCCCTTCCGCGCGCTGTCTCCGGAACATCGTTCAGCACCCGTTGGACGTCCGGGTGAAGCTCACGAGCGGCACCTCGATTACTCGTCGCCGTGAAGATGTTCCCGTCCCGGGTCCTGATCCCCTCGGCCATGATGGGCCGCGCCTTGGAGGGCCTGATCACCGAGGCCGCGTCGGCCTCCTGCCTGACGGCCTGTGTCAGGTCGTCGCAGGGAGCGAGTCCGAGCGGGTCGATCCTGGCGACGGGTGAGTCGACGTAGGCGACCGGGTTGGGCGCCGGGTCGAGCCCGAGGGGGTCAGGACTGGTGTAGCGGGCGGTTTCGGGGTCGTAGTGGCGGAAGTAGTTGTAGTACAGCCCCGTTTCGGGGTCGGCGTACTGGCCGGGGAAGCGCAGCGGGGTGTAGGCGGTGGCGTCGCGGTTCCAGGTGGTGGTGCCCCAGACCGTCGACCGCGTGTGCCAGGCGATCCGGCCCTGCTCGTCGACCAGTTCCGTCGGGGCGCCGACGAGGTCGGTGACCATCGCGAAGAAGCGTGAGTCGACCTCGTCCTGGGGCAGGGACGCACCGTCGGCGGTCGTCAGACGCCGCTCGTACTGCGTCAGCGGGCGGTCCCCCTCGTGATCCCAGGTGAGTGTGACGCCATTGCGGGAGGAGGACTCCTCCGCCAGCCGCGTGCCGTCCCAGGCGAAGTGGACCGCCTCGACCGGCGTTCCGTCCTCGCCCATGCGGTACTTGGCGGTACGGCGGCCCATCGGATCGTAGGTGTAGGTCCAGCGGACGCCGTCGGGGCCGGTGGAGGCGGTCAGCCGGCCTTCGGTGTTCCACTCGTAGCGCCAGGTGTCCGGCTTCTTCGACAGCCGCGTCTTCTGACGCAACGTCATGCGGCCCGCCGCGTCGTACTCGTAGCGCACGTTGCCCGCCGACAGGACCTTCGTCCCCTGGTAGCTGCGCTCTCCGCGGGACCCCCTGTCGTCGGCCCGGCCGGGCCATTCGGCAGCGGTCTGGTTGCCGGCCGCGTCGTAGGCGTAGGACTCCGTCCAGCCGTCCGCGGTGACGGAGAGCGGACGGCCCACCGGGTCCAGCTCCAGACGGCGCTGCTGGCCGGTGACCTCCTCGGTCAGGGAGGTCAGGTAGCTGTCGGGGCGGTAGCCGTAGGAGCGGGCGCGGCGCAGTTCGTGCCCTGAGGTCAGGGACTGGCGGGTGAGGCGGCCGAGGCCGTCCCGGGTGGAGGAGAGGCGGACGTCGGCGCCGAAGAGACGTTCGGTCTCCCGGCCCAGCGCGTCGTGTTCGAAGGTCAGTTCATGACCGCCGGTGGACACACCAGTGCGGTTGCCTGCGACGTCGTAGGTGTAGGAGGAGACGGCGCCGGTGGGCGTGGTGCGGGAGATGCGCCGTCCGGCCTGGTCGTGGCCGTAGCGCATGGTGCGGCCGTCGACGGTCTCCGACTCCAGCCGGCCGCTCGCGTCGTAGGACAACTCCAGCACGGACTGCGGGTTCTCGGCGCGGATCAGGCGCCCGGCCTCGTCGTGGGTGTAGCGGGTGACCGCACCGGCGGCGTCCTTCTCCGTGACCCGGCCCAGCAGGTCCCACTCGAAGGTGATCTCCTCACCCAGCGGCGTGGTGTGCGACGTCAGCCGGCCGGCGTCGTCGTACGCGTAGCTGATGGTGCGGTCGTCGAAGTCCGACTCGCCCGTGACCCGGCCGGCACTGTCGTAGAAGTAGTTCCAGAGCAGGTTCTGCGGGTTGGTGACGCTGGTCAGGCGCAGTTCGGTGTCGTAGCCGAAGGTGAGTGTCTCTCCGTCCGGGGTGGTGCGCGCGGCCAGCAGGTCGAAGTGGGTGTAGCGCATGGCGGTGGTGCCGCCGGCGGGGTCGGTGTGGGACAGGCAGTTGCCCTCCCCGTCCCAGCGCCACTCCTCCACGCTGCCGTCCATCGCCACACGGCGCGAGAGCAGACCCTCGACCGTCCACTCCATTCGCGTCTCGCCGCCCAGAGCATCGGTGACCGCGACCGGGCGGCCGAAGGCGTCCCGCGCGCACCTCGTCGCCGCACCCAGCGGACCGGTGATGCCGACGGGCAGTCCCGCATCGTCGGTGTCGATACGCGTCTGCGTGCCGTCCGCCTCGGTGACGGTGGCGACGGCGCCCGTCGAGGCATGGGTGAAGCGGGTGACCGACCCGTCCGGGCCGGTGACCGAGGTGCGGTTGCCCCGGGAGTCGAACTCCTGCCGCCACACCGCACCGTCCGGCAGTACGACCTCGGTGGCTTGGTGCCGAGCGTCGAAGGCGGCCTCGGTGCGGCGGCCGTCGGGATGCTCGACTGCCGTGAGGTCCCCGCCGTGGCTCCACTCGTAGCGGGTGGTACGCCCCAGCGGATCGGTCCGCGACAGGAGGTTGTCGTAGCGGTCCCACTCGGAGTGGGTGGTGTGCCCCAACGGGTCGGTCTCGGCGACGACCTGATGCAGATCGTTGAGCTGATAAGTGGTGGTGGCACCGGTGGAGTCGGTGAAGTGGGTGCGCTGCGCGGCCGGGTCGTAGGACCACTGCGAGGACAGGTTCCCGTCGGGGCCGATGGTCTCGGTGACGCGGTGGTGCTCGTCGTGGACGTACCGGTACGTGGAGTTGTTCCGGTCGGTCCAGGAGGTGATGCGGGAGTGCTCGTCGTATCCGAACACCAGCGCCTTGCCGGAGGAGTTGACGATGTGGCTGAGGTTGCCGTCCGCGTCGCGCTGATAGGACATCACCTCCACCGGGCCCTCGGGCGTGACCACGGAGGCGTCCAGCAGCAGTCCGGCGACGCAGTTCAGCTCCACGTGGTAGCCGCCGGAGTGCACCATCGCCGTTGGGGAGCCGTCCGCCTCCCGCTCGATCCGTACCTCGTTGTCGTTGCGGTCGTGCCGGCGGACCAGCCAGTGCACGCGGGTCTCGTCGTCGGCGCTGTCCGTGGCGCGGTCCGCGAAGTGGTGGACGACGCCGGCGCGCGACTCGCGGACGACGTAGGCGACCTCGCCCTCGGCCGTCTCCCCGGCGGCCAGCGGCAGGCGGGGGCCTTCGTCGGGCCACACCAGGTCGTCCACCGAGCCGGCCTCGGGGAGCCGCGGGTAGGTCAGGATCGACCCGTCCTCCCGCGCCCACCACACCCGGCCCCGGCCGTCGACCTCGAGGCGCTCGTCCAGTGTGGAGGCCCAGGAGGGGCCGAAGAACTGCCCGTAGCGGTAGGTCGACAGATATGTCCTGGAGAGCGCCAGCGGCAGTTCGCCCGGGAGTTCCAGGTCGGTCTGCGTCAGCAGCATCTCGCCGGTGGCCACGTCGACCGGGTCGCCCGCGCACTTCTTGGCGATTCCCTCCCGGCTGACGGAACGGGTGGCGCCGGACCCGATGTTCTTCATCGCGCCGGGCTTGAGGCCCTTGAGCGCCGAGCCGACGCTTCCGAGCCCCTTGAAGAGCGCACCGCCGCCCGCGACGAGTCCGACGACGCCGAGCACGATCTCGCCGATGTTCCAGTCGCCGGTCTCGGCCATGATCGACATATTGATGCCCAGTGACGCCGCACCGGTCAGGACGGCGCCGATGGTGAGCGCGATGCCCAGCCCTTGCAGGCCGGGTATCAGCAGCGCGAGCACGCCCAGTACGGCGCTGATGATGCCAAGGGCCTTGCTGAACGCCTTCTTGATCTTGTCCCAGAGGCTGTACCCCTCGACGGACTCGCCCCGGGCGTCGTCCAGCTTCTGCGCGGCTAGGGAGGCATCCTCCTCACGCACCTGCCGCGCGTCCTCGGCGAGCATCCGGGCCGCGTCCAGATCGGCCTGCGCGTCGTCGGCCTGCGCCTGTGCGGAGGACTGCTTGCTGTGCGCCTCGTCGAGAGCACGCCGGGTGCTGGCCCGCGCCTCTTTGTCGTCCGGCGGGTGCTGCTGGCCGTCGAGGTGGCTGATGTCGGCGGTGAGCGCACTCACCACGTCGGTGGCCGAATCGAGCCGCGCCTTGGCCTCGCGCCCCTTCTCCAGCGCGTTGTCGGCATTCCGCTGCTGATCACGCAGCGAGTGCACATACGTATCGAGGGCGCCGGCCGCCTGATCGTAGGAGTCGTGCAACTTGCGCACCTGCTCGGCCAGGTCGCCCAGCTTCTCGCGGAGCTTGTCCATCGTCTTGCCCTCGCCGGTCTGGTTGTTCTCCAGACCGGAAACGAGAGGCAGGGCATCGCCCGCGTTGTCGGCGACGGAACGGTACTGGCGAGCTAGATCGCCGAGCATGTCCGCATCGCCCGGGGTCGGGTCGTCCGAGAACCCGAAGACGTCTTCCCAATCGGACACCGCAGGGCGCGCCATGGCCGCGACCTCACTTTCCCTGTTCAGTTACGCCCGCGGGGGCGGGTGCGGCATTCGTGCTTGGCGTGGCGTCCGGGTCGCCGAAACGGAGTGACTCCGCGATCGCGTCGAAGACCTCGTAGAACTGTTCCGCCAGATCCACGTTGGGGGTGGAACTGGCGAGCACCAGATAGTCGTGGCTGTTCGGCACCTGGACGAGGGTGTGCCGCACCGCGGTGGGCACGCGCGTCCCGTTGTAGTCGATGTCCTCGATACGGGAGATCCGCCCGGCCGCCCCGACATGCGGCAGCTCCACGAACTCCACCTCGCCGGGCGGCAGTCCGCTGCTCTCCGCGTCGGTGCCGAGCTGCACGCCCGCGGCCATGACGAGGTCCGCCAGATCCTCCGCATCCTCCTCGGGAACGGAGATCCGCAGCACCACCGTGGTGGCGCTGAGCACCAGCGGGCCGCTGCCCGCGCGCAGGATCCTGAGCATGCCCGACGCCCGCAGCGCGCCCTTCGCGTGCGCCTCGCGGGCGATGCGCCGCGTACTGCGGATCAGCCCGTCCACCCGCTCGCGGCTCAGCTGCGGGGACTTCTCCACCTGTGCCTCGATACGGCGGCGGATCGACGCGTCCCGGGTGTTCGGGTCGAGGTCGAGGTGCCACCACGAGTCGGGGAACCTCAGGCTGTACTCCGCGGGCGCGGCCGCCTCCGGCTGCTCCGTGGTCGGTTCCGTCGTCATGGCGCTATTCCCTTCCGCGCGACGCTCTTCGCGAGGTTCTTCGCGATGCACTTCGCGACGTTCCTCCGTCACGCGTCCTGCTTCTCTTCGTCCAGCGACTTGATGGTTTCGTCGTCGGTCTGCGTGAAGTTCTCGGCGATCGTGTCCGTGTTGTCGGAGAACTTCTTGACGTTGTCGTGAACCCGCTCGTGACCCGCCACCCACGCCTTGTCGAACGCGTCGAGGGCGTCCGCGAGCTTGCTGTCGCCGGCCAGGCTCTTGAAGTCCCCGTCGCCGCCGGCGGCGTGGTAGAGCGTCGCGGAGTTCCCGATCAGATCCCCGATGTTCTGGAGCTCCTTGGCGGTGTCCTTCAGGTCCTGCACAGGCACGCTGATGTTGCCCATCGGTATCCCCTTCTCCTGTCCCAGCCGCCCGGCCCCGCCCTCACGGGGAGAGCGGGGCCGGGCGATGCGGGGGAGCTTCAGCCGATGGAGCCGGCGGTCTGGTCGTCGGTGTCGACGAACGCGTCGGCAACCTGCTTGATGAACTCACTGACACCCTGCAGACCCTCGATGGCCTTCTCGGTGCCGTTCTTGTACTCCTCCCAGTACGGGCGGAACTTGCTCTCCGAGCCGGGCGTCGCGTAGGCCGCCTCGACCATCTCGTCCATCTTGGTGTTGGCCTCGTGCAGGCTCTGCTGCATGAGTTCCTTCTGGTTCTGCAGCCAGGTGGACGCCTCGCGCATCTCGTCGGGGCTGATCCTGATGTTGCCGCCGGCCATCTCGGTTCCTTCTCTCGTCTCGATTCGCCCGCGGTCCTAGATCCGCGCACACCGGGGTCTACGGGGCACTCGCCGAGGCGGTTCATGGCTGTTGCTGAACGGTGACGAAAAAGGTGGAGGGGGGCCGGACCTGGGGAAAGGTGCGGCGAGGCGACCGACGTTCAGGATCATCCGGTGGGGTGGACAGGATGAGGCCATGGGCGTGGTGAGGATCGGAGATACGGTCCGACGCCCGTCCGGCACTCGTCCTGTTTCGTCGCGGAGCTACTGACTCACCTCGACGAACAACCGGGCTTCACCGGCGCCCCACGCCACCTCGGGTTCGACGCGGACGACCGCGAGACCCTGAACTACCTGCCCGGATGGGTGCCCGCACACTTCCAGACGTGGAGCGTCCACCAGGCCGCCGCCGCACGCACCTTGCTGAGATCACTCCACGACGCCACCCGCAACAGCCGCCTAGCGGGCCCCTGTTCAGTGGTCTGCCACAACACCCGGGCCCGAACACCACCGTGTTCTCCGACGGTGTCCCGTCCGCCTTCATCGACTTCGACACAGCGTCCCCCGGCGAACCACTAGAGGACCTCGGCTACAGGGCATGGACCTGGTGCATCAACTCCAAGCAACGCCGCCTGGTCGCGCACCCACCTCACATCCCCACGCCCACACACCGCGAACACTGCTGAAATCCGAAACCGCATCCACTGGTCCGAAGAGGAACACGCCTACACACCAGCCCACCGCAAAACCTTCGCAGCGGCCCTGCACTGACCTCCCGGGCCGGACCGGACCGCCTGGGCCGCCACCCGTGGAACCGTGACGCGGAACCACGACACATCCGTGGTCCTGCGTCACAGACGCCCTCCCTACGCGGCGACGCAGACCGACGGGCAGAAGCGAGCGCGTCGAGGCGAGAGGAGACCTCCCGGAGCTGTCGGCCGGACTGGACTGAGCAACGGCCAGGTAGAGCGGCGTATACCGCCGTCATGATCTGGCCTTCAATCCCTGGCGCTGGGGATTCCCAAGCCGTCCATGTAGTCGCGGACCCGGATGATCAGTCCATTGCGGACGTGCAGTATCAGGAGGCCGGGGACGGTGAAGGTGGTGTCCTTGGTCGGCAGCGTTCCCATCACGACGTGCTCGGCAATGATCACTTCCGGGTCGGTGGTCTCATAGACCCCGATCTTCCTGACCTCCTGCACCTGGACGGGGCTCGAGCCCCAGGCCCGCCGGTATCCCGCGCGCACGGCCTCGCGTCCCTCGTAGCGCGGAGGAAAGCCGGGAGACGAGAACGGGAACTCATGGACCCCGTCCACGGCATAGAGATCGCTGAGATCGTCCGGGGCCTTGTCGAGCATGGCTTGGTAGTAGCGGGCCAGTACCTCATGAGGAGTACGGGCGGCAGGCGTGTCCAGATGCGCCACTGGGATTCCAATCGCTCAACGCTTGTTGACCCACTCACCGTAGGGACGCACGTGACCGCATGACTGGCTTCCCTGAGTAGACCCCCTCTGACCAGCAAAAAGGCCCTACCGGAGTAGGGCCTTTTGAAGGCGCCCCCGGCAGGACTCGAACCTGCGGCCAAGCGCTTAGAAGGCGCCTGCTCTATCCACTGAGCTACGGGGGCCGGTGTGTGGCCGGTGGCTTGGTCGGGGGATGTGGGGTGATCCGTGACCTTGCCGGGGACAAGGATAGGGCTCCCGGGTCCCTGCCCTTGCTGCTTCGCCTCCGCGGCACGATGTGGAGGTTCAGTGAAGCGGTCCCGATAATCGCAGGTAGGTACGAATCCTGCATCGCTTTTGGCTTCATACGCCTCGGGTGTTGTGCACTCGTTATGCCTGCGCCCCCAGTCGCCCCTTCCGTCCCGCTGTGTGCTTCCTGTGCCTTATCGCGTAACTTATCGGCGCGCAGACGCGGTCATATGCTTCATAAAGCGTCCAAAATTGGGCATTCTTCACGTGTGGTGACCTTGGACGTTCGGCCTCAGCTGCTCGACGCAATTACCGCGCTGCGCGACCGTGTCGCCGCCGCGCGCTTTCCGCTCCCGCTTGCGGGGGCGCCACGCGCGCGTGCCAACCGCGGCGAGCTGCTCGCACAACTCGACGACTATTTGGTGCCCCGCCTGCGGGCTCCCGAAGCGCCCCTGCTCGCCGTGGTGGGCGGTTCCACGGGCGCCGGCAAGTCGACGCTGGTGAACTCCCTCGTGGGGCGTGTCGTGAGCGAGGCCGGGGTGCTGCGGCCGACCACACGTGTTCCCGTCCTCGTCTGCCATCCGGATGACCACCACTGGTTCTCCGGGATGCGGGTGCTGCCCGACCTCACGCGCGTGTGGATGCCCAAGCAGGCCGATGGCGGGCATGGCGGGCATGGTGCGCGTGGCGGGCATGGGGGGCTCGAAGGGGAGGGCGAGGAGGAGGGGGAGCTCGAGCCTGTTCCTGACGAGGCGGAGCGGGTGTTGCGCGTCGAGACCTCGGGGGTGCTGCCGCGCGGGCTCGCGTTGCTCGACGCCCCCGACATCGACTCCCTCGTCGCCGAGAATCGCGTGCTCGCCGCAAGGCTCATCAGCGCCGCCGACGTGTGGGTCATGGTCACCACCGCCTCCCGCTACGCCGACGCCGTGCCGTGGCGGCTGCTGCGTACCGCCAAGGAGTACGACGCGTCCCTCGTGACCGTGCTCGATCGGGTGCCCCACCAGGTCGTCGCCGAGGTCTCCCGGCAGTACGGCGCGCTGCTCGCCAAGGCCGGGCTCGGCGAGGTGCCGCGGTTCACCGTGCCGGAGCTGCCTGAGTCGACCGGCAACGGGGGGCTGCTGCCCGCCACCGCCGTCGCCCCGCTCCGCGCCTGGCTGACCCATCGCGCCCAGGACTCCGAGGCGCGCGCCCGCGCCGTCGACCGCACCGCCCGCGGCACGCTCGACTCGCTGCGCGCCCGGATGCCCGAACTGGCCGCGGCCGTCGCCGCCCAGCACTCCGCCATGGTCCGGCTCACCTCCGCCGTCGAGGACGCGTACGAGACCGAGCACGCGCGCGTACTGGAGCGTTTGCGGAAGGGGGGTGTGCTCTCCGGGAACGCGCTGAAGCACTGGCGGAGTTATCCGGCGGACTGTGGGGCCGGTGAGCTGCTTGATGCGTTGGTGGAGAGTCTCGGCTCCTTGTTGGCGTGTGCGGTCACTGCGGCCGATGAACGGGTTGATGAGGCCTGGCGTCGCGAACCCGGCTCGCGTGCCAAGGAACTACGTAGGCAGGATCCCGGGGCCGAGACCGTCGAGGAGCGGATCGGTCTTGCCGTACGGCGCTGGCGGCGGGTGCTCGAGGAGTACGCGGAGGACGAGGCGCGGGCCGCCGCCCAGGCCATGGACGGTTCGCCGCCCGACGCCGAGGCGGTCGCGGCGCTCGTCGCCACCGGGCTGCTCGGCGGGCGCCGGGGCAAGGCCGCAGGCGAGAACCTGGCCGAGCGGATCGGTGCCCAGGGCGCACTGCGGTTGCGCGATCGCGGTGGAGAGCTCCTGAGTGAATATCTGGACACCGTGCTCGGTGCGGAACGCGAGCGGCGACTCGCGCCGCTCGACGCGCTCGACATCACACCCGAATCCCAGGCCGAGTTGATCGCGGCCCTTTCGCTGTTGCAGAAGGAGAGGTGAGGGCGCTGTCCGCCGTCACGGATCAGACCGATCCCAGGGATCCCAACGGTTCCACGAACTCTGCCGATTCCACGGGGCCCGTCGATCACACACGTTCCGTCGATGACTCCGAACTGACGGATCTCGCGGACGAGCTCGGTGATGCCCCCACACCGGAAGCCGCACCGTCCTCCGCGTCCTCCGCCTCCTCCGAAGAGGACGCCGGGTCCACCCAAGGCGTGGAGATTCCCGAAGGGCGTACGGAGTCCACCCCCTGGGACGACGGTCTCATCGCGCGGCGCGTCGCCAAGCAGGGCGGCGAGGTGGCGGTGCCGGCCGGATCGGGTACGTACGACGGGCAGTTGAAGCAGCGGCTCGACGCGCTGCGGGAGCTCGTCGGGCTCTCGCGCGCGCGGCTCGACGGGACGACCCTCGCCGAGGCGGGGCAGGTGCTCGACGAGGCCGCGGCCCGGCGGCGGCTCTCCTCGCGGCACACGGTCGTCGCGATCGCGGGGGCCACCGGAAGCGGCAAGTCGACGCTGTTCAACGCCCTTGCCGGCGTGCCCCTCTCGGAGACCGGGCTGCGCAGGCCCACCACCTCCGCGCCGATCGCGTGCAGTTGGACGGACGGGGCCGCCGGGCTGCTCGACCGGCTCGGGATCCCCGGGCGTGCGCGCAGGCGCCCCGCGCAGGGGCCGCAGGGGGAGGCGGCGCTGGACGGGCTGGTCCTGATCGACCTGCCCGATCACGACTCGGCCGCCCTCGAACACCGTGATCAGGTCGACCGGGTGCTCGGCCTGGTGGACGCCGTGGTGTGGGTCGTCGACCCGGAGAAGTACGCCGACGCGATGCTCCACGAGCGGTATCTGCGGCCGATGGCGGGGCACGCGGAGGTGATGTTCGTCGTGCTCAACCAGGTCGACCGGCTGCCCGGCGAGGCCGTCGAGCAGGTCCTGGACGATCTACGGAGGCTGCTCGACGAGGACGGCATCGCGCTCGGCGAGCACGGCGAGCCCGGTGCCACGGTGCTGCCGCTCTCCGCCCTCACTGGTGAGGGCGTGGACGATCTGCGCGACTGCCTCGACCAGGTCACCACCGAACGCCGGGCCGCCGCGCGCCGGATCGGCGCCGACGTCGACGCCGCCGCCGACCATCTCAAGCAGGTGTACGCGACCGGGCGGCAGAGCGGGCTGAGCGAGGAGGCCCGTGAGGAGTTCGCGGACCGGCTCGCCGAGGCCGTCGGCGCGGCCGCCGCGGGCCAGGCGGCCGGGCGGGAGTGGAGCCGGGGCGCCAACCGGGCCTGCGGCACGCCGTGGCTCAGGCTCTGGCGCTGGTACGAGGACCGGCGCGCGGTCGGCTCGAACGTCGTGGCCCCCGCGGTCCCTGCGGACGAGGAGGAGGTCACGGCCCGGCAGCGCGTCGAGCACGCGGTGCGGGTGGTCGGTGACGCAGCCGCGACGGGGCTGCCCGAGGCGTGGGGGCAGGCCGTGCGGGAGGCCGCGACGCGGGGCGGCGAGGGGCTGCCGGAGGCGCTCGACGAGCTGGCGTCCGATGCCGCCTCCGAGCACCTCAAGTCGGAGTACGGGGCCGGGCGGCCGCCGAGGCCCGGATGGTGGCCGGTCGCGGTGTTCGCCCAGGTGGCCATGACGCTGCTGCAAGTTCTGGGGGTGCTGTGGCTGGTGGGGCAGGTCGTCGGGGTCTTCTCGGCGAATCTGGGCGTGCCCCTGCTGCTGATGCTCACGGGGCTCGTGGGCGGGCCGTGCGTGGAGTGGTCGTGCCGGATGGCGGCGAAGGGGCCGGCGCGCCGGTACGGGCAGGAGGCCGAGCGACGGCTCAGGGACGCGGCCGCGGCCTGTGGCAGGGCGCGGGTGCTGGATCCCGTCGCGGCAGAGCTGCTGCGGTACCGGGAGGTGCGGGAGCAGTACGTACGGGTGGCCGGGGGAGTGACCGGGTTGTCCACAACCCGCGGGTAGGACACAGGCGTCGGCGGGGATCGCGGCGCCGGGTGCAGTCTGTGATCGCGGCTCGGGAAGGGCTCGGGCCGCGCACGGACGTCCTGGCCGTCAGGGCCGGACGGGGGTAACGGGAGGGGTTCCGGATGAGCAGCGAGACGATGGTGACCGTGGTGGGGAACGTGGCGACGACACCGGTGTTCCGGGAGTTGCCGACGGGGCCGGTCGCCCGGTTCCGGCTCGCGGCGCACAGCCGCCGCTTCGACCGGGTGCAGAACGTGTGGGTGGACGGGCACACCAATTTCTTCACGGTATGGGCCTGGCGCGGGCTCGGGACGAATGTGCAGAGTTCCTTGGCGCTCGGTGAACCGGTCATGGTGCAGGGCAAGTTGAAGGTGCGCGACGAGGAGCGGGGCGGGCAGCACTGGACGTCGGCGGACATCGAGGCGGTCGCGATCGGGCACGACCTTTCGCGCGGCACCTCCGCGTTCCACCGGACGCAGCAGGTCCGTTCGGAGAGTGCGCCGCGGGGTGATTCTCCGTGGAGTGGTGCTCCGCAGGGCGATTCTCCGTGGGACGTGGCGAAACCGGGCGAGGCGGCGAAACCGGGCCAGGCGGGGGCGGGGGCGGGGGCCGAGGCCGGCGCCGGCCAGGCGTCGAACGGGCAACCGGCCGATACCGAGCCGGATTTGGCCGAGCCGCAGCCGGTGGGGTGAGGTCGGCCGAGTAGGTCTGGCCGAATAAGCCTGGCCGAACTGCGGCTTATCGGCCCCCGCGTGCTGGCGATTTGTCGATAAGCCCAGCTGGGAAACGGTGTTGGCGATAACGATTGCGATTCGGATCGGTTGCCGGAAGGCGGCTCCGGGGATCGCCGAAGATCATTTCCCTAGGATGCCGAGCGTGACTCCTGGGCTCGTCGGGACCTCTGCGCATCAGGTGCAGCGACGGGTCGGGAGTGCAAGGGCCAGCCGAATCACTGTGGTTGGCGTTGATTCTGCCGGCGGGACACCACCCCCCATGTGACCACCCGTCCCGCCTGAAGGGGAATTTCGTGTTTTCTGTGTGCTCACGGACCGCGCGGCGTGGACGAGGCGCAGGCCGTCTCGCCGCGGCGGCCCTGATGTCGGGACTCATGGCGACAGGGGCGATATCCGGCGCGAGCGTCGCGCAAGCCGAGGACGGTGCGACGGAGCAGAGCGGTGCGAGCGCCGTTCTGGCCGGCCTGGAGACGTACGACACGGCCGTGATCCACGAGGCCGGGAAGGACGAGAAGGTGTCGGCGGGCCTGTTCCGGATGGCCGTCGACGACGGAGGGACGCTCCAGACGTACTGCGTCGACGTCCACAACCCGACGCAGCCGGACGCCAAGTACCGCGAGACGTCCTGGGCCGGCACGTCGCTGCACGACAACGCGAACGCGGGGCGCATCCGCTGGATCCTGCAGAACTCGTATCCGCAGGTCAACGATCTCGCCGCGCTCGCCCGCAAGGCGCACGCGGGGAGCCTCACCGAGCAGGAGGCCGCGGCCGGCACCCAGGTCGCGATCTGGCGCTACTCGGACAAGGTCGATGTGGACGCGGTCAGCCCGGCCGCCGAGAAGCTCGCCGACTATCTGCAGCGCAGCGCGCGTGACCTCGCGGAGCCGCAGGCCTCGTTGACGCTGACGCCGCAGGCCGTGTCCGAGCAGCCGGATGATGCGGACGATGCGGCAGCCGCCGCGCGTACGGATTCGGAAGCCAAGGATCGAGCGGAATCGGAAGCCCGTGGCCGTGCGGACTCGGAAGCCCGTGGCCGTGCGGATTCGGGAGCCGGAGACCGTGTGGATTTGAAAGCCGGTGACTCGGAAGCCGGCAACAGGGTCGGCCCGGTCACCGTGCACACGAACGCCGACAGCGTCACGGTGATGCCGCCCGTCGAGGCCGCCGCGGCCGGGGTGAAGCTCGTCGACGAGAAGGGCAGGCCCGTCACCACCGCGAAGGACGGCAGCCGGCTCTACTTCGACGTACCCAAGCAGGCGAAGGCGGGTTCGGCGGAGCTGACCGTGCAGGCGTCGACGACGGTTCCGGTCGGCCGGGCCTTCGCCTCCGACACCAGGAGCCAGACGCAGATCCTCGCGGGCTCCAGCGAGTCCACGGTCTCCGCGACCGCCACGGCGACCTGGGCGAGCGAGGGCGCCGTGCCCGCACTGTCCGCGCGGGAGAACTGCGCGAAGGACGGCGTCGACATCACGGCCGCCAACAGCGGGGACGCGCCGTACACGTTCACGCTCATGGGCACCAAGTACACGATCCCGGCCGGCCAGACGCGGACGGTGACGATACCGCTGCAGGAGGACCAGGCGTACGACTTCACGATCAAGGGGCCGCACGGCTTCGAGAAGCGGATACGGGGCGTGCTCGACTGCGCGACGACCTCGGCGGCGGGTTCCACGGCGGGCGGCGGTCTGCGCACCCAGGCGACGACGCAGCCGAGCCCTGCCTCCGTCGGTGGCACGGGATCCGACGCCGCGGACACGGACCTGGCCGAGACGGGCAGTTCGAACGCGACGCCGATCATCGCGGGTATCGCGGTGTTGCTGGTTCTGATCGGTGGGGCGTCGGTTGTCATGGGCCGTAAGAAGAAGGCGCCGGGCGCAGGCGACGGCAGCAGCGACGGCGAGTAGCGGTGGTGGCCGGGGAGCGTCCCCCTCCCCGGCCTCTCCGGCCTCCCCGGCTCGGAACGGGCGCGCCGCAGCCGTGCCACCTGCGCTGTCATCCACATGTCAACGGGATGTGATCACGGCTCCCTAGCGTCAAGTGCGTTGGTTGACCGGGACGTCCACAACCCGAGGGGGAACGCACATGTCGAAGAAGAGCAGGGCGGCGGGGGCTGTTCGCGCCGTTGCGGTGGCGGCGGTACTGGCCGCGGGCAGCGCCGTCGCGTTCGCGCCGGCCGCGCATGCGGACGGCGCGGAGCACTACTACATCGAGATCGGCGGCACCGGCCCGACGGAGAACAAGGACGGCTGCCCCAATACCAACTCGTCCTACGACGCCGCGAACGACGCGTTCGGCCTCGGCGCCAGCGCGATCAAGGTGTGCTACCCGGCCTCCGCGGGACCGATCATCGGCCCCTCCGGCTCACTCATCGAGCCGTCCGGGAAGGTCAACCCCGAGGCCCTCACCTCGCCGACCTACGACGCCAGCGTGCAACTGGGCATCGAGAGGGGGTTGAAGGCGGCGCAGGACACCCATAACGCGCACCCCGACGCCCAACTCACCATCACCGGCTACTCCCAGGGCGCCCAGGCGGCGGACGTCGTACTCCAGAAGATCGCGCAGGGGGACACCGGTATCCCGCGCTCGCAGGTCGACGGCATGCTCTATGCCGACCCGATGCAGCCCGACACCGGTTTCGGGGCCCGTGTCCCCAAGGGGCTCGGCATCCCGGGTGTGGCCTCCGCGCCCGGTGCGGGGCCGGTGAACTTCGACGGGATTCCGGTCAAGCGGTTCTGCATCGTCGGTGACCCGGTGTGCGACTTGAGGTCCATCACGAACGCGCCCGGGTACTTCGACGTGCACCCGTTGTATCCGGCGGTCGCCATCCCCAAGAGCCTCAACCAGACCGGCCAGAACGGCGTTCAGTGGCTGAACCGGAACGGGGACCCCGTGTAGAACCTCCGGGTCTCCAGGCCTCCGGGCTTCAGATCTTCAGGGGCCGAAGGGCTGCTGAAGGAACGGGGGAGCAGGGCGGGGAAGTGGTCCGGCCGGTTACCGGCCGGCCGGACCATCCCCGTCCTGTCGCCCTCCCTCTCCCTGTCTTCGGTCGCCGAGGTCGTCCAGTACGCGGGAGATCCGTGCCCGGTTGGCGTCGGTGTCGGGGAGGGCGGTGCCGCGTTCGAAGAAGTCGCGGGAGCCGGACAGGCCCTCGCCCACGGCCTCGTGCCAGAGCAGCCGGTGGCGTAGCGCGATCTCCGGGGCGGTGTCGGTCGCCTCGTCCAGGACGTTGCGCGCCCGGCGCCGCAGGTCGGCGGCCGCCTCCGGGTTGCCCAGGTCCGCCTCGGCCGTGGACAGCCTGTCGAGGGCGGCGGCGTACAGCGGAACATCGCCGAGGCGCCGGGCCAGGCTCTCCGCCTTCCCGAGGGTGCCGACGGCCTCGGTGGGCCGCCCGAGGTCGAGTTGGAGCCCGCCGAGGCGGAGCAGGGTCTTGCCGAGGAGGCGGGGGCTGCCCGCCTTCTCGGCCAGCGCGATCGCCTTCAGGTAGCGGTCGTACGCCTTGTCGTGCTCGCCGAGTTGGTGGTGCATGTCGCCGGCCCGCGTCATGATCGATCCCGTGAGCCAGTCGTCGTGCGTCAACTCGCCTGCCAGGCGCAGGACTTCGGCGAAGTGCTCCATGGACTCGGCGATCCGGCCCTCAAGGTTGGCGAAGGTCCCGAGACCGGCCGAGGCGCGGGCCTGCTCGTGGCGGTCGCCGGCGCGGCGGCTGATGTCCAGCGCTTCGGTGAACCAGGCACGGGCCTCTCGGTACCGGCCCTGGACCCCGTACAGGATGCCGAAGCCGATCCGCAGCGCGGAGTCCATCCGGCGGTCGGTGGCCTGTTCGAGGAGCGGGAGCAGCAGCTCCAGTGCGGTGCGGCACTCGTGGAACCGGCCCTGTCTGGTGAGGTAGTCGACCAGGCCCTCGGCGATCCAGCAGGCCTCGTCGACCCGGCCGACGGACACCGCCTGGCCGATCACGTCGACCAGTTCGCCGCCCGCCTCGTCCAGCCAGGCCGTGGCCTCCTCCCAGCCCGTGAAGGGGCCGGTGCCCTGCGGTCCCGTCGGGGTGGACGACGTTCCCCAGTCGCTGGCGCAGCGGGCGGCGGCGACGTACAGCCGGAACACCCGCTCCCTCGCGGCCGAGGCCTCGTCGGGCGACGCGGCGGCGACGCGGCGGGCGTAGACGGCCACCAGGTCGTGCAGGCGGTAGCGGTCGACTGTCACCCGCTGCGTCAGACTCGCGTCGGCCAGGTTCTCCAGGGCGCGTTCGGCGTCGGGCGGCGTCCCGTCGAGAAGGGCGGCCAGCGTCAGCCGGTCGAGACGCACGGTGGGCGAGAGGCCGAGGACGCGGAAGGCGCGCTGCTCGGTGGCGGGCAGCTGGGCGTAGGAGACCCCGAACGCGGCTTCTACGCTGCGGTCCTCCACGGCGAGTTCGTCGAGGCGGCGCTCGTCGTCGGTCAACCGGGCCGCGAGGGCCTCCACCGCCCAGGGCGGACGGTCCTGGATCCGCGCGCCGACGATCCGCAACGCCAGAGGCAGCCGCCCGCACAAAGTGGCCAGCTCACGCACGGCGGCGCACTCACGCCCGGAGCCGTCGCCGCCCCCTACTTCCCCTGTCTCCTCTTCCTCACGGCCGACTATGCGGGTCAGGAGTTCGGTCGCCTCGCCGATGCCGAGAGGGGACAGCGAGACCCTGCGGTCCACGTCGAGGCCCGTCAGCCGACGACGACTCGTCACCATCACCAGCGTGCCGGGGCCCGCGGGCAGCAGGGGGCGCACTTGTTCGGCGCGGGCGGCGTCGTCGAGGACGAGGAGCAGCCGGAGGGAAGCGGTGGCCGCCCGCCATGACGCGGCCAGCTCGTCCAGGTCCTCGGAGTCCTGCCCCTCGCCGGCCCCGACCGCCCGCAATAATCGGCGCAGAACGCGTTGCCGTCCGACCGCCCCGCGGTCCTCGCGGTGCCCGTGCAGCTCCACGAACAGGCAGCCGTCGGGGTACCGGTCGCGCAGGGCCCGCGCCGCGCGCACGACCAGGGCGGTCTTCCCGACGCCGGCCATGCCGTCGACCGCCCGGACGGTGACTTCCTGGGTGTCGGCGGGCGCGACGAGCAGCTGGTGCTGGCGCTCGCGGCCCGTGAAGTTGCTTGTGTCGACGGGCAGTTCATAGCGTGCGCGGTGCTTGCGAGGAGACTCGTCGGTACGCTGCTGAGGCACTACGGCTGGCGGTTTCATTGTCGCCCGTTCCCTTACTGCCCTTACTGTGGCACCGCCGATCGGGAACGGATCGTCGCCACGGAGCACCGCCGCGTGCACCCGTCGGAGTTCGGCGCCCGGCTCCACTCCTTGCTCGTCGACGAGGCGGCGGCGCGCGGTCGCGTAGACGTCCAGCGCGTCGGCCTGCCGGTTGGCGGAATGCAGGGCGCGCATGAGCAGGGTGGCCAAGGCCTCGTTGTAGGGGTGGGCCGTCGTCAGCGAGAACAGTTCGGCCAGGGCCTCGGTGTGCCGCCCGGAACGGAGCTGGCAGTCGGCCTTCTCCTGCACGGCCGAGAGCCGCTGCTCGGCGAGCCGCAACCGCTCGCCCTCCGCGAAGGGCCCGGGTATCCCGGCCAGCGGCTCACCGCGAAAGAGCTCCAACGCACGGGACCAGACATCCACCGCGCCATCCAGATCCCCGGACTTCTTGGCGGCATGCCCGGCGGCAACGGCCTCCTCCCACCGCGCCACATCCACATCCACACGCGCACTGCCGGGAGCGAAGCGATACCCGCCGCGCGCGGTCTCGATCACGGAGCGGGCCTCCCCGTGCACATCCAGGCGACGGCGTAACCGATGCACGTATACGGGGATCACCCTGGTCCCGGTCCCGGGCGGCTCCGTCCCCCACACCCCGTCGAGCAGCTGCTGCCGGCTGACCGTCCTCCCGGGCCGCAACAGCAGCGCGACCAGGAGCGCCTGCTCCCGCACCGGCCCGAGCTCCAGACCGCCGTCGCCGCGCCAGGCCTGGGGCGGCCCGAGCAGAGCGAAGTGAAGGCGCGGGTCCTGCGGGTTCACTTCAGTGGACAACTCGCTCGGAATCAGCACGCGGCGAGACTACCCACGCCTGAATCGCCCCCATCCGGTCCCTCAACCGACCCCCACAAGACCTGCACGCCCCTCGCGACACACAGTGACCGATTTGCTACCAGCCACCGCCAAGAAAGCCCAGTTCAGGCCCACCCACCGATACACGTTTTCGCCCAGCGGTGGCCGTACGGCAAGATGGGGTGTATCTGCCCTCACGCGGTGGAGCCGCAGCACGCGGGCCCCTTACTGCGATACACACTTCGACTGCCGGACGGTTTCTCTTGGCTGAGTTCATCTACTCCATGCGCAAGGCGCGCAAGGCGCACGGCGACAAGGTGATCCTCGACGACGTCACCCTGGACTTTCTTCCTGGAGCGAAGATCGGCGTTGTCGGGCCGAACGGTGCCGGTAAGTCGACTGTCCTGAAGATCATGGCGGGCATCGAGCAGGCGTCGAACGGTGACGCCGTCCTCATGCCCGGTTACAGCGTCGGCATCCTCATGCAGGAGCCGAAGCTGGACGAGAGTAAGACCGTGCTGGAGAACGTCCAGGACGGCGCCGCCGAGATCATGGGCAAGCTCAGGCGCTTCAACGAGGTGGCCGAGCTCATGGCCACCGATTACAGCGATGAGCTCATGGAGGAGATGGGCAAGCTCCAGGAGGACCTCGACCACGCCGACGCGTGGGACCTCGATGGTCAGCTGGAGCAGGCCATGGACGCCCTCGGGTGCCCGCCCGGCGACTGGCCCGTCACCAACCTCTCCGGTGGTGAGAAGCGACGTGTGGCGCTGTGCAAGCTGCTGATCGAGGCGCCCGACCTGCTGCTTCTCGATGAGCCCACCAACCACCTCGACGCCGAGTCCGTGAACTGGCTGGAGCAGCACCTCGCCCAGTACAAGGGCACCGTCGTGGCCATTACTCACGACCGGTACTTCCTGGACAACGTCGCCGAGTGGATCCTCGAGCTCGACCGCGGGCGCGCGATCCCCTACCAGGGCAACTACTCCACGTACCTGGAGAAGAAGTCCGAGCGCCTCAAGGTCGAGGGCAAGAAGGACGAGAAGCGGCAGAAGCGGCTCAAGGAAGAACTCGAGTGGGTGCGGTCCAACGCCAAGGGGCGCCAGACCAAGTCCAAGTCGCGTCTCGCTCGGTACGAGGAGATGGCCGCCGAGGCCGACAAGATGCGGAAGCTGGACTTCGAGGAGATCCAGATCCCGCCGGGCCCGCGTCTGGGCAACGTCGTCGTCGAGGTCGAGAACCTCGGCAAGGCGTTCGGCGACAAGGTGCTCATCGATGATCTCTCCTTCACGCTGCCGCGTAACGGGATCGTCGGTGTGATCGGTCCGAACGGTGCCGGTAAGACCACTCTGTTCAAGATGCTGCAGGGCTTCGAGGAGCCGGACTCCGGTTCCATCAAGGTCGGCGACACCGTCAAGATCTCGTACGTCGACCAGAACCGCGCCAACATCGACCCGAAGAAGACTCTTTGGGCCGTGGTGAGTGATGAGCTCGACTACATCAATGTGGGCCAGGTCGAGATGCCGTCGCGGGCGTATGTTTCCGCGTTCGGGTTCAAGGGGCCGGACCAGCAGAAGCCGGCGGGTGTCCTGTCCGGTGGTGAGCGCAACCGGCTGAACCTCGCGCTCACCCTCAAGCAGGGCGGCAACCTGCTGCTCCTTGACGAGCCGACGAACGACCTGGACGTTGAGACCCTGTCGAGCCTTGAGAACGCGCTGCTTGAGTTCCCCGGCTGCGCTGTCGTCGTGTCTCACGACCGGTGGTTCCTCGACCGGGTCGCCACGCACATCCTCGCGTACGAGGGTGAGTCCAAGTGGTTCTGGTTCGAGGGCAACTTCGAGTCCTACGAGAAGAACAAGATCGAGCGGCTCGGCGCCGACGCCGCGCGTCCGCACCGTGCCACGTACAAGAAGCTGACCCGCGGCTGATGGCCCGCCACGTATACGCCTGCCCCCTGCGTTGGGCCGACATGGACGCGTACGGCCACATCAACAATGTGGTCTTCCTCCGGTACTTGGAGGAAGCGCGGATCGATTTCCTGTTTCGGCCCGACAAGGACTTCCAGCAGGGGTCCGTCGTGGCGCGCCATGAGATCGACTACAAGCGGCAGTTGGTGCATCGGCACCGGCCCGTGGACATCGAGCTGTGGGTGAGTGAGATAAAGGCCGCGTCGTTCACGCTGTCGTACGAGGTGAAGGACGAGGACGTCGTGTATGTCCGCGCCTCGACGGTCGTCGTGCCGTTCGACTTCGAGGCGCAGCGGCCGCGGCGGATCACCGCCGAGGAGCGGGAGTTCCTGGGCGAGTACCGGGACGACGAAGCGGACCGTTCGGAGGCGCTCGTCGCATGAGTGCGACCGTGTTGTCGTTCGCCGATCCGGGGGAGGCGGCGGATCTCGCCGCCTTCCTCGGCCGGCTGCTGCACTACGACAAGGCGGCCGCCGTGCGGCTGCGGGCGCAGGCCGGTGGGTCGGCGCTCGCGGTGTTCGGGCGGCCGCCCTCGTTCGAGGTGCTGGCCGTGCGTACGGCGCGGCTGCTCAAGCCGTACGAGAACGGGATCGAGGACACCCTCGATGTGACCGTGTCCGCGGGGGAGTTGCTCGACTCCATCGATGAGGCGGGCGCGACCGTCGCGATTCCCGGCGCCGTCACCGGGCCGCCCTGGGCCGGTGTGCTGCCGCCGCTCGGTGGCTGGGAGCGGGTGGCCGGGTTCCCCGACGCCGACGCGCTGCGTGGGCTCGTGAAGGCGGCCGTGGTCGAATTCCGGGCGCGGGTCGAGGAGTTGGCGCCGGACGCGCGTACGCGCGGTGAACTCGACCGGATCGGCCACGAGGTCTGGTCGCGGGAGATCGGTACGAGTGGGGCCCCGGTGCGGATCGTGCACGCCGCGGCGTCCCTTGGTTTCCTGCGGGGGGATCAGGTCGACCTGGTGGCGGCCGGGGCGTGGCTGCGGCTGCGCACCGCGTACGGGTCCGTGGCCCTGCGGAGGGCGTCCGCCACGTTGGGTGGGCTGTCCGTCAGCCCCGCGTGATCCCTGGCCGGGACGGGGTGGCGGTCGCGGGGCTCCGCCCCGGACCCCGCGGGCTCTCGTCACCAGAGCGGGGCTTGATTTGCTCACCCGCCGCAGAGGCTTGAAGAGCAGCTTGGCCGCCGGAGGGCTTTGAAGAGATGCGGTCGTGTCAGCCCGCCGTGTTCACCATCGAAGCCGCCGCGTACGTCAGGTAGTTCCACAGCGTGCGCTCGTGTTCCTCGGAGAGGTTCAGGTCCTCCACCGCCACCCGCATGTGCTTCAGCCACGCGTCGTGTGCCGCGCGGTCCACCTGGAACGGGGCGTGGCGCATCCGCAGGCGCGGGTGGCCGCGGTTGTCGCTGTAGGTGCGGGGGCCGCCCCAGTACTGCATCAGGAACAGCGCGAGGCGCTCCTCGGCCGGGCCCAGGTCCTCCTCGGGGTACATGGGGCGCAGCAGCGGGTCCTGTGCGACGCCCTCGTAGAAGCGGTGTACGAGGCGGCGGAACGTCTCCTCGCCACCCACCTGCTCGTAGAACGTCTGCTCCGTAAGCGTGTCGCGCGGGATCTCAGTCACCCCTCCATGCTCTCAGACGCACCGGCCGGGGACCGGGGTCCTAGGACCCCTTCGACTCCGGAGCGGGGGTCGCCGTTTCCCGGTTGTCGCAGGACAGTGGACATATGGGCGCAGAGCACACCCGAGACCTCGAGCAGCTCGCCGTACGGGCGCGGGCCGGACTCGTGCGCGAGATCGATCACAGTGGTGCCTGGGACGCCGACCCGGTCTGGCGGGAGGCGTTCGCGGAGGTGCCGCGGCACCTCTTCGTGCCGTACTACTTCCTCGGCGTGCCCGGAGGCTACGAACGGCTGTGGGGCGAGCACCCCGACCCGGAGCGGCGCGAGCGCTGGCTGCGCGGCGCCTACGCCGACGAGCCGCTGGCCACCCGGCTGCGGGACGGGGAGCTGGTGTCGTCGAGCAGCCAGCCGTCCCTGATGGCGCGGATGCTCGCCGAACTGGGCGTACGGGACGGGGACCGGGTCCTGGAGATCGGTGCGGGCACCGGATACAACGCGGCGCTGCTCGCGCACCGGGTCGGTGCGGGGAACGTCACGTCCGTGGACCTCGATCCGGAGGTCGCCGAGTCCGCCCGCACCCACCTCGCCGCCGCCGGGTATCGGCCGACCGTCGTCGCGGGCGACGGGGCGCGCGGGTGGCCCGACCGGGCGCCGTACGACCGGATCATGGCGACGTGCGCGCTGCGCTCGGTGCCGGCCGCGTGGCTCGGCCAGTGCGCGCCCGGCGCGCGGATCCTCGCGCCCCTGTCGACCGGGATCGTGGTCCTCGATGTGCGGGACGTGGATGACATGGAGGGGGCGTACGAACAGGTCCCGTACGCGGAAGGGCGGTTTCTGCATACCTCCGCGTACTTCATGGCGTTGCGCGGCGGCGTCGACCGGGCGGCTGAGCCGCAGGTCGGAGGGCTGCCGCATCCCGTGCTGCGCGACGAGTTGTTCCGGTTCCTGCTGACGCTGACGTCGGGGCACCTGGACCCGCGGGACGCGCTCGCGCTGTGGGAGCGCGAGGGGCGACCCGTGCGCGAGCGGTTCGGGGTGACCGTGCGCGGCGACCGCCAGTGGGCCTGGCTGGACGATCCGGATGGGGCTCATACATGGGAGTTGCCGGGCACCTAGCGGGTGCCCGGCAACGTCCTATGACTGTGTGTGCTCAGCCGCGGCGGATCGTGATCGTCGTCCACGCTCCGACGTGCACCCGGTCACCGTCCTGCAGCGGCACGGGGACGAACGGCTGGATCGGTTCGTCACCGCCGTTCACGGTCGTGCCGTTCGTCGAGTTCTGGTCGACGACCGCCCACGTACCGTCCGGCTGCTGCACGAGCACCGCGTGCTGGTGCGAGACGCCCGGGTCCTCCGGCGGCACCGACAGGTCGATGTCGGGGGACTCCCCGGTGGAGTGCCGGCGCCGGCCGATCGACAGCTGGTTACCGGTGAGCTGGCGCTGCTGCTCCGGCGAGTACGCGGGCAGGTTCAGGCCCGAGGCCTCGGGGCCGCTGCGCTGCATCATCGCCATGAAGTAGTCGCGGTCCGGGCCGATCGTCGCCGACCACGCCAGCGGGCCCTGCGGCTGCTGCGGAGGCTGCTGCTGGAACGGCGGCGGGGTCGTCGAGGGCGCCGACGGGTCCGACGAGGGAGGCGGAAGCATCCAGTCGTCCCCGTTCGTCCCACCGGGACCACCAGGACCACCAGGACCACCAGGACCACCAGGGCCGCCCGGACCACCATGACCGCCGAACGACGGGTTCGGCGGCGGAGGCGGCGGGCCCTGCGGGTCGTGGTGCTGCGGGAAGCCGGGCGGCGGGGGCTGCATGGGCCCCGGCTGCACGGGCTGCGCCGGTCCGGGCGGCGGGCCGGGCTGGCCGTGCGGTCCCGGCGGCGGACCCGGCTGCGCGGGCGGAGCCGGGGCGGGGGCCGGAGCCTGCTGCTGGAAGCCCTGCGGGGCGCCGCCACCGGTCTCGTACTGGCCGGAGCCGTCGAAGGACTGCGGGGGCGGCGGCGGGGTCTGACCCGACGGCTCGTTCCCGAACGGGGGCGGCGGGATCGGCTCCGCGGGCCGGTTCATCTGCGAGGGCCGCGAGCCCTGGTACTCGTACGAGTCCTGGCCGGGCGGCGGCTGCTGCTGGAAGTGCAGCGCCGGGTTCGGGCCCTGCGGCTCCTGGTGGGGCGGCGGGAAACCGGGGCCGCCCTGGCCGCCCGACGTGGGCAGCGGCGGGTTCGGGGCCGCGGGCGTGTACGACGTCGCCGTGTTCGTGAGGAAGTTCCAGCGGCACTCCTCGCAGAACGGCGCGCCTCCCTCACGCGGCGTACGGCACTGCGGGCACAGTTCGGGCGCACCGGCCCCACCCTGCGGCGTCTGAGGCGCGGCCGGCTGCGGGTAGCCGTAACCGGCGGCCGGGGGTGGCGGAGGCGGCGGGGGCACGGTACCGGCCATGCGGTGACCGCAGACCTCGCACCAGTCTTCGGAACCCGACTGGTGTCCGTTCGGGCAGGTCGGCATGTCGGCGCTTCCCCCTCTCCTTCAAGTGCAAGCAGGGCTTGCCGTAGTGCGTGGGTGGTTATTTTTTGACGCGAACCGTCTTGGTCGACCGGGTCTCGAGAGTCATCTCGTCGGCGTCCGCGACCTTCGCTTTCAATCGAACAGTACCTTCCGCGGCGTCCACCACGTCCACCACCTTCGAAAGCAGCTTGGCCGTATCCGCGTTCCCCGAGAGGGCCGCCAGCTGCACCGCACGGCCCAGCTTCGCGGTCGCTCCGTCCATATCGCCCGACTTTCGGGCGTCAAGTCCCTGCTGGATGGCGTCCGCCAGTTCGGCCTGGCCCGTGTAGTGGGCAACCTGCGGGTTGATCGACGTAGAGGCTGCCATGTCGTCCGTCCACACCGCACGTACGAGGCCCTGCGACAGCGTCTGCGCCGAGCCGTCCGGCTGCGGGATCACCAGGGAGACGCGGGCGGCGAGCATCTCCTGGCCGAGATCGGCCTCCGGGACCTGTACGCACACGTGGTAGTCGCGGGACTCGTCGCCCCAGGAGCCGGTGGGGTAGTCGCCCGCCCGCGGGCCCACCTCGGTGCGGCGCTCCGTCAACTCCTCGACCGTGGGCGCGACTTGCTTCACGAACTTGATCTCGGTGCCGACCGGGGTCCACAGGCGCAGGGCGACGTCCGCGATCTCCTTGCCCATCGCCGTCTCCATCATCTGCGTGAAGTCCTCGGCGAGATGGGCCGGATCGGCAACGATGTCCGCGGTGCCGAGGAGCGCGGAGGCGATGCCTGTTACCTCCTTCACCTCCCAGTCCGTGCCGACGCCGCGGGCGTCACACGTGAAGCGGCCCGCGCTCGCGTCCAGCGCCGCGCGCAGATCCTCCGGCGACTCGTGCTCGTTGCGCCCGTCGGTGAGCAGGATGCCGTGCCTGATCGGCACGTCCGCCGAGGCCAGGAGCCGGTCGGCCAGTTGCAGCCAGGTGCCGATCGCGGTGCCGCCGCCCGCGGAGAGCTTGCGCAGCGCCTGCTTGGCCTGCCCGCGGGTGGTGCGGTCCGCGACGGCGAGGCGGCCCTGGCCCGGGTAGATCTCCTTGGCGACGTGGGTGCCCGCGATCACCGCGAAGTGCACGCCGTCGCGCAGCGCGTCGATCGCGGCGGCCGAGGCCTCGCGCGCGCCGCGCATCTTGGTGGGCGGATAGTCCATCGAGCCGGAGCAGTCCACCATCAGCGCGACCGCGGCGTCCGTGCCCCCGCCCGCGACGCTGAACAGATGGGGGGCGCTGACCGCGCCGCCCACGGTGCCGCCCCCGGTGGAGGTCACCGTGACGATCGCGTTGACGTCACGGCCGCCCTCCGGCAGAAATTCGTTCTGGTAGACCTCTACGGCGAACTGCGGTCGTTGCGACTTCGAGAAATTGGCCATGGCGACATGTCCCCCCTGAACAAGACCATTTGTGCGGCTTTCCCGCGCTACGCCGATCCTGCCCCCGACTGCGGCACAGGGAACGGCAGCACCGCCACTGTTACGTTGTCGTGGCCCCCGCCGTCGAGGGCGTGGCCGACCAGGACCTGTGCGCTGTGCAGCGGATTGCGGGCCGCGTCCGCGGGCAGTACGCGGGCCATCTCGTCGGCGGACTCCGCGTAGTTCCACAGCCCGTCGGTGCAGACCACGACCACTCCGGGGCGGTCCGGCTTGAACGACGCGGTGTGCGGCTCCAGTTCGTACGCGTCCGCGCCGAGCCAGCCCGTGATCGCGTGCGCCCGCTCGTCCGCGTACGCCTCCGCCTCGCTCATCAGGCCCGCCGCGACCATCTGCGCGGCCCACGAGTCGTCCTCGGTGAGCCGGGCCGCCGGCGCCTCGCGGTCGTCGGGCACCCAGTAGGCGCGCGAGTCGCCGATCCAGCCGACGATGAGCAGCTCCTTGGTGACGACCGAGGCGACGAAGGTGCACGCCGGGGCGTTCTGGTGCGGCTTGTGCTCGCGGGCCGTCTCGGGCTCGTCCGCAAGGGCGTTGACCGCCTCGGCGGCCACGACGATCGCCTCGTGCATGGCCTGCTGCGGGTGCGTGCCGCGCGGCAGCGCCTCGTGCAGCGCCTCGGTGGCCGCGCGGGACGCGGCGAGCGACGCGTCGTCGGGCCGGGTCGCCGAGGACACCCCGTCGCAGACCACGGCGACGACGGCAGCGGAGCCGTCGGGCAGCGCGGCCGAGGAGATCACGAACGAGTCCTCGTTGCGGTGGTGGCGCAGGCCGCGGTCGCTGACCGCGGCGACCGCGCCCAACTCCTGCTCCATGTGGTCGCGTTCGCGGGGCTGGGCGTGCCCGCAGTTCTCGCAGTAGCCGTCCGGGTCGACGTGCCCGGAGCGGCAGGCCACGCACAGCTTGGTGCCGGCCGGCGGGGTCGCGGCGCCGAGTTCCTCGGGCGTCGCGGTGCGCGGGTCGGGTGCGGCGATCCTGAACTCCTCCTCGGACGGCGGACCGTCGAAGCGTACGGCGGCGGGCAGTTCGGAGCCGCCCGAGTCCGTGCCCTGCAGATCGGTCGGCAGGTGCACCGGGGCGGGCAGGTCCGAGCTGTCCAGGTCGGGGGCTGAAGGCCACTCGACGGAAGCGGGCTCCCCGGCGGAGGCCGGCTCCTCGACGGAGGCGGAAGCGGGCTGTTCGGCGGCATCGCGCCCGGCGTCCTGCGCGCCCGACCGCGGCGGAAGCCCGGTCGAGGAAAGGTCGTATCCGCATGCCCCGCAGAAGCGATCGGCCTCCTCCAGAGGCTCCTCGCAGCTGGGACACACTGACATAGCGGCCGCCTTGTGCGTCTGCGACATCCTCACACCCACGTCCGGGGGCGGTAGCGGTTGGCCCGCTCCACCAGTTCGATCCTCTCCTCGCCGCGCTGAGCGAGCCTGGCCAGGGTCCGGTACGAGCGTTCGAGACCGAGGCGGAGACCGCGCTCGTCCAGATCGCTGCCGAGCACCGCCGTGCGCACGGGACCCTGCGGCGGACCGGAACCCTGCCTACCGGAGAGTACCCAGTCCAGAGCCGTGCCGAGCACCTCGGTGGACAACTGCTCGCGGCGCACCGCGTCGAGGCCGAACGCGTCGAGCGCCTCGACCTGTCCCGCGGCGGCCGTCAGGTCGTGCAGCAACGGGTCCCCGTTCGCCCCCTGCGCCGTCCGCCCGCGCAGCCGCGAGCGCACCGCGGCGACCCGCGCCGCCGTGTAGTGGATCGACGACTCGGGCACCGACTCCAGGGTGCGCACCGCGCCGACCCGGTCACCGGCGGCGAGCTGCACGCGCGCGAGGCCGAACGCCGCGCTGACGTAGCTCGGGTCGGTCGACCACACGAGGCGGTAGTACTCCGCCGCGTTGTCGAGCTGGCCGAGCACCTCCGCGCAGACGCCGAGCGCCAGCTTCGGTGCGGGCTCGCCGGGGAACGCGTCGTATATGGCGTCGAAGGACAGCGCCGCGTTCGTGTGGTCGCCGGTCGCGAGCGCCGCGACGCCCCGGTACCAGACCACACGCCAGTCGTCGGGATGGTCGGCCTCAAGGGCCGCCAAGCCGCGTGCCGCGGAGTCGAGTTCGCCCATTTCGAGGCGGGCCCGCAGTTCCCGCAGGCGCAGTTCGAGGGAGTCGGCGGGCGCCGCGTGCAGGGCCGCGATCAGCTCGGCGGGGGCCGAGGCCATCAGGCCCGCGAGGAACCCGGCGTTCGGATCGCCCGGATCGACGTGCGGCACCGGGAGCGCGAGCGCGGTGCCCTGCGCCTGCAGCGGCTTGACGATCTCGGTGGACGAGGGCGGCAGTGCGGGCGCGGGGGGCGGCGGGGGCAGCGCGGCCGCCCCCTTTCCCGGGCGCTTGCCGTTCCGTGCGCGTACGGGGGTCTCCCGCGCCCCGAGCGGCGACACCTCGCCTTCGAGCCGGCCGAACAGCTCCGTGTCCGTGACCTTCACCTCGGGCCCGAACAGCGTGGACAGGGCGGGCCGCGGCCGGTTCGTCTGCAGCGCGACGACCTCGCGCAGGACGCCCGTCAGCTGCTCGGCCATCTCCTGCGCGGAGGCGAAGCGGCGGGCGGGGTCCGGGTCGGTGGCGCGCACGAGGAACCGGTAGAACGACTCGTACGTACGGAAGACCTCGATGTTGTCGGGGTCGGGCAGGGAGTCCACGAACACGTTCGTGTAGCCCTGGAAGTCGAAGGTGAGCAGGGCGAGCGTACGGGCCACGGTGTAGAGGTCCGAGGCGATGGAGGGCCCCACCTCGGCGACCTCGGGTGCCTGGAAGCCGACGGTCCCGTAGATCGCGCTCTCGTCGTCGTCCATCCTGCGGACCGCGCCCATGTCGATGAGCTTGAGCTGGTCCTCGGTCTGGATCGCGTTGTCGACCTTGAAGTCGCAGTAGAGGAGATTGCGGCTGTGCAGATGGCCGAGCGCTTCGAGCGCCTCGATGCCGTACGCGCACGCCTGCTCCACCGGCAGCGGGTCGCGCCTGCCCTCGGGGGTGCGCCGCTCGTTGGCGATCTCCTTGAGGGACTTGCCGCCCACGTACTCCATGACGATGTAGCCGTCGAGGGAGCCGGTGCGCTGGTCGAGGTGCTCGACGAAGTTGTAGATGCGGACGATGTTGGAGTGCTCGATCTCCGCGAGGAAGCGGCGCTCCGAGATCGCGGCGGCCATCGCGTCCTGGTCGCCCGTGTCGAGCAGGCCCTTGAGGACCACCCAGCGGTCGGACACCGCGCGGTCGACGGCGAGATAGACCCAGCCGAGGCCGCCGTGAGCCAGACAGCCCACGACCTCGTACTGGCCGTGCACGACGTCGCCCGTGGCGAGCTTCGGCACGAAGGAGTACGGGTGGCCGCACTTGGTGCAGAACCCTTCCGTACGGCCCGGTCGCTCGCCCCGCGAACGGCCCACCGGGGCACCGCAGTCGGACCTCGAACAGAATCGCTTCCGCTCGGGCACCTCGGGGTGCTCCTGCACCATCGCGCGCGGATCGGGCCGCGGCACGTCCGGCACATTGACCAGGCCGACGCCGAGCCGCGCCCGGCCCGAACCGCTCGCGCCCGCCCCGGAGCTGCGCACCGACACCGAGCGCGACGTCGAACTCCCGGACAGGGAACGGGAGAGCCGACCGGACACCGACCTGCGGGACTGCGAGGAGCGCGCCGAGGTCCTGGCCGAGGCACGCGAACTGGAGCTCTGCGAGCCGCGATGCCCGCCACCGGCGATCCCGGTCGGCTGTGAGGCCACCATGCCGCTCGGTGACACGACCGGCGCGAGCCCGCACATGTCGCAGTACAGCTCGCCCCCGCCCATGTCCTCGTACGAACCGGTACAGCCGGGCCGCTGGCAGGAGGACGCCGCGGCCGGCGCGGCCACGGGGGCGGCCGCCGGGCGCGCTGCGGGCCGGTGGGTGGGGGCGCTGCCCCTGTAGGTGCCGCCGTCCGTCTGCGGTTTCAGGCCGCACGTGTTGCAGTACAGCTCGCCGCCCATGTCTTCGTACGTGCCCGTGCAACCTGCTCTGCCGCACTTCTGTGGCGCCACGCTCACGTCTCCCCCCTGGCCGTTCTGTCGGCGGGCGCGGACAGCGTGTCCGCCGCCGCCCGTTGATACCGCAGCACCGCCGCCTCCGCGGCGCGCAGATTGCAGGGCGCGCTCCACAGCATGCGGCGCGCCGCGTCGTACCGCTCCACCAGGAACGGGTCCTCGGCGAAACCGAGCCTGGCCACCTTCGCCTTGTACGCGTCGAGCCGCCCGCGCAGCTCCGCGCGGATCGCCAGCGGAGCCGTCACCGCCGTCAACGACTCACGGGCGCGCAGCAGTTCGTCGTCCGCCTTCGACTCAAGGGACTCCAGGAGGGGCGAGAGCCGGTTCCACTGGCCGTGCCTGCGGTACTCGGCCGCCGTCGCCAACTGCTCCTGAAGCACCGTCGGCGGACCCGACACCGCCGGCACGTCCGAACCGGCTATCTTCGCGAGCACCTCGCCGCGCGCCGACCGCGCCTCCGCGAGCGTGCGGTCCGCGCGCGACAGCACGTCCCGCAGCCGGCCGAGCCGCGCCTCCGCGTCCTGTCGCACACCGAGCACGGCCTCGATCTCCCGGCGTACGTCCTCCAGGGCGCGGGCCTCCCGGTCGTACGCCGTGGTGTCGGGACGGCCGCCGCCGGGGGCCGAACTCCCGGAGGCCTTCTGCCAGTACGCGAGCGGGTCCGACACCACTTCCTCGCGCATCCGGGTCAGCGAGGCGGTGATCCGCTCCAGGTCGTCGCCCGCCGGATGTTCCCCGGGGCGCACTCCTACGGAGTGCGCGAGCTGCCGGGTGCGGGCCAGCTCGGCGGCGAGCATGTCGATACGGGCGGGCAGCGCCGACCACACCGCGTCGGCGGCCACCACCATGTCGAGGGACGAGGCGTACAGCGTGTTCATCCGGTCGACGAGCGCGGCGAGCGTGAACTGCTCGGACAGCTTCGCGGGCCCGGTGATCGAGGGTGAGGTGCCGCCCGCGCCGGGGCCCGGCGCGATGGTGACGGACTCGCCGCGCAGCAGCTCCGTCAGCTCCGACAGATCGCCGCGGCTGGGCAGCCGGCGCCGCGAGCGGATCTCCCGCGCCGTGCGCAGCGCGTCCGCGTACGCGTCGAAGTACGCCCACAGCAGCGTGATCTCCTGGTCGGCCGAGGCCCAGCGCTCCTGGGTCGTCCCGGTCAGCCGGGCGCCCTCCAGGAGTCTGCGCCCCGCGTGGTCCTGCAGGGCGAGCAGGGACGTCTCGATCGCTTCGTGCTCCGCGCCGAGCCGGGCCAGGGCACGGTCCACCTCGTCCCGGTCCATCACTGGGCCGGCGGGTCCCGCGACGCCCATCGATCACCTCTCGCTTTTCCGAGTCTCCGTCAAGTCCCTGCCGCGCCGCCTTGCGTGTCCTGCCTGCTCCTACTGGTACTTCGGCGCGGGCGGCCCCGAAGAGGAGCCGAGCGCCGGCTTCAGCCAGTGGTCGTACGACTTCTGCCAGCCGTCCGACTTGCGGTAGTCCACCAGCACCTGGTTGACCCGGCGCACCAGGTCGTCCGCGCCCTTCTTCATGGCGACGCCGTAGAACTCCTCGGTGTACGGCTCGCCCTTGAGCTGCACCGTCGGGTCCTGCGCGGCCTGGCTCGCGGCGAGCGCGCCGTCGGTGACCACCGCGTCGACCTCGCCGAGCTGCAGCCGCACCAGGCAGTCCAGCTGGTTCGGCACGGTCGTGGAGATGTCGGTGCTCTGCGGGAGGCCGCCCTCGTCGACCGGCTTCTTCTTGCCGTCCTCCAGCGAGGACTCCGCCGTCGAACCGGCCGCCGTGCAGACCCGCTTGTTCGCGAGCGAGGCGCCGTACCCCTTGATGTCCTTCGAGGCCTTCGGGGCGAGCACCTGCTGGCCGGTCTGGAAGTACCCGGTGGAGAACGCGACGTCCTTCAGGCGGTCGCAGCTGATGGTCATCGTGCGGACCACCATGTCGACGTCGCCGCGCTGGATCGCCGGGATCCGCTCGTTGGTGGGAATGGCGCGGAAGCGGACCGCGTCCCGGTCGCCGAGGATCTCGCCCGCGATCTCGTGCGCGAGATCGATGTCAAAGCCTTCCAACTCGCTGGTCTTCGCCGTGCTGTTGGGATCGCGGTAGCCCCAGCGGTAGCTGTTCTGGTCGACGCCGACCGAGAGATAGCCGCGGTCCTTGACGGCCTGCACCGCGCTGCCGCTCTCACTGCTCGAGGGGGAGAGGCTGCGCTCCGGCTCCTTGCCCTTCACCGAGGGGTCGCAGTCCTCCGCCCTGGCCTGCCGGCCGTCGGCGACACCCCCGGACGCGTAGCTCGACGTGCCGCTGTCCGTGGGGCGGGGCTGCTGGGTCAGCGGGAGCAGCAGCGCGAACACCGCCGTCAGGGCGCAGGCCACCGCCATGGCGGCCACGCCGCCCCAGCCGCGCAGAGTCACCTTGCGCGCCGTCCTTCGCTCGTCCATCACCGCACCCCCTCTCACCGGTACTCCGAAAGCCTGCGTCCGATGCCGAACACCGCGCCGGCCGCGGCCAGCACCGCCAACACCGCCGCCCCCACGGGCAGTCCGGTCATCGCGTCGCGACCGCCGCCCGCATCCGCGCTGAACTGACGCTGCTCGTGAACGAGGGCCGTGTCCAGATTCTTGTCCACCAGATCGAAGCATTCACCTGTCGGCTTGTCCTTCTTCGAACCGATGATCTTGTCGAGCGCGCCCTGGTAGTTGCCCGAGTCGTCCTGCTCCCGAGCGTCCTGGTGACGCTTGCGCCACTCCTTCATGCTGTCGTTCGCCTTGGTCACGGGCGCGCGGCCCGTGGTGTCGCCCTCGTCGTCGGCGAGCGCGTACGCGGCGTTCAGCTTGCCGGCGAGCGCGGTCATCTCCTGCTGGAAGTCGACGTCGTACTTGTCCTTGGTCTCGCCGTTCACGGACACCGTCTCCGCGCCACGGCTGACCAGTGTCAGGTTCTCGCTGCCCCGCGCCTTCAGGGACGCGATGCTCGCGTCGTGCAACACGTTCAAGGACCGTACGCCATGGTCGTAGGACGAACTGAGTCCGCTGCGCGCGACGGTGTGACCGACGACGAGCCACAGCAGCACCACGGTGGACGCCGCGGTGGCGGCGACGAGCCCCTGGTTGAACACCCGGTTCGTACGACGGTAGTTGCGTCGCTGCGCCCACGCGAGACCCGCGAGGGCGAGCACACCGAGGAAGATGGCGATCCACGGGTAGGGCGTCGCCGAGTCGTAGTCGTCGCGCAGCCGCTGGTTCTCCGTCTTGTAGAGGTCCTCGGCGGCCGGGAGCATCTCGGTCTGCATCTTCTCGTTCGCGTACCGCAGATAGGCGCCGCCCAGCGGGAAGCCCTGCCGGTTGTTGGCCCGGGCGCGCTCGATGAGGCCCTTGTACTGCGGCAGCAGCTTGTTCAGCTTCGCGATCGTCCCCGCCGAGCGGGTGCCCGGGTCGGTGCTGGTCGCCGCGGTCACGAGCTTGTCCGCGGCGTTCCTGATGTCGCGCTCGTACCGGTCGCGCGCCGCAGCCGGTTCCTGGCCCCCCGCCAGGAAGCCGCTGGACGCCGCGGTGTTGGCGTCGGCGAGCGAGCGGTAGATGTCGGCGGCGTCGGCGCTCAGCGGCTGGCTGGAGTGCAGCACGTCGTCCGCGGCCGCCGAGCGGTCCGTCATCTGCCACGCCGTCGTCGCGCCGAACGCCACGACGAGCAGCGCGAGGACGGCACCGATGATGCGCAGCCGGCCCGGCTCGGTCGTGGCCGCGGCCTTCAGCCGGTCCACGCCCTCCGCCCAGGCGGTACGCCGCCGGGGCACGGGTGCGCCGGGTGGCCCGGGTGGGCCGCCCCGCTGCGGCTGCGGTGGCACGCCCGGAATCGGCGGCGCGGCGGCGGGGCGCTCCGGCGGCGCCGCGCTCCCGTTCGACGGGTATGTCACTTCGACCCTCCCCCATGGTCGTACGTCGGTCGCAAGTATCGCTTCCGCGACTGACATCCGCACGGGCATTCGCTGGATCTTGTGCGGAAGCGCTCCGCTGTGGAACACGTGGGGGCGGGGGGTTCGGTTCCCTGGTTGTGTCCGCGGCGACGGGGTCGAGGTTGCGGGGCGCTGCCCCGGACCCCGCTGCTCAATCGCCGCAGGGGCTTTATTTGTGCGGACTTGGGCTTGATCGTGCGTAATGTGCCCGGGTGCGGGCGTGGACCTCGGGTGGGGCGCCCACCGCGTCCAGGCCCAGTAGGGCTGCTCCCAGGACCGGGCGTTCTGTCACCACGCGGGGGATTGCGTGCGGCGCCTGGGTGGAGAGCAGCGTGCGTACGCGGTCGTTGAGTTGGGGGTGTTGGGCTGCCAGGACGCTGCCGCCCAGGAGGACCGGGGCCGGGTCCTCCAGGAGGTCGAGGCGGCGTAGGGCCACTGTTGCCATTGCCACCACCTCGTCGGCCATGCGCTCGACCAGGGAGCGGGCCACCGGGTCCTCGTCCGCCGCCGTGGCGAAGAGGACCGGGGTGAGTTCGTGGCGGCGGGCAGCCGGGATGTGGCCCAGGTGCAGCGCCTCGATCAGGGCGTACATGGAGTCGAGGCCGAAGTGGGCGGGCAGGGCGTGCATCAGGGCCGTCGGGTCGCCGCGGCCGTCCTCCGCGCGTGCGGCGAACCAGATGGCCTCCTCCGCGAGGCCGCCACCGCCGCCCCAGTCGCCGGAGAGCCGGCCGATCGCGGGGAACCGGGCCGTGCGGCCGTCGGGCAGCATCCCCGCGCAGTTGACGCCCGCCCCGCACACGACGGCGACGCCGCGTGGCTCGGCGTCCTCCAGGAGCCCGGCGCGCAGCACGGCGAAGGTGTCGTTGCGTACGTCGACCCGTGAGCCCCAGCGGCGTTCGGTGAGCGCCTGCGCCAACTCCCGTTCCTCCACCGGCAGGTCCGCGTTGGCCAGGCACGCCGATACATGGTCGACGGTGCCCACGCCCGCCTGCGCGAAGGCGCGGTCGACCGCCTCCGCCAGGACGTCCACGGCCGGCCGCACGTTCGCCCGGTGGGGCTGGAACCCGCCGCCGCGGGCCGTGCCGACGACGGTGCCGTCGGCCGCGACCACCGCGACGTCGGTCTTGCTGTTGCCCGCGTCGATGGCGAGGACGGTCATGCCCACGCGAGATGCTCCCGGTTGTGCGCGATCAGTTCGTCCGTGAGGCGGTCGGCGTATTCGATCTGGCCGATGAGGGGGTGGGCGAGCAGCGCGTTGAAGACGCGGTCCCGGCCGCCCTTGAGGGCCGCCTCCAACGCCAGGTCCTCGTAGGCGGTGACGTTCGCGATGAGGCCTGCGTAGAGAGGGTCCAGCTTCCCGACCGGCAGGGGCTTCGCACCCTTTCCGTCGACCGCCGCCTGGACCTCGATGACGGCGTCGTCGGGGAGGAAGGGGAGCGTGCCGTTGTTGTACGTGTTCACGACCTGGTGCGGGCTGCCGCCGCCACCGAGCAGGGACGCGGCCAGGTCGACCGCGGCCTCGCTGTAGAAGGCGCCGCCCCGCTTCGCGAGCAGCTCCGGCTTCTCGTCGAGGGTGGGGTCGCCGTACATCTTCAGCAACTCGCGCTCCATCTCCGCCACTTGAGCGGCGCGGGACGGCTTCGTGCGCAGCTCTCGTACGACCGCGTCGTGCTGGTAGTAGTAGCGCAGGTAGTAGGACGGGACGACGCCGAGGCGGTCGACGACCGCGCGGGGCATGTGCAGGTCCTCGGCGATGGCGTCGCCCTGCTCGGCGATCAGGCGCGGCAGGACGTTCTCGCCGTCGGGGCCGCCGAGACGCACGCCCAGCTCCCACGTCAGGTGGTTGAGGCCGACGTGGTCCAGGTGCACCTCCTGCGGCGTCACGTCCAGGAGCCGGGCGAACTTCCGCTGGAAGCCGATCGCGACGTTGCACAGGCCGACGGCCTTGTGGCCGGCCTGGAGCAGCGCCCGCGTCACGATGCCGACCGGGTTGGTGAAGTCGATGATCCAGGCGTCCGGGTTGGCGCGGCGCACGCGTTCGGCGATGTCGAGGACGACGGGCACGGTCCGCATGGCCTTCGCGAGGCCGCCGGCGCCGGTCGTCTCCTGGCCGACGCAGCCGCACTCCAGCGGCCACGTCTCGTCCTGGTTGCGCGCTGCCTGCCCGCCGACGCGCAGCTGGAGAAGGACGGCGTCGGCGTCGGCGACGCCCGCGTCCACGTCGGACGTCGTACGTATAACGCCAGGGTGTCCCTGCTTGGCGAAGATGCGGCGGGCGAGGCCGCCGACGAGTTCGAGGCGGTCGGCGGCCGGGTCGACGAGGACGAGCTCCTCGATCGGCAGCGTGTCCCTCAGCCGCGCGAACCCGTCGATGAGTTCGGGTGTGTAGGTCGATCCTCCGCCGACCACGGCGAGCTTCATAGAAATCCCTTAGCCCTTTACTCCGGTGAGGGTGACGCCTTCGACGAAGGCCTTCTGTGCGAAGAAGAAGACGAGGCAGACCGGCGCCATCACCAGGAGCGTGGCCGCCATCGTCAGGTTCCAGTTGACGCTGTGCGCGGACTTGAAGGACTCCAGGCCGTAACTCAGCGTCCAGGAAGCCGGGTTCTGGGCCGCGTAGATCTGCGGCCCGAAGTAGTCGTTCCAGCAGTAGAAGAACTGGAAGAGGGCGACGGCGGCGATGCCCGGCTTGGCCATCGGCACCACGATCCTCAGCAGCGTGCGCAGCTCGCCGCAGCCGTCGACCTTCGCCGACTCGATGTACTCCTTCGGGATCGTCAGCAGGAACTGACGGAGCAGGAAGATCGAGTACGCGTCGCCGAACGCCATCGGGATGATCAGCGGCCACAGGGTTCCGGAGAGGTGGAACTGCTGGGCCCACACCAGGTACATCGGGATCACGATGACCTGCGGCGGCAGCATCATCGTCGAGATGACGAGGAGCATCGCCGTGCGCCGGCCGCGGAAGCGGAACTTGGCGAGCGCGTACGCGACGGGTATCGCCGAGCACACGGTGAACAACGTGCCGAGCCCCGCGTACAGCAGCGAGTTCTTCCACCAGTCGAGGAAGCCGTCCGTCTGGAGGACCGCCTTGTAGTTCTCCCAGTGCCAGGAGTCCGGCCACAGATCGCCGCTCATCGCCTGCCCGTCGCTCATCACGGACGTCAGGAAGACGAACACGAAGGGGAGGACGAAGAGCAGCGCGACCGCGATCGCGATGCTGTGCACGGCGATCCAGTTCAGGATCCGCTGCCTGCGGGCGCGGCGCGCGGCGGGGCCGCTCTCGGGTGCGGGAGAGCTGGTGACTGCGGGGCCGGGCCTCAGTGTCGTAGTGGTCATGTCGATCAGTCCTCCGCCGCGAGCAGACCCGAGCGCTTGCGCATGAGCAGCGAGGTCACGGCCATGGCAATGGCGAACAGGACGAGCGAGAGCACGCACGCCGCGCCGGTGTTGAAGTTCTGGAAGCCCATCGAGTAGACGAGCTGGGGGACGGTGAGCGTCGAGTGGTCGGGGTATCCCGGCTGGATGACGGTGCCCGGTCCGATGGAGACGCCGGAGGCGATCTTTCCGGCGACGAGGGCCTGCGTGTAGTACTGCATGGTCTGCACGACGCCCGTCACCACGGCGAACATGACGATCGGGGTGATCGAGGGCCACGTCACGTAGCGGAACTTGGCGAAGGGACCGGCGCCGTCCAACTCGGCCGCCTCGTACTGCTCCTTGGGTACGTCGAGCAGTGCGGCCATGAAGATGACCATGAGGTCGCCGATGCCCCAGAGGGACAGCAGGACGAGCGAGGGCTTGGCCCAGGTGGGGTCGTTGAACCAGTTGGGGCCTTCGATGCCGACCTTGGCGAGGATCTCGTTGACCGGCCCGCTGCCCGGGTTGAGCAGGAAGACGAAGGCGACGGTCGCGGCGACCGGCGGCGCGAGATACGGCAGATAGAAGGCGGTCCGGAAGAATCCGACGCCGCTCTTGATCTTGGTGACGAGCAGCCCGAGCGAGAGCCCGAACACCACGCGCAGCGCCACCATGACCACGACGAGCCACACCGTGTTCCACAGGGCGGGCCCGAACAGCGGCATGTCCCGGAACACGTACACCCAGTTCCGCAGCCCCACGAAGGTCGGCGCCTTGATCTGGTTGTAGTGCATGAACGAGAAGTAGACGGTGGCGAGCAGCGGATAGGCGAAGAAGGCGCTGAATCCGATCAGCCAGGGGGAGAGAAAGCCCACGGTGCGCAGTCTGCGGCGGGCAGGCCTGGAAAGGGTGAGTGCCATACGAGAATGTCCCGTTCCTCAGTTCTGCGACTGCAGGGTGTCGGCGTCGATGAGTTTGTCGAGGCGCCGCAGACCGGCCTTCAGGTCATGGACCTCGCCGGCCTCCTCGCCGTAACTGAAGTCCTGCAGCTGCGTGATGTACATGCCGCCGTTCGTGGAGGGCGGCATCACCTGGCTGTACTTGTTCTTCGCGATGCCGAGGAAGGTGCGGAACGTCGGATCGGCGTCCAGCTTCGGCGACTTGAGCGCGGCGAACGTCGACGGCACGTTGTGAATGGCGTTGGCGAAACTGACGACCTGATCCGTGTCGGAGGTCAGGAACTTCACCAGCTCCCAGGCCGCGTTCTGGTGCTTGCTGCTGTGCGCGATACCCGTGACGGTGCCGGTCAGATAGCCGCGCCCGTACGTCTCGGCCTGATCGTCGGGGACGGGCAGCGGCGCGACGCCCCAGTCGAACTTGGCCTTCGCGTCCTTCAGCATGAGCCCGCGCCATTCACCGTCCATGTGCATGGCCAACTTGCCGCTGAGGAAGGCGTTCTGGTTCGACATCTCGTCGCCGAACGACGTACGGAACTTCTCCAGGGCACCGTATCCGCCCTGCGCGTCCATCAACTTCTTCGTCGTCTTGAAGTAGTCGTACGTGGCGGGTTCCTCGGCGAGCCGCGAATTGCCCTTCGCGTCGAAGTACTTGGGGCCCCACTGGGCGAAAAGACGGTCCGGACTGTTCTGGTAGAGCCGGAAGTTCGGCATGAAGCCGACGCGCTTGTACGAGGACCCTTCGCGCGCGGTGAGCTTCTTGGAGTCGGCGATGAACTCGGACATGGTCCGGGGCGGACGCTCGATGCCCGCCTCCTTGAACGCGTCCTTGTTGTAGTACATGCCGAAGGCGTCGGCGAGGAGCGGCAGGGCGCACTGATTGCCGCGATAACTCGTGTAGTCGAGAAGGGACTTGGGGAAGACCTTCGTCTTGTCCATTCCCGTCTTCTTCATGAACGGGTCGAGGTCGACCCACATGCCGGAGTCGCAGTACTGGCCGACGTTGTTCGTGGTGAAGGAGGACACGACGTCGGGTGCCTCGTCGCCACCGGCCCGCAGGGCCTGATTGGTGGTGGCGTCCGTGACATTGCCGGTGGCCCGCACCTTGATGTTCGGGTGCAGCTTCTCGAAGCGGGCGATCGACTCGTTGATCGCTTTCACCTCGCCGGGCGCCGACCAGCCGTGCCAGAACTTCAGCGTGACGGGCCTGGTCGGGTCGTCGGCGGAGCTGCCGGTACTCGGATTGGCGCAGCCGGCGAGCAGCAGTCCGGCCGCGGCGAGCCCTACGGGCGCGCGCAGGGGTATGCGCCATCGCGGCATGGCGAACGTCCTTTACGTGTACGGGGGTTGGGGGAGTGGTCCAGCGGTCAGGCGTTGCTGGTGTCGAAGACGGTGGCGCGGGCCTGGGTGAGGGCGGTGCGCAGGGCGCCGGTGAGGATGGGGTCGCCGGCGAGGTCACTGATGCGCAACTGGGGGCGGGGCAGGGCGAGTCCGGTGAGCTGTTCCTCGACGCGGTCGCGCAGGGCGTCGCCGCCGGCCCGGGCGACCTGCCCGGACAGGACGACGAGTTCGGGGTCGACGACGGCGACGACGGCGGCGAGGCCGGTGGCGAGCCGCCGGGCCACCTCGTCGAGGACGTCCTGCCGGCCGAGAGCCTCGGTCAAGTTCTTGACGCCACCGGCGAGTTCGCGGATCGCGGCGGCCGCGACGAGGCTCTGCAGCCCGCCGCCCCCGTCCGAGCGGGCGACGGCGTCGGTGCCGCCGCGCGCCAGGGGAGCCCCGGGCAGCGGCATGTAGCCGATCTCGCCCGCGCCGCCGGTGGCCCCGCGCAGCAGGGTTCCGCCGAGCACGATCGCGGCGCCCACGCCCTCGTCGACGTAGGCGAGCACGAAGTCGTCGTGGTCCTGCGCGGCGCCCTCGTACTGCTCGGCGATCGCGGCGAGGTTGACGTCGTTCTCGATGGAGACGGGCGTGCCGAGCACCTGGGCGAGGTCGTCGCGCAGCGTGCGGGAGTGCCAGCCGGGCAGGTGCGGGGCGTAGCGGAGCTGGCCGGTGCCCGGGTCGATGGCGCCGGGGGTGCCGATGACGGTGGCGGTCAGGTCGCCGTGCCCGAGCCCCGCCTGGGCCAGCGCCCCGTCGACGGCCTCGGCGACGAGCTGGGCGGTGCGGTGCCGCACATCCTCGCTCACGGCGTGGGCCTCGATGCGGCGGCGGCCGCGCTCGGCGCCGGTGATGTCGGCGACGACGGCGGTGATGCCGGTCGGGTCCGCGGAGAGGGCGGCGACGTGCGCGGCGCCGGGGTCGATCTCGTACAGCAGGGCGTTGGGACCCGGGCGGCCGGTCTGGCTGCCGGTGGTCCGGACGAGCCCGGCGGATTCGAGGCGGCCGAGGAGCTGCGAGGTCGTCGGCTTGGAGAGGCCGGTCAGCTCGCCGATCCGGGTGCGGGTGAGCGGGCCGTGGGCGACGAGGAGGTCGAGCGCGGCGCGGTCGTTCATGGCGCGCAGGACGCTGGGGGTGCCGGGGGTGCCTGGGTTGGCAGCCATCGTGGGGGACCCGCCTCCTCGTACTGTTAGGAAACTTTCCTATCGGGGTGCGAGGAACGTAAGGCGCCTGTGTGGGGGACGTCAATAGGTGAGCGCCCTCAACTGGGTCAGGGACGCCAAAGGAGAAGGGGCCGCGCACTTCACGTGCGCGGCCCCTTCGACTCCTCAAGGCAGCTGGGACGACAAAGACCCGGATCGAAGTTCAGGCTGAGATGCCTTCGATCCGGGCCAGGGCCTCGTCCGCGCCGAACGGCTGCAAGTACGGCAGCCAGCGCGGATCCCTGTGCCCGGTCCCGATGATGCGCCAGGCCAGGCCCGACGGCGGAGCCGGCTTGTGGCGCAGGCGCCAGCCGATCTCCACCAGGTGGCGGTCGGCCTTGGTGTGGTTGCAGCGGCGGCACGACGCCACCACGTTCTCCCAGGCGTGCTGACCCCCGCGGCTGCGCGGGATCACGTGGTCGACGCTGGTTGCGACGCCACCGCAGTACATGCACCGGCCGCCGTCACGGGCGAACAGTGCGCGTCGGGTCAGAGGAACGGGCCCCCGGTAGGGAACCCGGACGAATCGCTTGAGCCGGACGACGCTGGGAGCGGCGACAGTACGTGTTGCGCTGTGCATGAAGGCGCCGGACTCCTCGAGGCACGTGGCCTTGTTCTCGAGGACGAGTACGAGCGCGCGGCGGAGCGGTACGACGCCGAGGGGCTCGTACGACGCGTTGAGGACCAGGACATGCGGCACGGATGCCTCCTTGTACGCCGGCGGCGCGTGGCTCGCGCCGGGACGATCTCCTAGCCAGTCTCCCCTCACGGCTGGTCATGGCGCCACCATGTCCGCGTAACGGCCTTGGAGTGTTTTCGACCACACACTCCTTCATTCCCCGCCCGGACCTGGTGAAGACCCTTGGTGCGCCACGCGGGTTCACGTGACCACTGTCTCTCCGTGGAAAGTGACGACGATCCACACACAATGCCCCGTTAGTGTGGTGGTTCTGCCCGCTCCTGTCCCCGAGCTTCGCCCCGAGGCGGGCAGATGGCTACGCCTGGAGGTACCTGCCGTGATCTTGTCCGTCCTGTCGGCCACGGGGGCGAGCGACGCCTCGTCCGACCCCGAGAAACCCACCCTCAAGGACGCCCAGGAGCAGGCCGGACAGGCCGCCGGCTGGGTCGAGCAGAACTGGTCGACCTGGCTGAGCGTCGGTCTGCGGATTCTGCTGATCGTCGTCATCGCCTTCGTGCTGCGTGCCGTGATACGCCGCACCATCACCAAGTTCGTCGAGCGGATGAACCGCAGGAGCGAGGCTGGCGCGACGTCCGCGCTCGGTGGTCTTCTTGTGAACACGGAGCGACGCCGGCAGCGCTCGGAGGCCATCGGCTCCGTGCTGCGCTCCGTGGCCTCGTTCCTGATCCTGGGCACCGCCGCGCTCATGGTGCTCGGCGCGTTCAAGATCAACCTGGCGCCGCTGCTCGCGTCCGCGGGTGTCGCGGGTGTCGCGATCGGTTTCGGTGCGCGCAACCTCGTCACCGACTTCCTCTCCGGCGTCTTCATGATCCTTGAGGACCAGTACGGCGTCGGGGACACGATCGACGCGGGCGTCGCCTCCGGTGAGGTCATCGAGGTCGGCCTGCGCGTGACGAAGCTGCGGGGCGCCGAGGGCGAGATCTGGTACGTGCGCAACGGCGAGGTCAAGCGGATCGGCAACCTCTCCCAGGGCTGGTCCACCGCGGCCGTCGACGTCACCGTCCGCGCCGACGAGGACCTCGACAAGGTCAAGGAGACCCTGACCGAGGTCGCCGAGACCATGAGCAAGTCCGAGCCGTGGAACGAGATGCTGTGGGGCCCGGTCGAGGTGCTCGGCCTGGACAGCGTGCTGCTCGACTCCATGGTGGTGGGCGTCTCCGCGAAGACCATGCCCGGCAAGTCCCTGACCGTCTCGCGCGAGCTGCGCTGGCGCATCAAGCGGGCCTTCGACGAGGCGGGCATCCGCATCGTCGGCGGCGTCCCGGCCCAGGTGGACGGCGAGGCGGTGGCCGACCCGGCGGCCGGGGTGTCGGCCCCGTCGGCCTACGCGTCGGCCACGTCGCCGCAGTCGATGGCGGCGTCGCCGATACCGCCGGCGAATCTTTCGAAGTAGCCAACGGGCCTACGAGGACGGGGGCGCGGGAGAACTTCTCCCGCGCCCCCGTCCTCGTATCCGGAGCCGTCACGCCACCCTGAGCCGCGACGGGTGTGTCGAGCGGTGCAGCAGCGGCAGCGCCGTGGCGGTGGCCAGCAGGCAGGCCGCGCCGACGCCCACCGGGACGAGGAGCGGCAGCGCCCAGGGGACGGACTGCCCCGCGATCCTCGCGTACGCCGTGTGGATCGCCGTGCCGCCGAGTGTCGCGAGGACGAGGGCCGGGGTCAGCGACAGGGCCGTCTCCAGGAGCAGCGCCCGCGTCAGGATCCGGCGCGGCACCCCGGCCGCGACCTGCGCGGCGAGCGCTCGGCGCCGCGAGGACAGTGACTCGGCGGCGCCGACCGCGAGCGCCGCCAGGCTGATCAGCAGGGCGATCAGCACCGCGGTGGCGGTGAGGTTCAGGCCGTACGTGTAGTAGCCGACGTCCTGCGGCACGCCGGTCTCGGCCTCGTTCGCCGCCAGTTGGTCGAGCATCACCTCACGGAGCCCGGCCAGGCCGACCCCGACGACGGTGACCAGGATGACGGCCGCGTGGCTGCGGGCCGCCGACCAAGGGTCCTCCTGCAGTCGGTGCGCGGCCAGCAGCACAGCGGGACGTTCGGTGCGCGGAGCGAACCGCCGCCCGATGAGCCGGGCGGCCGTCCCCGCGACCCAGATGGCACCCGTCCCGCTCAGCACCACGGCGCCGACCACGAACAGCGGCAGGGACGCGGCCGTACCGGAGCTGCCGCGGACGAGGACCAGGCCCGCGCCGAGCATGACGAGGACGACGGGCAGCAGAAGCCCGAGGAGGAGCCCGGGACCGCGCCCCGCCCCCTCCCGCCGCACGTGCCCCAGCGGCGAGGCGATGACCCGGCGCAGCGCCACCGCGCTCACCAGGACGCCGAGCACCGGCACCGCGAGCGTCACGACGGCGGCGCCCAGCCATGCGACGGGGTCCACCGCCCGGTCCACGCTCAGGGCGGCCGTCGCGAACCCCGCGTATCCGATGAGCGCCCCCGCCAGGCACGCGAGCCCGGCCTCCAACGCCGCGATCCGCCGCACCTGCTTCGGGCCCGCCCCGGCGAGCCGCAGCCCGGCGAGCCGCCGGTCGCGGTGGACCGCGCCGATCCGGGCGCACTGCCCGAGGAAGCCGAGCACCGGGACGAGGAGCAGGAGCAGCCCGGCGACGACGCCCCGCCGTGTGCCCGGCTGGTCCAACAGGCCGTTCCCATAAGGGAACTGGACCTGGCCGCGCACGCTCGCGAGGGCCACGGCCGCGCACGCGAACCCGGTCGCCGCCGTGGCGCCGAGCGCCGTGAGCACCGCCCGCCGCCGCTCCAGGCGGTCCGCGCCGCGGGTCAGCAGCCACGCGAGGCGCAGATCGGATCTCAGGCTCATCGCGCCGCCTCCGCCGAGGTGGCCGGCGCGGCGGACGCGTCCTGCGTCGCTCCGTCCAGCAGCCGCACCTCCCGGTCCGCGTACGCCGCCACCTGCGCCTCGTGCGTCACCAGGACCACGGCCGTGTGCGTCTCCCGGGTCGCGTGGACCAGGGAGGCGAGGACCTGCTCGGTGGCCAGCGAGTCGAGCGCGCCGGTCGGCTCGTCGGCGAAGACGACCTTCGGCTCCGTCACCAACGCCCTTGCCAGGGCGACCCGTTGGGTCTGTCCGCCGCTCATCGCGCCGGGCCGCAGCTCGCGCTGCCCGCGTACGCCGAACCGCTCCAGCCACGCGTCGGCCTCCGCCTGCGCCGCGGCGCGCGGTCGTCCCGCGAGCAGCAGCGGCAGCGCCACGTTGTCCAGCGCCGTCAACTCCGGGATGAGCTGGCCGAATTGGAAGACGACGCCGAACTCGGTACGGCGCAGCTCGCTCAGCCGCTCCTCGTCGAACCGGTGCAGGGGTTCGCCCGCGTACGTCACCGTGCCCTCGTCGGGGCGCACGATGCCGGCCAGGCAGTGCAGCAGCGTCGACTTTCCGCTGCCGCTGGCGCCCGTGACGGCGACGAACTCGCCGGGGCGCACGTCGATGCCGACGCTGCGCAGCGCCGGGGTCTTTCCGTACGCCTTGGTCAGGCCCTCGGCGGACAGGAGGGAGGGAGTGCTCATGTTGCAGTGACCTCCGCGGTCAAAGTGGCGAGCCTGGCCGCCGTGGACGCCATCCAGCGCAGGTCGGCGTCGAGGTGGGCCAGGGCGTAGTCGGCGGACAGGACGGTGGTGAGGTCCGCGCCGGGGTCGGTCTTCAGCGCGGTGAGCTCACGCATGCGTGCCATGTGGGCGGTGCGCTGTTCGTGCAGATGGGTGTCCGGGTCGGCGCCCTGCTCCGCGACCAGGATGGAGACGACGACCTTGGCGAAGATCTCGTTGGTGACGTGCGGCGCGGGCGGGGTGATCTCCCTTGTCCAGTCGAGGAGTTGGCGCGTCCCGTCGACCGTCACGCGGTAGAGGGTGCGCTCGGGCCCGCCGTCGGAATCGGTGCCCTCGACCTCCACGAGGCCGTCGCGGACCAGGCGCTGGAGTGTCGTGTACACCTGCGCGTAGGCGAGCGGGCGGGCCTGCGGGAATCGTTCGTCGTGGCGTCGCTTGAGGTCGTAGCCGTGGCGCGGACCGGAGGCGAGCAGCCCAAGGAGGACATGGCGGGTGCTCATGCGAGGAAGTATGTACCGCGTATATGTATCGAGTACATAGTTGCCGCGGGAAGTGCCGGAAGTGGGAAGGTCCGTTCCGGCTCAACGGCGCGTGGGGTGCACGCGCCGCCGCTCACTCGTGCTTGTCCGCCACCCCGTACGCCCCCACACTCCACAACGAAATCCCGTACTGCGTCGCCCTCTTGTCCCCCACGACCCGCACGAAGCGCACGTCCTTCGCGTCCATGCGGACCGACTCGTGGCCGCCCTGGCCGTCCCGGACGGTCGCCGCCGTGCGCCAGGTGCGGCCGTCGGGGGAGGTCTGGACGCGGTAGTGCCTGGCGTAGGCGTCCTGCCAGTGGAGGGTGACCAGGCCGAGGCGGGTGGGCTCGGTGAGTTCCACCTGCCACCATTCGCCGTCCTTCACGGGGGAGGACCAACGGGTCGACGTCTTGCCGTCGTTGGCGGCCTTCGCCGGGAAGTCCGGGGTCTCGTCCGCCGAGGAGGAGGCCTTGCCGGAGCGGGCCAGGTCGGGGCCTGCCGTGCGGGGGTAGGCGCGGACCGAGAGGGTGCGGGTCTCGTCGCCGAAGGTGAAGGGGATGGTGTACGTGCCCGCGGGGGTGTGCGGGGGGACTGTTACCTCGACGGGTACGTCGACCTGTGTGCCGCGCGGGAGTTCGGACTGGCGCGGGAGGTCGACCTTGATGCCGTGCGGGGCCTTCGTCGTCAGGCGGCCGCGTACGGCGCCCGGGCGTTGGGCCGTCAGATGGGCCGTCAGGCGCTGGGGTGCGCCGCCGATTTCGGCGTCGGTCTCCGTGCGGGCCAGGGTGACGGAGGCCGCGGGGGAGTCCGCGTACCAGGGCACCACGTGGGTCACCGCGTCGCTCGACGCGCCCGTGACGCGTACCGCGTCCGCGCGGGTGTTGTGGGCGTCCAGCTCCGTGAAGCCGCCGTCCGTGAGCGCGCCGATCCGCTTCCAGCCCTCGCCGGGGGCGTGCGCCTCGACCGTGCCGGAGGTGCCGGGGTCGGCGAGGACGGTGACCGTGGACAGGGCGCGGGCGCGCGGGAGTTCGGCCTTCGCGCCCTTCGACGCGTCCGCGCGGTCCGTGCCCGACCAGGAGGCGAACTCCTTCTCGGCCTTCGTCAGGAAGGGGTCCAACACTCCCTTGCCGACCGTGACGTTCGACTTTTTCAGGTCCTTGCGGAGGGACGACAGGCGGCGTGCCGCCTTCCACGCGGCCGCCTTGTCGTCGCGGCTCGCCGCCTCCAGCATGTCGACCGCGGCCTCGCCCGCCTGCCCGTAGCGGCCCAACTTGTCGGCCCAGGGCCGGACTTCGGAGTCGATGTCCGTGCCGTCGAGGACAGACGGCGTGCGCCGCATCTGGGTGAACGCGTCGCGCAGGGCCACCGCCGTCTTCTTGGTGCTGTCCGCGTCCGTCGTCGTGCGCGCCTTCCGGAACGCCGAGATCAGCGGCTTCAGATACGCCGACTCGTCCGCGCCGAGCACCGACGACGCGTCGTTGCCCGCGAGGGCGGCGAGCGCCTCCTCGGTCCGCTCGTCGCCGTCCGCCAGATCGTCGATCGCCGCCTGCCAGGACTCCTGCGCCCGGTAGTCGCGCGGGTTCCAGGCGTAGTCCGCGGTCGTGAACAGCGGGATGCGGGAGGCCGCGGGCTGCTCCATCGCCGTGGCGAGGACCGCCGCGGAACCGGAGGCCACGGCGGGCTCCCGGCCCATGTACGGGCCCAGGAATATCCGGTCCTGCGCGTAGTCGTTGACCGGGTAGTTGTCCATCGTGAGCAGCTTGTGCCCGCCGCCGAACGCGCCCTGTACGCCCGCCAGTTCACCGCCGGTGATCGTGCGCGGCACCACGCCGACGCCCGTCCACGCGACCTCCACCGCGTCGTCCAGATCGCGGGCGAGCGCCGTGCGGTACTCCGTCGTGCCGTCCTGGTAGTACTCGGTCGGCATCAGGGACAGCGGGCCCGCGCCCGGGTGCCGGGCCGCGAGGTGCTTCGCCACCGCGTTCGCGACCTTCGCCTGCGCCTTCGCCGCGGAGTCGGGGCCGGAGCCAAACTCCCGCGCGTCCGAAGCGCAGTGCCACTCGCTGTACGACACGTCCTGGAACTGGAGCTGGAAGGCCCGCACCCCGAGCGCCCACATCGCGTCGAGCTTGCGGGTGAGCGCCTTGATGTCGTCCGGCGACGACATGCACATCGCCTGACCCGGGGCCACGGCCCAGCCGAGCGTCACATGGTTGGCGCGGGCCCGCTCGGCGAGCCTGCGGAAGTCGGCGCGCTGATCGGCCGGGTACGTCTCGCGCCAGCGGGCCTGGCGGTACAGATCGTCGCCGGGCGCGTACAGATAGCGGTTCTGCTTGGTGCGGCCCATGAAGTCGAGCTGGTCCAGGCGCTGCTCCGTCGTCCACGGCGTGCCGTAGAAACCCTCGGTCAGACCGCGTACGGCCGTGCCCGGCCAGTCCCGTACGACAACCCCCGCGACGGTCCGCCCCTCGATCAGCTGCCGGAACGTCTGCGCCGCGTGGAACAGGCCGTCGTCGCCGATGCCCTCGATGGCGACCGTCGGCGTCCCCGCCGCGCGGCCCACGGCGAGCCGGTAGCCGCCGGACGGCAGATCGCCGCGGGCGCTCGCGCCGAGGCCCCGCAGGGTCGCGTCGAGCGGGCCCGTCCGCCCCTTTCCCGAGTCGGGGCGGTAGTCGCCCGCGCCCGCCCTGGCCTGCGGGGACTCGGTGGCGAGCCGCACCACGAGCCGCGCGCCGCGAGGCACGTCGTGCTCGGCGGAGACCTGCCGGATGTCCCGCGCCCCCGCGCCCTTCAGTGCCTTGCTCAGCGCGTCCACGGCGTACGGGTCGGAACCCGGCGGCACCAGGAGCGTCACCTCGTCCGGGACCGCGACCCCGTCCGCATCGTCCGAAGCCTTGAGGGACTGCGGCCGCGGCCACACCGCGGGCAGCTTCGCGTCCGACTTCAGGTCCCCGGTGGTCGTCCCCGGCGTCGGGGGAGCGGCCACGGCCCCCGTGGCCCCGCCCAGCGTCCCGGCGATGACGGCGACCGCGAGGGCGGCCGCCCTCTTCCTGCGCCGGAGCTGCACGGCGTACTCCCTGTGGTTCGAACCTGACTCAAGAGGCACAAGGATAGAAGGGAGGAAGGCGTCGATGGGCGGTAACCGGCCCTACCGACGAGTTGCCTGGTCGGACGGGATTTTTTTCGGCTGGTCAGGACCTCAGGGAAAGTTCCTTTCGTTGTACACACTGTGACCAGTAACACGTTGTTCCGTGAAAGAGGCCTGAGCCCGTAGCTTCTGGGTAGGGCTTTCGACTCCCGACGCCTTTCGACGAAGGAGGCCCCCGTGGCCGCATCAGCACAGCTCCTGCTCTCGGCCCTCTCCAAACAGGCGGACCTCAGCATGATCGACGACGCCGACGTCACCAGCACCTGCTCCTTCGAAGCACCCCTCACCAGCGAACCCGCCTTCGCGGACTACGCCCCCCTGACTTCCGAGCCGCCCATGACGGACGAGTCCCCCCTCACTTCCGAGCCCACCCCCACCGGTCTCGCCGCGGGCTGAGCCGATGACGCAGGCCCGGCTCGCCGCACTGCACGGAGTGGCCACCTCCTACTCCCCGGCGCCGGGCCGCACCGTCCACGCCTCGGACGCGGCGGTGGCGGCGGCCCTCGCCGCGCTGGGCGTGGACGTGAGTGCCGATCCCGCCGAGCCGCCCGAGCGGCTGCTGCCGCCGACGGTGGTGGTGTGGGCCGACGGCAGCGTCCCGCGCTGGGTGACGGGCCTGCCCGAAGGGGCCGAGCTGCGGCTGCGCCCGGAGGGCGGGGACCGCTTCGACCCCTGGGACCCCGGCACCGCGACGCCGCCCGGCACGCACCGGCTGCGCGTCGCCACGCCCGACGGGCGCCGCGCCGAGGCCCATCTCATCGCCGCGCCGCCCACCGCCCCGGCCCCGCCGCCGCGCACCCACGGACTGCTCGTCCAGCTCTACTCGCTGCTGTCCACCCGCTCCTGGGGCATGGGCGACCTCGCGGACCTGGCCGACCTGGCGTCCTGGTCGGCCCACACCCACGGCACCGGATTCCTCCAGGTCAACCCGCTGCACGCGGCGGTCCCCGCCGGCCCCGACGGCGGCACGGACCCCTCCCCGTACCGCCCCTCCTCACGCCGCTTCCCCGACCCCGTCCATCTGCGGATCGAGGACATCCCCGAGTACGCGTACGTCCCCCAGCACGCCAGGGAGGCCGCCCGGCTGCGCGAGGCGGTGCTCACCCAGGGCGCGCTGATCGACCGGGACGCGGTGTGGGCGCTGAAGCGGACGGCGCTCGAAGCGATCCACGAGGTGCCGCTCACGCCCGGCCGGCGCGCCTCCTACTGGGACTTCCTCGCCGCGCAGGGCACGGCCCTGGAGGACCACGCCACGTACTGCGCGCTGGCCGAGCGGTACGGCCCCGACTGGCACACCTGGCCGACCGCCCTCCAGGACCCGCGCTCGCCGCAGACCGGTCACGCCCGCCGGGAGCTGATGGACCGCGTCGACTTCCACTGCCGGCTCGCCTGGCTCACGGACGGGCAGCTCGCCGCGGCCCAGCGTGCGGCGCGCGAGGCGGGCATGCCGATCGGGCTCGTGCACGACCTCGCCGTCGGCGTGCACCCCGGCGGCTCCGACGCGTGGGCGCAGCGCGACATCTTCGCGCAGGGCATCAGCGTGGGCGCGCCCCCGGACGCGTTCAACGCGCGCGGCCAGGACTGGGGCCTGCCGCCGTGGCGCCCCGACCGCCTCGCGGAGACCGGCTACGCCGCCTTCCGCGACCTGCTCCGCAATCTGATGCGGCACGCGGGCGCCATCCGCATCGACCACGTGATGGGCCTGTTCCGCCTCTGGTGGATCCCGGAGGGCGAACCCCCGACCGAGGGCTGTTACGTCCACTACGACGCCGAGGCCATGCTCGCCGTGCTGCTCCTGGAGGCCTCGCGCTCGGGCACGTACGTCATCGGGGAGGACCTCGGCACCGTCGAGCCGGGCGTGCGCGGGACGCTGCACGCGCGCGGGGTGCTCGGCACGTCCGTGCTGTGGTTCGAGCGCGACTGGGAGGGCGACGGACGGCCCGTCCCCGCCGAGGCCTGGCGCACGGACTGCGTCGCCACCGCCACCACCCACGACCTGCCGTCCACCGCCGCCCGCCTGAGCGGCGACGACGTACGGCTGCGCGAGCGGCTCGGCCTGTCGTCGGCGAGCGGGGCGGAGGCGGCGGCCGAGGTGGCGGAGTGGCTCGCCCTGTTCGCCCGGATGGGCCTGTGCGAGCACGGGACGCGGGACGAGGAGGAGGCGGTGCGGGCGGTCCACCGGTTCCTGTGGCGCACGCCCGCCCGGATGACGGGGGTGTGGCTGCCCGATCTGGTGGGCGACCGGCGCCCGCAGAACCTGCCCGGCACCTGGGCCGAGTACCCGAACTGGCGGCTGCCCGTCGCCGACGCCGAGGGCCGGCCCGTCACCCTGGAGGAACTGGCCGCGTCCCCTCGCGCGCACGCCCTGCTCGGCGTGTTCGCGGAGGCGTCCGCGGGAGCCGAAGTGCCCCTTACAGGCCCCCCGGACGCGCGGCCCGTTTAGGCGTTCGCTACGTTGGCACCGTGGACAAGAAGAACGCCCTGCGCGCCGGCGCCCTGGCCTCCGGTACGACGCTGATGATGCTGCTGATGTCGTCCCCCGCGCTCGCGCTCACGCGCGACGACGGCGACGACCCGGGTACCGGCCTGAGCGTGATCGAGACGCTCGGCCTCTACGTGGCGACGCCGATCGTCCTGTTCCTGGTGATCGCAGGACTGGTCGCGCTGGGCGACAAGTCCCGCAAGCAGCCGAAGCAGGGCTGAGGCCCGGCTTCCACACGGTTTCCCCGTCGAGGGCCCCCGTCGCGTTCTTTCGCGGCGGGTGCCCTCGACGCGTCTGTACGGGCAGGATGGGCGGGTCGATCCGGGCGTCACCGCATCTGGAGGCCTCATGGACAGCACAGGCTCATCCCGCACCACCGGCTCAGTGATCGTGGTCGGCGCGGGCCCGACCGGACTGCTGCTGGCGGGGGACCTCGCCGCCGCGGGCGTTCCCGTCACCCTGGTCGAGCGGCGCCCCCGCGAGATCAGCAACCTCTCCCGCGCCTTCGCCGTGCACGCCCGCACGCTGGAACAGCTCGACGCGCGGGGGCTCGCCGACGAGCTGGAGACGAAGGGCCAACAGCTCCAGCGGCTGCGCCTGTTCGGCAGCCTCGTCCTCGAACTGGGCGAGCTGCCCTCGCGCTTCAACCACCTCCTCGTCGTCCCGCAGTACGAGGTCGAGAGGCTCCTGGAGCGGCGGGCCGTCGACGCCGGGGTCACCTTCGCGTACGAGACCGAGGTGACGGGCCTGGCGCAGGACGCGGACGGCGTCACGCTCCACGTACGTACGCAGGGGGAGTCGAAGGACCTGCGTGCGGCGTACGTCGTCGGCACCGACGGAATGCGCAGCACCGTGCGCACGGCGGTGGGGCTTCCGTTCCCGGGCAAGTCCGTCATCCGCTCGGTCGTCCTCGCCGACGTCCGGCTCGGCGAGCAGCCCGACAACGTGCTCACCGTGAACACGGTCGGCGACGCCTTCGCCTTCATCGCCCCGTTCGGTGACGGCTACTACCGGGTGATCGCCTGGAACCGCGCGCACGACGTGTCGGACGACGCCCCGCTCGACCTCGAAGAGATCAAGGAGACCGCCCGGCTCGCCCTCGGCCAGGACTACGGCATGCACGACGCCCGCTGGATGTCCCGCTTCCACAGCGACGAACGCCAGGCGCCGAAGTACCGCGTGGGCCGGGTGCTGCTGGCCGGGGACGCCGCCCACGTGCACACCCCGGCGGGCGGCCAGGGCATGAACACGGGCCTTCAGGACGCGGCGAACCTCGGCTGGAAACTGGCGGCGGTGGCGGGCGGCCGGGCGACCGATGAGCTCCTGGACACCTACGAGTCGGAGCGCCACCCCGTCGGCAAGGCGGTGCTGCGCAGCAGCGGCGGCCTGGTCCGGCTCGCGATGGCCAAGCGGCCCTGGACGCTCGCGGCCCGCTCGGTCCTCGCCACCGCCGTTACCCGCGCCCGCCCCGCCCGCACCCGCGCCGTCGGCCAGATCACCGGCATCGGCTTCCGCTACCCGGCCCCCAGGGGCGCCCACCCGCTCGTCGGCAGGCGCGTCCCCGACGTCGCGCTCCAGGGTGGGACCCGGCTCTACGAGGCCCTGCGCGCGGGCGAGTTCGTCCTGATCCTGCCCCAGGGGGCGCCGGACAAGATGGACGGCCTGCGGGTCGCCCACTGGGCGAGCGAGCGGCGCACCGCGCTCCTGGTGCGGCCCGACGGATACGCGGCGTGGGCCCGCGACCCGGGCAAGGAAGAGGAAGCGGACGAGGGCGCCATTGGGGGAGCCGATGGGGGAGTTAAGTCCACCGACGTCCCCGAGGTGTTCGCCGGATACTCATTGCGGTAACGGCAAGTAGCCGAAGACGCAGTCGAGTTGGGGGAGCCGGGACATGAAGAGGGTCGAGGCGGTCAGGCGGTGCAACCGGCTGTGGTGGCTGTCCATGGTGGCGATGCACTGGTCGGCGATGGTGCACCTCGCGGTGTGGACACCCGTTCCGGGCATGCTGCCCTGGGCCGCGGCGGGCATGCGCCGCGTCGTGGACCGCGAACGGGCCCTCGCGGCCGCGTGGTCGGGCATCGCCGTCGAGGCGACACCCGCGCCGACGGCCGGCAGGGAGAAGGAGAGCTTCGGGCCGCTCGCCCGCTACCGCTGGGTGTTCGGGGACGCCCAGCGGTTCCGCGAGTGGCGCTGGACCACGATGTACTCCTTCGTCGGCGGCCTCATCGCCTGCCTGCCCGGCGCGCTCGTCCTGTACGGACTGTGGGGCCTCTTCCTCGCCGTCTTCGGCTCCTACCTGGCGCGGGACGCCGGCTGGGAGGGCCTCTGGTACATGTTCGTCCACGTCGAGGACGTCCCGACGGGCCTGATGGCGGGCCTGCTCGGCCTCGGCGTCGGCAAGGTCGGCCTGTGGCTCGCGCCCGGCAGCGTCGACTGCCACGCCCGCTTCGTCCGCTCGACGCTCTCCCCGAGTGGGCAGGAGCTGATGGCGGCCCGCATCGCCCACCTGTCCGCGACCCGCACCGACGCCGTGGACACCTCCGCCGCCGAACTGCGCCGTATCGAGCGGGACCTGCACGACGGGGCGCAGGCCCGCCTCGTCGCGATGGGCATGACCCTGGACGCCGCCGAGCACCGTCTGAACGACGACCCGGAAGCCGTCAGGGCGCTCCTCGCGGAGGCCCGCGCCTCCTCGTCCGCGGCGCTCCAGGAACTGCGCGACCTGGTCCGCGGCATCCATCCGCCGGTCCTCGCCGACCGTGGACTCGCCGACGCCGTAAGGTCGTTGGCGCTGCTCAGCCCGTTGGCGGCGGAGGTCACGGTCGACCTGCCGGCCCGCCCGGAGGCCCCGGTCGAATCGGCGGTCTACTTCGCGGTCGCCGAGACCGTGACGAACGCGGCCAAGCACGCGGAGGCCGAGCGCCTGTGGATCGACATCACCTACGACGCGGGGACCGGGTCCCTGCGCGTCGGCGTCGTCGACGACGGCCGCGGCGGCGCGGACCCGGCCCGGGGCAGCGGCCTCGCCGGCATCGAGCGGCGGCTCGCCACCTTCGACGGCGTCCTCGCCGTCAACAGTCCGGCCGGTGGCCCGACCCAGATCTCGATGGAGGTGCCGTGCGCGTTGTCGTCGCCGAAGACCACTTCCTGCTGAGGGACGGTCTCGTGCGGCTCCTCGGCGCGTACGGGCACGAGGTCGTCGCCGCCGTGGACAACGGCCCGGAGCTGCGCAAGGCCCTCGTCGCCGAGCGTCCCGACGTCGCGATCGTCGACGTACGGCTGCCGCCGGACTTCAGTGACGAGGGCCTGCGCGCGGCCCTGGAAGCGCGCGAACAGGTGCCGGGGCTACCGGTGTTGCTGCTCTCGCAGTACGTGGAGCCCCTGTACGCAAGGGAGTTGCTGGCGGACGGCGCGGGCGCGGTCGGATACGTACTGAAGGACCGGGTCACGAACGGCCCCGAGTTCCTGCGCACCATCGAGCAGGTGGCGGGCGGCGGCACGGCGATGGACCCCGAGGTGGTGTCGAAGCTGCTCGCCCGCAAGGTCCGCGACCGGCGGCTCGGCTCCCTGACCGGCCGCGAGCGCGAGGTGCTGGCGCTGCTCGCGCAGGGCAGGTCGAACGCGGGGGTGGCCGAGACCCTGGTCGTCACGGAGAAGGCCGTCACCAAGCACATCGGCAACATCTTCACCAAGCTCGGCCTGTATCCGGGTGAGAGCGACAATCGGCGGGTGCTGGCGGTGTTGGCGTACCTGGAGGGCTAGCTCGGCGGGCCGGCTTGGCGGGCTGGTGTTCGTTCAGTAATTCTGAACGTAAGCGGCGGAAACTTTCGATGGACGTGATGGGTGGGGCGCTGCGACGGTAATGGGGCAACGGAACCCGATCGAGAGAGGCCCCAGCCCTGATGGCAGTCCTGGACCGTACCCGCACCCGTACCTCGGTGGAGCCGAAAGCGGCCGGCGGGCTCGGCGTCGGCCTCGCGCTCGCCGCGCTCGCGACGGTCGTCTGGTCCGGCAGCTTCGTCACCGCGCGCGGGCTGCACGACAGCGTGCCGCCGATCCAGCACGCGTTCTGGCGCTGGGTGGTGGCGATCGTGGCGGTGGCGCCGTTCGGGGTGCGGGCGGCCTGGTGTCAACGGGCTTTGCTGCGGCGGCACTTGGGGTTCGTGGCGCTGGCCTCGCTGCTCGGCATCGCGGTCTACAACACCCTCGTCAACCAGGCCGGCATGACGACCTCCGCCGGCAACATGGGCATGATCATGGCCGCGTCGCCGGTGCTCATGGCGGTGTACGAGCGGCTCGGCGGGGCGCGGTTGGGGCCGCGCCGGGTGGCCGGAACGCTGATCGCCTGCGCGGGGGTCGTCCTCCTCGTCAGCAAGGGCTCCCTCACGCCCGACTTCGCGCCCGGCGACCTCTGGGTGGTCGCCGCGGCCGTCTGCTTCGGCTCGTACAGCGCGCTGCTGCGCCGCAAGCCGCGCGAACTCGGCGGTGTCGCCTTCCTGTTCGCGACCTTCGTGCTCGGCGCGCTGATGCTGCTGCCCGTGTACGCGGCGAGCGTGGCGGTGCAGGGCGGCTTCGAGGTGCGGGCGGGCACGGTGCTGCCGCTGCTGTACGTGGGCGTGGTGTCGTCGGCCGTCGCCTTCTTCGCGTGGAACAAGGCGATCGCGATGGTGGGGGCGGCGCGGGCGGGCGTCGTGTACTACCTCCAGCCGGTGTGCGTGGCCGCGCTGTCGTACGTCGTCCTCGGGGAGTCGATGGGGTGGGCGCAGGTGGGGTGCATGGTGCTGATCCTGGGCGGGGTGGTGCTGGCGTCGGTGGCCTCACCGCGATTTGCCGAACCGGCAACAAGGCGGGGGGCCGGGCGGTCGTAGCGGCAGGATCGAAGGGTGACGTGGAGTTCCCCGGAGCTGGAGGAAACGATGCCGGACCTGCCTGTTCTGCCTGACCTGTCCGACCTGCCCGAGCCGATCCACCGCCTTGTGCCCTCGCCGGCGGGCCGTACTCATCTCGTGGAGCAGGGGACGGGGCCGCTCGTCCTGCTGCTGCACGGGTTCCCGGAGTCCTGGTATTCGTGGCGGCGGCAGCTTCCGGTGCTTGCCGCCGCCGGGTTCCGGGCGGTCGCGATCGACGTACGGGGGTACGGGCGGTCGTCGCGGCCCGACGACATCGCCGCGTACCGGATGCTGGAGCTCGTCGAGGACAACGTCGCGGTGGTCCGTGCCCTCGGCGAGGAGTCGGCGGTCGTGATCGGTCACGACTGGGGTGCGAACATCGCGGCCACCTCCGCGTTGGTCCGTCCGGACGTCTTCCGGGCGGTGGGGCTGCTGAGCGTGCCGTACGCGCCGCGGGGCGGGCCGCGGCCCAGTGAGGTGTTCGCCCAGATGGGAGGCGGCGAGGAGGAGTTCTACGTCTCGTACTTCCAGGAGCCGGGGCGCGCGGAGGGGGAGATCGAGCCGGATGTGCGGAGGTGGCTGGGCGGGATCTACGCCGCGCTCTCCGCGGACACGATGCCGGGGGCCGGTGCGCCCGACCCGCACTTCGTTGCGCGTGGCGGGCTGATGCGGGACCGGTTCCCCGGGGGTCGGCCGGGGTGGCTCAGTGACGATGAACTCGACGTGTACGCGGGGGAGTTCGAGCGTACGGGGATGGGGGGCGCGCTTGCCCGGTACCGGAACATGGACCGGGACTGGGAGGACCTGGAGGCGTACGACGGTGCGGCGATCGGGCAGCCGTCCTTGTTCATCGGTGGGGGTGGGGACGCGTCGACGACGTGGCTGGCGGAGGCGATTGCCGCGTACCCGAAGACGTTGCCGGGTCTTGTGGGGTCCCACGTGTTGCCCGGGGCGGGGCACTGGCTCCAGCAGGAGCGTCCCGCGGAGGTCAACGGGTTGCTGGTGGAGTGGCTGAGGGGTCTCGGGTAACCACACCGCCCTCCGGCCACGGGGCTCCGCCCCGGACCCCGCGGGCTCCCGTTCGAAAGGCGGGGCTGGAAAGATCGGGGCTCGGCCTCGGACGCCGCGGTCGTGCCGGACCGGCGTTACGGCCTCGGGGCTCCGCCCCGGACCCCGCGGGCTCTCGTTCGAAAGGCGGGGCTGATTTTGCCGAAGCGGTGTTGCGGTCCGGGGGTGCCGTCCCGACCGGGCCGACTTCACCGAACCGGGGTTACGGCCGCGGGGCTCTGCCCCGGACCCCGCTGCTCAATCGCCGCAGGGGCTTGATTTACCCACCCGCAGGCGATCGCCCGGCTCCCGCCCATCTCCCACCCCCCCGCCCCCTCCGGGGGCGTCGGCCCGACGGGGTGCCGCCACCGCCTTGGGCAATCTGCCGCCTGGGGCGGCAGGGTGGGCAAGGCGGCACCCCGGTGCAGGCTGCACATACAGAGGGCGCCGGCCACGGAACCGCCCCTGGGATCCGGCCCACGGCAGGCGGGCTACGGTCGGGGCGTGAGTGCGATGCGTAGGGCCCAGGTGGGCGAGGTTATGGAGCGGCGGCAGGTAGCCGTTTATCTGGGGGCCCTGGCGGTCGGCGCCCTGGTCGGGCTCGTTGCGCCCAGCGGCGTCGGGGCCGGCCTTGAGCGTGCCATCAACCCTGTACTCGCCGCGCTCCTCTACGTCACATTCCTCCAGGTCCCCGCCGCGGAACTGCTCCGCTCGCTGCGCGCCGGACGCTTCCTGGCCGCCGCCCTCACGGTCAACTTCATCGTCGTCCCGCTGGTCGTCGCCGCGATGTTCACGTTCCTCCCCGACGCCCAGGCCGTCCGCCTCGGCGTGCTCCTCGTGCTGCTCTGCCCCTGCGTCGACTACGTGATCGTCTTCAGCGGCCTCGCGGGCGGCGCGAGTCAGCGGCTGCTCGCGGCGACGCCGTTGCTGCTGCTCGCGCAGATGGTGCTGCTGCCGGGGTATCTGTACCTGTTCATGGGCGCGGGGCTGAGCGACCTCGTCGAGGCGGGGCCGTTCGTCGAGGCGTTCCTCACGCTCATCGTCGTGCCGCTGGCCCTCGCCTGGCTCACCCAGGCATGGGCCGCCCGCCGCCCGGCCGGGCAGCGCTTCTCCGACACCGTGGGCATCACGATGGTGCCGCTCATGGCCGCCACCCTGCTGACGGTCGTCGCCTCCCAGATCCCCAAGCTGGACGACAACCTCGGGGACGTGGCGCGCGTCGTGCCGTTCTACGTGCTGTTCCTGCTGGTGATGGCGTTCGCGGGGCGCGCCGTGGCCCGCCTCTACCGGCTCGACGTGCCCTCAGGACGGGCGGTCGTGTTCACCGGCGCCACCCGCAACTCCCTCGTCGTCCTGCCCCTCGCCCTGTCCCTGCCGGACCCGCTGGCCGTCGCCGCGGTGGTCGTCGTCACCCAGACGCTCGTCGAGGTCGTCGGCATGGTGGTCTACGTACGGGCCGTCCCGCGGCTGCTCGCCTGAGGCCTCAGTTCCATCAGCGGAAGCATGCGGCCGAGGATCGAGCCCAGTGCGCCTTCGAGCGCAGCGCGAGCGCCGACAGCGGTTCCGCCTCGTCGGGGCGGGCCGGGCGGAGGCGTACGGAGGGCGGAGTGGGGGTCATGGGGTCAGCGTAGGGCGCGGCCGTGAGCGGATACGTTGTGGCGTATGAGCGGTGAGAAGCGAGTGCCGGGACCTGACCGGTGGGACGTGAAGAAGCTGGTGATCCTGCGCACCCTGCGGGAGTGCGGCACCGTCACCGCCACCGCGCAGACGCTGCTCATGACGCCGTCCGCCGTCTCGCAGCAGCTCACCAACCTCGCCAAGCAGCTCGGCGTGCCGCTCCTGGAGGCGCAGGGGCGGCGGGTGCGGCTGACCGACGCCGCGCAGCTCGTACTGCGGCACGCGGAGGCCGTGTTCGCCCAACTGGAGCGCGCCGACGCCGAGTTGGCGCAGTGGGTGCACGGGGAGACGGGGACCGTGCGGGTCGCCGCGTTCTCCACCGCCGTGCCCGCGCTCGTGGTGCCCGCCGTGCGGCAACTGCGCTCCGCGCACCCCGGCATCACCGTCCGGGTGCGGGAGGCGGAGGCCGGGCAGGCGTACGAGCTGCTCGCCACCGGCGACGTGGACCTCGCCCTGTCGCTGGCCGCGCACGCGCCGACGCCCCGCGACCCCAAGTTCACGCGGGTGCCGCTGCTCGCCGACCCGCTGGACGTCGCGCTGCCGGTGGGCCATCCGCTGGCGGGCGAGCCGGGCCTGCGGCTCGCCGATCTCGCCGGTGAGCCGTGGATCTTCGGCGGGTCCGGGCCCTGGTCGGAGATCACGACGGCCGCGTGCGAGGCCGCCGGGTTCGTGCCGGAGCAGGCGCACAGCGCGGCCGGGTGGACCGCGATCCTCGCCATGGTCGAGGCCGGGATGGGGGTCGCGCTGGTGCCGCGGATGGCGGCGGCGCGCCGGGACGGCGTCGTGATGTGCCCGCTCGGCGCGGACCGTCCCGTACGGCATGTGGTGGCGGCCGTACGGAAGGGGTCGGAGGAGGGGGCGGCGGTGCGCAGGGTCCTGGAAGCGCTGACCGTTCAGCAGAACTGACAGCCTGACCGTTCAGCAGAACCGACAAGCCGACCGTTCAGCAGAACTGAAAGGCCACCTCGAAAACTTTCGATGGACCTGTCGGCTCCTCGCGCCCGACAGTGGGTCCATGACCCAGACGACACCCGCTCGGAACCAGGACCAGGACCCGCACGCCAACGACGCCGCCCCCTACGGAGGCGGCGACCCGTACGCCGACTACCGCACCTTCGGTGACGCCGACGCCTTCAGTGAGCTCGTCGACCTCGCCGACCGGCGGCTCGGCGGCGGTGTCATCGCCGCGAACGACGAGTTCTTCGCGATGCGCGAGAACCTGCTGCTGCGCGAGCGGGCCGTCTTCGACCCGGAGCACTTCGGGCACAAGGGCAAGGTCATGGACGGCTGGGAGACCCGCAGGCGGCGGGGGACCGCGGACTCCCCGTTCCCGGCGCCCGAGGACCACGACTGGGCCATCGTGCGGCTCGGCGCGCCCGGCGTCGTCCGCGGCGTGATCGTCGACACCGCCCACTTCCGCGGCAACTACCCGCAGAAGGTCAGCATCCAGGCCACGAACGTGCCCGGCGCCCCCGGCCCCGCGGAGCTGCTCGCCGACGACGTGAAGTGGGAGGAGATCGTCCCGAAGAGCCAGGTCAAGGGCCACGCGGCGAACGCCTTCACGGTCACGTCGGAGCGCCGCTACACGCACCTGCGCGTCTGCCAGCACCCCGACGGCGGCATCGCCCGCCTCCGCGTGCACGGCGAGGTCGTCCCCGACCCCGAGTGGCTCGACCTGCTCGGCACGTTCGACCTGGCCTCGGTGCTCAACGGCGGTTCCTACGAGGACGCGTCCGACAAGTTCTACTCCTCGCCGACGCAGATCATCCTGCCGGGCACCTCGCGCAAGATGGACGACGGCTGGGAGAACCGCCGCCGCCGCGTCCACGGCACCAACGACTGGGTCCGCTTCCGCCTCGCGGCGCAGGGCACCATCCGCGCCGTCGAGATCGACACCGCCTATCTGAAGGGCAACTCGGCGGGCTGGATAGCCCTGAGCGGCCGTGACGGCGAGACCGGCGAGTGGTTCGAGATCATTCCCCGCACCAAGCTGGAGCCCGACACCCTGCACCGCTTCCCGCTCCCGAAGGAGGCCGTGGCCACCCACGTACGCCTCGACGCGTTCCCCGACGGCGGCGTGGCCCGCATGCGCGTCCACGGCTCGCTGACGGACACGGGCCGCCAGGCACTGCGCGACCGCTTCACGCAGTAACGGTTCACTGCCGTCCGATCATCGCCCGAATCGCCCGAAACGGAGAAGGGGGCGCCGGCCAGACCATGGCCGGCGCCCCCTTCCCGTATCCCGCGGAGCGTTACGCGTCCGCGTCCTGCGCCTTCAGTGCGCGCTCGACGCCCGCACGCGACTCCGACACCAGGCGGCGCAGCGCCGCGCTCGGCTCGGCGGACGACAGCCACTCGTCCGTCGCGGTCAGCGTCTCCTGGGAGACCTGGATCGACGGGTAGAGGCCGATCGCGATCTGCTGCGCCATCTCGTGGGAGCGGGAGTCCCAGACGGACTTCAGCGCCGCGAAGTACTTCTGCGTGTACGGCTCGAGCAGCTCGCGCTGGTCGGTCTGGACGAAGCCGCCGATCACCGCCTCCTGCACCGCGTTCGGCAGCTTGTCCTTCTCGACGACCGAGGCCCACGCCTCCGCCTTGGCCTCCGGGGTGGGTCGCGCCGCGCGGGCGCTGGCGGCGTGCCGCTCACCGGCGGCCGTCCTGTCCCGCTCGTACTCCGCGGCGATCTCCGCCTCGTCGTAGCGCCCGACCGCCGCGAGCCGCTGCACGAACGCCCAGCGCAGCTCGGTGTCGACGGCGAGCCCCTCGATCGTCTGAGACCCGTCCAACAGGGCCTCAAGGAGGTCGAGTTGCTCCGGCGTACGGGCGCTCGCCGCGAACGCGCGGGCCCACGCCAGCTGGTGGTCGCTGCCCGCCTCCGCCGTCCGCAGGTGGGTGAGCGCCGCCTCGGTCCAGCGGGTAAGCAGCGCGTCCCGGTGGGCGGGCGCCGCGTACAGGTCGACGGCGAGCTTCACCTGGCGGTGCAGCGACTGCACGACGCCGATGTCGGACTCCTTGCCGACGCCGCTGAGCACCAGGTCCAGGTACGCGCTCGCCGACAGCTCCGCGTCACGCGTCATGTCCCAGGCGGAGGCCCAGCTCAGGGCGCGCGGCAGGGAGGCCTCGAAGTCGCCGAGGTGCTGCGTGACGAACGCGAGGGACTCCTCGTCGAGGCGGACCTTCGCGTACGAGAGGTCGTCGTCGTTGAGCAGGATCACCGCGGGGCGGCGCTTGCCGACCAGCTGCGGCACCTGCGTCGACTCCGTTGCCGTGACGTCGAGTTCGACGCGCTCGCCGCGCAGCAGCTTGCCGGACTCGTCGTCGAGGTCGTAGAAGCCGATCGCGATGCGGTGCGGCCGCAGCGTCGCCTCGCCCTTGGCGCCCTCGGGGAGGGCCGGGGCCTCCTGGCGTACGGCGAAGGAGGTGATGACGCCGTTCGCGTCGGTCTCGATCTCCGGCCGCAGGATGTTGATGCCGGCCGTCTCCAGCCACGCCTTCGACCAGGACTTCAGGTCACGCCCGCTGGTCTCCTCGAGCGCGCCGAGCAGATCGCTCAGCCGCGTGTTCCCGAACGCGTGGCGCTTGAAGTACGCCTGCACGCCCTGGAAGAACTCGTCCATGCCGACGTACGCGACGAGCTGCTTCAGGACGCTCGCGCCCTTCGCGTACGTGATGCCGTCGAAGTTGACGAGCACGTCGTCGAGGTCGCTGATGTCCGCCATGATCGGGTGCGTGGACGGCAGTTGGTCCTGCCGGTACGCCCACGTCTTCATCTGGTTGGCGAACGTCGTCCACGAGTGCGGCCACTTCGAACCCGGCGCGTACGCCTGGCAGGCGGCCTCGGCGAACGTCGCGAACGACTCGTTCAGCCACAGGTCGTTCCACCACTCCATGGTGACCAGGTCGCCGAACCACATGTGGGCCAGCTCGTGCAGGATCGTCGCGGCCCGCACCTCGTACGCGGCGTCGGTCACCTTCGACCGGAACACGTACTGGTCGCGGATGGTGACGGCGCCCGCGTTCTCCATCGCGCCCGCGTTGAACTCGGGAACGAACAGCTGGTCGTACTTGGCGAAGGGGTACGCGTAGTCGAACTTCTCCTGGAACCAGTCGAAGCCCTGCCGCGTCACCGCGAAGATCTCGTCCGAGTCGAGGTACTCGGCGAGCGAGGGCCGGCAGTAGATCCCCAGCGGCACGCTCTGCCCGGTCTCGGCGTTCTCGTACGAGGAGTGGACGCTGTGGTACGGGCCGACGATCAGCGCCGTGATGTACGTCGAGATGCGCGGCGTCGGCTCGAAGGCCCAGACGTCGTCCTTCGGCTCCGGCGTCGGCGAGTTGGAGATCACGGTCCAGCCGCTCGGCGCCTTCACCGTGAACTGGAAGGTGCCCTTGAGGTCGGGCTGCTCGAACGACGCGAACACGCGCCGGGCGTCGGGAACCTCGAACTGCGTGTACAGGTACGCCTGTTGGTCGACGGGGTCGACGAACCGGTGCAGACCCTCACCTGTGTTCGTGTACGCGCAGTCGGCGACGACCTTCAGCTCGTTCGGCCCCGACTCCAGGTGCTTCAGCGCGATCCGCGCGTCACGGAAGACGGCGGCCACGTCCAACGACCGCCCGTTGAGCACCACCTCGTGCACGGCGTCGGCGACGAGGTCGATGAACGTCTCGGCGCCCGCCTCCGCGCTGTCGAAGCGCACGGTGGTCACCGACCGGAACGTGCCGCCCTCTTGCGCGCCGGAGAGGTCGAGATCGATCTCGTACGAGTCAACGGTGAGCAGCTTCGCCCGCTGCTGCGCCTCTTCACGGGTCAGATTGGTGCCAGGCACGCGGTCATCTCCTATTAAGCGGTCTACGTTCTACGTTTGTGACGTTTCCGGTCATCCTTCCACGCGGGGTACGCGAAGGCGATGTCCGTTTCCCGCCGGTGAACACCCGCGCCCGGAGCGAGCCTGGAGCCATGACCAGGTACACCGCACTGCCCATCGACCCGACGGCCCTCAAGGAACTCCGCGCCACCGACGACGCGGGCCGCGCCATGCGTCCCTACACCGCGAGCGGCGACGCCTCGGTCGGCTCGCCGCTGCGCTGCTGCCTGCGCCCCGTCGACGAGGGCGAGCACATCGCCCTCGTCTCGTACGCGCCGCTGCGCCGCTGGGCGGCCCGGACGGGCGCGACCCCCGGCGCGTACGACGAGCAGGGCCCGGTCTTCATCCACGCCGAGGACTGCGGCGGCCCGGCGGACGACCGGTCCGGCTACCCCTTCGCCCGCCCCGGCGCGCTGCGCACTGTACGGCGCTACGACGCCCGCGGGCACATCGCGGGAGGCCGGCTCCTGGAGATCCCGGCGGACGATCCGACGGCCGGCATCGACGCGGCCCTCGACGAGGCGTTCGGTCACCCGGAGGTGGTCCTCGTGCACGTCAGGGCGGTCGAGTACGGCTGCCTGCAGTTCGCCGTGCCGAGGCCCTGAAACGAGCGAGGGGCGGCCACCGGAACCCGGCGACCGCCCCTACGGCGACGTAACGCGGCCTACTTGGCCGACACGTAACGCGGCTTACTTGGCCGACAGCTCCTTGGCCACCAGTTCCGCGATCTGCACCGCGTTCAGCGCGGCGCCCTTGCGGAGGTTGTCGTTGGAGATGAACAGCGCCAGGCCGTTCTCCAGCGTCTCGTCGTTGCGGATGCGGCCCACGTACGACGGGTCCTTGCCGGCCGCCTGGAGCGGCGTCGGGATGTCGGAGAGCTCGACGCCCTCCGCCTTCGCGAGCAGCTCCGTGGCGCGCTCCGGGCTGATCGGGCGGGCGAAGCGGGCGTTGACCTGGAGGGAGTGGCCGGAGAAGACCGGGACACGCACACAGGTGCCGGAGACCTTGAGGTCCGGGATCTCCAGGATCTTGCGGGACTCGTTGCGGAGCTTCTGCTCCTCGTCCGTCTCGTTCAGACCGTCGTCGACGATCGAGCCGGCCATCGGCAGCACGTTGAACGCGATGGGGCGCTTGTAGACGTTCGGCTCCGGGAAGTCGACGGCCTCGCCGTCGTGCGTCAGCTTGTCGGCCTCCGCGATGACCTTCTGCGCCTGGCCGTGCAGCTCGGCCACGCCCGCGAGGCCGGAACCGGACACCGCCTGGTACGTGGCGACGGTCAGGGCCTCGAGGCCCGCCTCGTCGTGCAGCGGACGCAGGACCGGCATCGCGGCCATCGTCGTGCAGTTCGGGTTCGCGATGATGCCCTTGGGGCGGTTCGCGATCGCGTGCGGGTTGACCTCGGAGACGACGAGCGGGACCTCGGGGTCCTTGCGCCAGGCCGAGGAGTTGTCGATCACGACGGGGCCCTGGGAGGCGACCTTCTCGGCGAGGGCCTTGGAGGTGGCGCCACCGGCGGAGAACAGGACGATGTCGAGCCCGCTGTAGTCGGCCGTCGACGCGTCCTCGATCGTCACGCCGTCCAGCACCTTGCCGGCGCTGCGGGCCGAGGCGAACAGGCGCAGCTCGTCGATCGGGAAGTCCCGCTCGACGAGGATCTTGCGCATGACCGTGCCGACCTGACCGGTGGCTCCGACGATTCCGACCTTCACAGGGTCCTCCGTGATTTTCGTGCAAGCGGCCATCCGGCCTGGCGGGTGTGTCCATGATGCGTCTGTCCAGGCCCGCCTTGTCCAATCCATTGTCCGTGGTCTGGGACGGTATGGCGCTGGCCACAGTTTCGCGGGCCGTCGGTGAACGTTTCCGGCTCCTCCGGCGTCGTAGGACGGGACACGGGGGAGGGGAGGCGCTGTGCTGCGCAGAAAACCGAGGGGTCGGCCGGACGACCCCCTGGAAGCGGCCGTCGAGGACCGGGTGCGGGCCGTGCTGTCGCTCGGCGGGGTGCCGTACGCGGATCTGCCGGACGGCGTGCAGCAGGTGCGCCTGCGGTTGCTGGAGCGGGCCGCGAAGGGGCAGGAGGCGCCCCGCGACGTCTCGGCCTGGGCGGCGGTCGTCGCCTCGAACCTCGCCATGGACTGGCACCGGGCGCGGGCCCGCCAGGCGCGGCTGGGGGAGCGTCTTGCGGCGCTGCGGCAGGAGGACGGGCGGGACGCGGCGGACACGCGTGTGCTGTCGATGGCGGTGGCGCAGGGGCTCGACCAGCTGCCGGACGAGCAGCGGCAGGTGGTCGTGCTGCGGTTCTACGCGGATCTGCCGGTGCGGGACATCGCGGCGGAACTGGGGGTGCCCGAGGGCACGGTCAAGAGCCGCCTGCACACGGCGGTGCGGATGCTGCGGGTGCGGCTGCGCGAAGGGGAGGTGGTGTGACATGAACGACGCTGCGTCCGAGGACCGGCTGCTGATGCTGGCCGTGACCGGAGAGCCCCTGCCACCCGACGACCCCGACGCGACGGCGGTCGCGGCGGATGTGGCGCTGCTGCGGGAGCAGGTGCGGGGGCTGGGGGATGCGCTGGCGTCCCGCCGGGGTGCGGAGTCGGGGCTGGGGTCAGGGCCGGAGCCGGCGGCGGGGTCTGGGCCGGTGTCGCGGCCCGTGGCGGTGCGTCGTCGGCGTCCGCTGCGGGTCGCGGTCGGGGGGCTCGTGGCGGCCTGTGCCGTCTCGCTCTTCGGGGGGCTTGTGTGGCTCGGGGTGAGTGCGCCGGGGGGCGGGGGTGACATGGGGGCGTCCGACAAGTCGGCGGCCCAGGACGGCGGCGGTAAGTCGGACACCTCTTCCTCCTCGCTCGCGATGCACATCGCGTGTTCGCGGGTCCTGGTGGAGGGCCGGGTGGTCAGTGTCACGCCGCGGGCCGACGGCGACGTGCGGGTCGTCCTCGACGTCGAGCGCTACTACCGGCCCGAACGGTCACCACGGGACGAGCCCACGACGACCGTCACCCTCGACGGTTCGGCCCGCCAGGACCTCAAGCCCGGCACGTACACCCTGATCCGGGTCCCGGTTCACCCTGAGGATGACCAGGACTGGAAGACGGGCCGGGGCGTGGCCGACACCCGCAGGGACATCCTGCGGGCGCTGCCGGAGGCCCGGGGGCTGGACTGCGCCACATAAAGCCCCGCTCTTTCCAGCCCCGCCGGCGATTGAGGCGCGGGGCTTGGGGCGGTGCCCCATTTCAGCCCCGCCGGCGTTTGAGGCGCGGGGGCCGGGGCGGAGCCCCGAGGCCGGGACGGCGGAAGGGGCGGTCACCCGCAGGTGGCCGCCCCCCAGATCCCGCTCAGCCGGAGGCTACGGCGTGACCTTTTCGATCTTGACGCTGCCCGCGCCGGCGGCAACGCCCCGCTCGTTCAGCAACTGCACCTGACCGAAGAACTCCCGCCCCTCGGGCGCCGCGGCCGCCGCGACTACCTGTGCGGAGACGGAGGTCGAGGCGCCGGTCGCCAGGGACACCGGCTTCGACTCGTCGACCTTCACCGTGCCCAGCGCGGGCGCGAAGAAGACGTCGACGTAGTCGTACTCCGTCGAGCCGGACGGCACCGAGTACCCGTCGACCTGCACCGTGTACGTACCGGCGGCCGGCTTCGCGATGCTCACGGACTCCTCGGAGTCACCGTCGGCGGAGGATCCGACGACCTTGCCCGCCGCGTCGAGAACCGTGAGGTCGAGGTCGGCGGCCTGGTCCGAGACGTTGCCGATGGTGACGTCCAGCTTGTCGGCCCCCTCGGGAACCTCGACCGTCGACGTCTGCGACGCCCCGTTCGCGATCGTCGGCCGCGCCGTCTTCGACGAACCGAGCGCACCGCCCTTCAGCTTGCCGCCGTTGATGGCCGCGAACTTGTTCGCCACCTTCCACGAGACATCGGCGGGCGTGCCCACCTTCGCCTCGGGCAGCGTCTGCACCGCCGGGTCGAAGTCCGCGCCGAACACGGCGACGTCCAGCGTGTACGGGTTGTCGAGCACCGGCGACGTACGCCGCGCCTCGACCTCGATCTCCCAGACGCCCGCCTGCGGCGCATCGTACGAACGCAGGTCGGGACGGCAGCCGTTGCCCGAACCGTCCCCGTAGTTCGGGTAGCAGTTCGGCGTCGACGTCGTGTCGACCGGAACGCCGTACGGGTGGATGGAGATGAAGCGGGTCTGGCTCTTCGCGGCGAGCCCGCCCATCCGCACCTCGAGCGACTTCGCGCCCTCCGGCACCGTCACGAAGTACGACTTCGTGCTGTTGCGCTGCACCGAACCCTTCGCCTGGTACGTGTACTTGACCGGCGACGAGACGACGGCCGTCGCCATGATCTGCTGGTCGACACCCTCCGTCTTCGGGTCGTCGACGCGCAGGATCGCACTGCGCAGCCCGGCCGAGGACGGCTTCGCCGCGACCTTCACGGTGACCGGCTTGTTCAGCGGCAGGTAGACGGTGCTCGAACCGACGACGGAGAACGTGTCGCCCGAGTTGTTCTTCAGCGACAGCCTGTGCGCCACCGGCTTCGACGAGCCCGACGTACGCGTGACGGTGACCTCGTACGTCTTCTTCTGCCCGGCCTTCAGGCCGCCCTCGCGGTCGTAGATGCCGGTGCCGAAGCCCGGCGTCTTCAGCTGGTCGTCGAGAGCGGTGTCGACGGGCGCCTTCACCGTGTACGTGTGGGCGCTCGCCTTGTCCTCAATGGAGTCCCACGCGTCGACGATGTCGATGAGGCCGGAGCCCTCCGCGTACGCCTGCTCGCCCGAGATGTGCTTCGCGGTCGAGGTGAGCGCGGTGCGCAGCTTCGCGGGCGACAGGGACACCTTCTGCTGCTTGGCCGCCGAGATCAGCAGCGCGCTCGCGCCCGCCGCCTGCGGCGAGGCCATCGAGGTGCCCTGGAGCATCGAGTAGCCGGCGGGAAGCGAGTAGCCCGCCTCCGGGGTCGGCGAACCCGGCAGCCAGGTCTGGGTGGAGTTGATGGCCGCGCCGGGGGCCGTGATGAGCGGCGCGAAGCCGCCGTCCTCACGCGGGCCGCGCGAGGAGAACGGCATCATGGCGTACGACTTCTCGACCTGGGAGCCGTAGTTGGCGGCCCAGGTCTCCTTCGAGATGGACGCACCGACGGACAGCACCTTGTCGGCGAGGCCCGGGTCGCCGATGGTGTTCGCGCCGGGGCCCGAGTTGCCCGCGGAGATCACCAGCTGCACGCCGTACTCGTCGATGAGACGCGTGTAGAGCAGCGCGCGGGCGTTGGCGCCGTCGTTCAGCGCGGGAAGCCCGCCGATCGACATGTTGACGATGTCGACGCCGCGCTTCGTCACGAGGTCGATCATGCCCTCGGTGAGCGCGACGTTGGTGCAGCCGCCGGTCCAGGTGCAGGCCCGCGAGGAGACCAGCTTGGCGCCGGGAGCGGCACCGTTCATGTTCTTGTTGCCCAGCAGGCCGTTGGCCGCGGTGATGCCCGCGACGTGCGTGCCGTGCTCGGACTCGATGACGCCGATGTTGACGAAGTCGGCCTTCTTGCCGACCCAGTCACCGCCGTACGGGTCCATGGGGACGTCCTTGCGGAACTCCACCACGAACGGCTGGCGCTCGACGACATCGGTGGACGGGTTGTCCTTGCCGAAGTAGCCGACCTGGTGGCCGTCCTTGTACGGCTTCATCGGGGCGTCGTCGGTGAAGTCGGCGTTGTCGTTGAGGTCGACGGTCACCGTCCCCTTGGCGGCGTCGTACAGCACACCCCACTTGTCGGTGGTGTCGCCGTCCCGGTTCGCGTCGCCCTTCGCGTCGCCGCCGGTCGTGGCGGACTCGGCGAAGGTGGAGATCCCGTACGAGCCCGAAGCGGCCTTGTACGTACGGCCGTTGTACGTGAACGTCGGCCCGCTCACGTTGGTGACCATCGGGCGCCACGTCGCGTCGCCGTCCACGATCGGGTCGGTCGCGGTGACCCAGTCGACGATCTTGCGGTCGCCGGTCGTGGTCTTCTGCAGCGCCGGGTGACCGAGGTCGACACCCGAGTCGAGGATGCCGATGGTGGTGCCGCGGCCGTCCGCCTTCGGGTGCTGCTTCACGAAGTCGACGGCGCCCGTCTCGAAGGACGGGTTGTACGGGTTCTTGGCGGGGGTGTCCTTGCCGGGCCCGCTGTACGAGGCGGTGGCCTTGGCCGCGGAGGCCTTCGCGCCCTTGGCGGTGTCGGCGGACGGCGTCGGATCGTCGAGCGCGATCTCCTGACGCAGGTCGATGCCGCGCACGGAGCCGAGCTTCTCGGCGGACCGGATCGCGGAATCGGCGCGGCCCGTCGGCACGGTCGCCCGTACGTAGCCGAGCTTGTCGTAGGTGCGGCCCACGGAGCCGCCCTTGACGGCGTCGAGCTGCTCCGCGACCTGCTCGGTCTGTCCGGGGGTGGTCGCGACCATCATGGTCACGTTCTTCGTGCCGTCGGCCTTGGCGTCGGCGAGCAGCTCGGCGTCGTGCGCGCCGAGCTTGTCGCTGGCGGACTTCGGTGTCGGGGCGGGGTCCGCGTCCGCTGCGAAGGCCATGGGTATCGGCCCGGTCGCGGTGAGCGCGGCCACGAGTCCCGCGGCCGCCGCGAGCCGGGCCGCGCGTCTCGCGCCGGATATGGGGGCGCGTTGGGGATCGGTGGTCATCTGCATCCCTGTACGTAAATGGAGAAAGGAATCCGGATTTCGGTGCCGGATGACCGCTCAGCTTTACGTAAGTGACCACAGTTTGGGGAGAGTTGCCCGAGCCGGGAACTCGCCATGGCGTACTTCCGCCATGCGCCATCCCGCCCAAACCGTGACGGGTCCGGCAACGCGCGTAACACCTGCACCCGGGCGCGGATGCCTCTAGCGTCAGGGGATGAACAAAGAGCTGAGGGTGGCGGCCTACGCCGTGTGCGTCAGAGAGGGGCAGGTGTTGCTCGCCCGCTGGATCGCGGGGGACGGAAGTAAACGGTGGACCCTGCCCGGCGGCGGCATGGACCACGGCGAGGACCCCTACGACACGGTGATCCGCGAGGTCGACGAGGAGACCGGCTACGTCGTCGACCCGGTCGTCCTCCTCGGCGTCCACTCCGTGCTGCGACGCTACCCGCGCAAGCTCGGCAAGATGGCCGACTTCCACGGTCTGCGTCTCGTCTACGAGGGGGTGATCACGGGAGGTTCCCTGCGCCACGAGGAGAACGGCTCGACCGACATGGCGGCATGGCACGACCTCACGGCGGTCCAGGACCTCCCGAGGGTGGAACTGGTGGACGTGGGCCTCCACCTCTGGCGCACCCGCCCACCATCGGGCCACGTTTCCCCGTAACGCCTCCCCCGATGCGGCGCACCCCGGACGGCGGGCCCGGACCCTTCCCCGAAAGGTGAACACCGCGTGACCGGTAGGGCGCCCCGGGCCCACCCTCGTGTGACCATGCGGCGCTCGCCCACCCACCCCGAGATCCACGTACGGTGATCGGCGCTACGCGTTGCGTCGCCGTTCACGCGCAGGTCACCCCCACTGCCAACGATCCAGTACGGAAGGGCCGTTCGACCGGACCGGCCCGGCCGTCACTGTCGACGCGTTCGTACTCGGGGAGACCGCGCCATGCCGCGCATACGCTCTGTCACCACAGCCGCCGCAGAGATCGACCGCCGCGCATTCCTGACCGCGACCGGCGCGGTGACCCTCTCTGCCGGCATCGGATACGCCCTCGGCCCCGCGGGCGGCACCAGCGCCGCCGCCCACCAGGCCGCTGCCCACCCGGCCGCCGCCCCCGCACGGGCGATGTCCCGCAAGGCGCCCGCCGCCCCCCTCGCCCCCTACACCCGCGGCACCACCCTCGCCGCCGTCGCAACCGCCGCCGCAGCAGGCACCGGCTACCGCCGCCTGGGCGACGGCCCGGCCTGGACCCGCGTCGTCCGCACCGAACTCGGCTCAGCCCGGGGCGACCGCGAGGCCAAGCGGAAGCCGCTCGCCGCGTTCGTCCAGTTCACCGACCTCCACCTGGTCGACGTACAACACCCCCTGCGGTACGAGTACTTGAGGTCGCAGACCGCGAGCGCCTGGCGACCGCAGGAGGCGCTGAGCGTCGCCGGGGCCGTCGCCCTCGTGGAGCGGGTGAACGCCCTGCGCGGCGCCCCCGTCACCGCCTCGCCGCTGCACTTCGTGATGACGACGGGCGACAACACCGACAACAACGCCCGCTCCGAACTCGACTGGTTCCTCAAGGCGATGAGCGGCGGCCGCATCAGCCCCAACACCGGCGACCCCCGCCACTACGAGGGCGTCCAGAACAGCGGGCTTCCCCTCTACTGGCAGCCGGACGCGGCCTTTCGGGACGGCGACAAGCGGGACCACGGCTTCCCCCGCATTCCCGGCTTCCTGGACGCCGCGATCTCCGAACTGCAGAGTCCCGGCCTGAACGTCCCCTGGTACTCCACGGTCGGCAACCACGACTCGCTGCCCGGCGGCTGCTACGCGCCCGCCGACCCGTACTTCGCCGAATTCGCTGTGGGCGACCGCAAGTTGATGGACCTCGACACCGCCACGGGCAAGGCGATCTGGGACAACGTACAGAACGGCGGGGACCCGAAGGGCAAGGCGTTCAAGGAGCTGCTCGTCTCGCACAAGCGGAAGATGCGCCGGGTGACGCCCGACGAGTCGCGCGCCCCGTTCACGCCGGTCGAGTACGTCGCGGCCCACCTCGACCCCGCGCACATGGGTCCTGGCCCGATCGGCCACGGCTACACCCAGGCCAACCTGGCCGACGCGACGCAGCACTACGTGTTCCGGATCTCCGACGACGTCCTCGGCATCAGCCTCGACACCACGGACCCGGCCGGCCACTACGAGGGCTCGATCGGCTCGTCCCAACTGGACTGGCTGAAGCGCGAGTTGAAGGCCGCCGAGCGGCGCGGCGACCACGTCCTCGTCTTCTCCCACCACACCTCAAAGACGATGCGCAACCTCCGCGAGGACCCGGACCGCCCCGGCGAAGCGCGGCACGGCGGCGAGGAGTTGACCGCCCTGCTCGCCGCCCACCGCCCCGTCCTCGCCTGGGTGAACGGCCACAGCCACAAGAACGACATCACGCCACATGCGGGCACCGGCGACGGCACCGGCTTCTGGGAGATCTCCACCGCGTCCCACGTCGACTTCCCGCAGCTCGCCCGCATCATCGAGGTCGCCGACAACCGCGACGGCACGCTGTCCGTCTTCACGACGCTCATCGAGTCCTCGGCCCCGCACCGCACCGACTTCACGGACCTCACGCAGACGGGCCTCGCCGGCCTCTACCGCGAGCTCTCCTTCAACGCGCCCGGCTCGCGCGCCACGCTCTCCGGCACCCCGGGCGACCGCAACACCGAACTCGTCCTCAGGAAGGGCTGATTACGGCCCAACCGTCCGACACCCGCTCAACTCCCGCACTCACCCCCGAAGTCCCTCCGCTCGAACGCGATCCCACGGCACCGCAACGGAGGAGACACATGCTGAAGCGCACGGCCCTGCTGGGGGCGGCGACGGTACTGGCGATGACGACCGGGGCGCTCGCCACGCCGACCCTCGCATCGGGCCCGGCCCGCGACGACCACCGAGCCACCCAGCGGGCCATGGACGCCGCCGTACGCGAGGGCGTCCCCGGCGTCACCGCTCAGGTCCGCGACAAAGGCCGTACGTGGAAGGGGACTTCGGGCGTCGGAAACGTCGCCACGAACAAGCCGCGCGGCGCCCACGACCACTACCGCGTCGGCTCCGTCACCAAGACGTTCGTCGCCACGGTCCTCCTCCAGCTGGAGGCCGAAGGGGAGCTGGACCTCGACGACAGCGTCGAGCACTGGCTGCCCGGACTCGTCAGGGGCGACGGATACGACGCCGACCGCATCACCCTGCGCCATCTGCTCAACCACACCAGCGGCATCGCCGACTACCTGGAGGACGAGCGGTTCTACGAGACGTACATGACCAAGAACTTCCTCCATCACCGCGACGTCACCTTCGCGCCGGAGGACCTCGTACGCGTCGGCGTGCGCAACAAGGCGCGCTTCGACCCGGGAGGCGGCTGGGACTACTCCAACACCAACTACACGCTCGCCGCCATGGTCATCGAGAAGGCGACGGGCCACCCGTACGGGGACGAGATCGAACGCCGCATCATCGAGCCCCTGAACCTGCACGCCACGAAGGTCCCCGGCACCGACCCGCACGTGCCGCGCCCCGCCTCCCTGGCGTACTCCAAACTGCGCGACAGCGCCGGGCCGACGTACGAGGTCACCGAGTTCAATCCGAGCGGCTCCTTCGGATCCGGCGAGATCATCTCCGACTCCGCCGACCTGAACCGCTTCTACACCGCCCTGGTACGCGGCAAGTTGCTGCCGCCCGAGCAGATGAAGGAGATGCGGACCACGGCGCCGGGCGGCACCCATGGACCGGACTCCGCCTACGGCCTCGGCCTGCAACGCATGAAGCTGGAGTGCGGCACCGTCGTGTGGGGCCACGGCGGCGGCATCCACGGTTCGGAGTCGCTCGTCCTGACGACGCCCGACGGCGGCCACTCCCTCGCCCTCAACTTCAACGGCGACTGGGCGGGCGACATGATGAAGGTCGCCCAGGCGGAGTTCTGCCCCAAGTAGCCCGTCCGCTCATCGAGGCAGGACCACGACGTACGCCGCCGGGTCCCGGTCACCGGAAGCCATCAACGCGGTCCGCACGATGGCGGCCTGCTGCTCGATCGACTCGCGCAGCTTCTTCGGGGAGATGTGCACGACGGTGATCCCGAGCCGCTCCAGGTGCTCCCGCTTACGGGCGTACTCGCTCCACAGCGCGTCGTCGTCCTGGCGCGGCGCCCGGGTGTCCAGCTCCACGGCGACGGAGTGGTCGGGCCAGAAGGCGTCGACGCCGCCGAGGTGCGGGCCGCCCGGCAGCCGCAGATCCACGTTCCACACGGGGTCGGGCAGCCCGTGCTCGCGCACCATCGCGTACAGCCGGTCCTCGGCGATGGTCCGCCCCTCGGCGAGCAGCGAGTCGACGGCGTCGATGACGTGCGGCCTGGTCAGCAGCCGGGCCTGGGACAACTCCCGTACGACGGCGGCCGGTTCGCAGTGCCCGCCGCGTACGGCCTCGGTGAGCAGCCGCCGCACGGCGCTCGCGTCGGACAGCCGGGCCACCGCGTCGGCGAGGGCCCGCGGCACGGGGACGACCGGAACTCCGTTCAGCTGTACGGGAGTCGGCAGGGCAGTGGTGCGGATCAGCCGCGCGAAGGCGGTGGAGCGCAGCCGCCGGGTGCGCGGGACGAGCACGTCGATGTGGTCGAGCGCGGACAGCGGGGGAGCGGCGGAGAAGCCGTGCAGCGTGAGGGCGGCGAGCCCGGTGACCATGGTGTCGGAGTACGCCGGGCGGCCGGGGGCGTGCTGCGTGGGCACCCCGTCCGGGCGCCCGCGCCGCTCGGGGGCCCGCCCCGAGTACATCAGCACGGCGTGCAGCCGCTCCTCGTCGCCGGCCGGGCCGGGGTGCAACAAGTACACACCTGGCAGCAACTGCTGCCAGGCCCCACCGGCCCGGCACTGCTCTGACACGGCGGCGGCGCCCACACCGTGAGCCTTCAGCTGCGCGGCGCTCATCAGCTGCCGCTGGTTCTGGTCGAGGTGGCGCAGGGGGCGGGGCGACAGCGGGGCGGGGGTGTTCTGGTTCATGACCCGGCCATTCCCGCCCAAGAACCCCCCACTAACCGCTGTTACACCCCCGTAGAAAACTCCGGACATCGTCGCCCTAAAGGTCCCCCGCCGATCTGCCGAAAAGACCAGGCGGCACCGGGGGTTACGGCCCCGTTTGCCAGCGTTCAGTAACACCACTTAAGCCCCGCCGGCGATTGAGGCGCGGGGTCCGGGGCAGAGCCCCGAGGCCGAAACCCCGGGGTACCGCAACCGCTCGACTACCTGCCCGCAGCGACTACCTGCCCGCAGCCCCGTCACACGCCTGCCCCCGCAGCGCCCGCGCCAAGTCGTCCCGCGCCTCAAGCACCAGCCTCCGCAACGCCGGCGCCGCCTGCTCATGCCCGGACAGCCACGCATCCGTCGCATCCAGCGTCGCCTGCGAGTCCTGCAACCCGGGGAACAGCCCCCGCACCACATCCATCCCGATCTGGATCGACCGCTCGCCCCACACCCGCTCGATCACCGCGAAGTACTTCTCCGCGTACCCCGCGGTGAGCGCCCGCTGCGACGGCTGCTGGAACCCCGAAATCGTGGCCTCCACCAGCGCGTTGCTCAGCGCGTCCGACTCCACGACCTGCGCCCAGGCCTGCGCCTTCACGGCCTCCGACGGCCGCGCCGCGAGGCACCGCACCTGGTGCCGCTTGCCGGAGGCGGTGTCGTCCCGCGCCAGTTCCGCCGCCAGTACGCGCTCGTCCGCGGCCCCGTACGTCGCGAGCGTCTCCAGGAACGCCCACCGCAGCTCCTGGTCGACGTCGAGCCCGTCGATCTTCGCGCCGCCGGAAACGTCCAACAGCCCCTGCAACAGCTGCAGATCGGCCTCGCTGGAGGCGACCGCACCGAAGAAGCGCGCCCACGTCAACTGGTGCTGGCTCCCCGGCTCCGCGATCCGCAGCTCCTTGAGCGCGCCCTCGGCGAGCAGCCGCCCGCCGGTCTCGCGCCACTCGGGCACCGCGTAGTGCACGAGCGCGGAGCGCGCCCACGCGTGCAGCATCTGGAGCACGCCGATGTCGGACTCGCGGCCCGCGAACCGCAGCACGAGATCGATGAAGTCACGCGCGGGCATCAACGCGTCCCGCGTCGCGTTCCACAGCGCCGACCAGCACAGGGCCCGGGCCAGCGGGTCGGAGATGTCCCCGAGGTGGTTCCGCAGCGTCGCCAGCGAACCCTCGTCGAACCGGATCTTGCAGTACGTGAGGTCGTCGTCGTTGACCAGCACCAGCTCCGGAGCCTCGGCCCCGGCCAGCTCGCCCACGACCGTCCGCGGCCCGTCCACGTCGACCTCCGCGCGCGCGTACCGCTCGACGGCGCCGCCGGCCGCACGCCGGTACAGGCCCACGGCCACCCGGTGCGGCCGCAGCTCGGGGTGCGACTCGGCGGCCTCCTGTACGACCGCCAGCTCGGTGATCCGCCCCTCGGCGTTCAAAATGACCTGCGGCGTAAGGGAGTTGACGCCCGCGGTCTGAAGCCAGGACCGCGACCAGGTCGCCAGGTCGCGCCCGCTCGTCTCCTCGAGGGCCGACAGCAGATCGCCCAGCTCGGTGTTCCCGTAGGCGTGCCGCTTGAAGTACCGCCGCGCGCCTTCCAGGAACGCGTCCCGCCCGACGTACGCGACGAGCTGCTTCAGCACCGACGCGCCCTTGGCGTACGTGATGCCGTCGAAGTTGAGCTTCGCGTCCTCCAGGTCCCGGATGTCGGCCGTGATCGGGTGCGTGCTCGGCAGCTGGTCCGCCCGGTACGCCCACGACTTCCGGTTGTTGGCGAAGGTGATCCAGCCGTCCGTGAACCGCGTCGCCTCCACCATCGAGAACGCGCCCATGAAGTCCGCGAAGGACTCCTTCAGCCACAGGTCGTCCCACCAGCGCATGGTGACGAGGTCGCCGAACCACATGTGGGCCATCTCGTGGAGGATCACGTTCGCGCGCCGCTCGTAGGACGCCTGCGTGACCTTCCCGCGGAAGATGAACTCCTCGCGGAAGGTCACCATCCCCGGGTTCTCCATGGCGCCCAGGTTGTACTCGGGCACGAACGCCTGGTCGTACTTCCCGAAGGGGTACGGGTAGTCGAAGTTGTCGTGGAAGAAGTCGAGGCCCTGCTTGGTCACCGTGAAGACGTCGTCGGCGTCGAAGTACGGGGCGAGCCCCTTGCGGCACATCGCGCCGAGCGGGACGACGAGCTTCGACCCGTCCTCGAAGGTCCGCTCGTACGAATCCGTCACGTAGTGGTACGGCCCGGCGACGACCGCCGTGATGTACGTCGAGATCGGCTTGGTCTCGGCGAACTGCCAGACGCCGTCGACCAGTTCACCGACGCCGTTCGACCACGCGGTCCAGCCCTCCGGGGCTTGCACGCTGAAGCGGTACGGCGCCTTCAGGTCGGGCTGCTCGAAGTTCGCGAACACGCGGCGCGCGTCGGCGGGCTCGTACTGCGTGTAGAGGTAGACCTCGCCGTCCTCGGGGTCGACGAAGCGGTGCATGCCCTCACCCGTACGCGAGTACGCGCACTGGGCGTCGACCACCAGCTCGTTGTCCTCCGCCAGGCTCTCCAGGTGGATGCGGTTGCCGTCGAACACGGCCGCCGGGTCGAGGTCCTCGCCGTTCAGCGACACGGCCGTCACGGACGGGGCGATGAGGTCGACGAACGTGGCCGCCCCCGCCTCGTTCGACCGGAACCGGATCGTGGTCACGGAACGGAAGGTGCGCGGCCCGTCGCCGGCGAAGTCGCCGACCGCGGAGCGCAGGTCGAGCGACACCTCGTACCCGTCGACGGACAGCAGACCCGCCCGCTCGCGGGCCTCGTCGCGGGACAGATTCTCACCGGGCACGGCGGCACTCCTTTGTGACGTAACTGTTCAGCCGCCTACGATCCTCGCACGCGGCTGTGACACCGGACATCGGGGAATGGACCGGGCACGGGCCGCGTTGCCGCTGCCGAGACCACCCGGTGAATCTTGAGGAGAACCATGTCCGAGAAGACCCCCGTCGACTTCTGGTTCGACCCCCTGTGCCCCTGGGCCTGGATGACCTCGCGCTGGGTCCTGGAGGTCGAGAAGGTCCGCGACATCAAGGTCCGCTGGCACGTGATGAGCCTCGCGGTGCTCAACGAGCCGCGCCTCGACGAGCTGCCCGAGGAGTACCAGGAGATGATGCGCACCCAGGCCTGGGGCCCGGTCCGTGTCGTCATCGCCGCGCAGCAGGAGCACGGCGCGGAGGTCCTCGGCGACCTCTACACCGCGCTCGGCACGCGTATCCACAACCGCGGCGAGGGCCCCACGAAGGAGGCCGTCGCCGGCGCCCTGGACGAGGTCGGCCTGCCCGCCTCGCTCCTCGACCACTGGGACGCCACCAAGTACGAGGACGAGCTCCGCGCCTCGCACAAGGAGGGCATCGACAAGGTCGGCCAGGACGTCGGCACGCCGGTCATCGCGGTGCCGGGAGCCGACGGCAACCAGATCGCCTTCTTCGGCCCCGTCGTCACCCCGGCGCCCAAGGGCGAGGAGGCGGCCAAGCTCTGGGACGGCACGCTCCTCGTGGCCTCGGTCCCGGGCTTCTACGAAATCAAGCGCACGCGCACGGTGGGCCCGATCTTCGACTGATCTAGTCGTCGTCGAAGCCCTCTGGGAGCTGATGATTCTGGCTTTCGGCGTGGTAGTACCGGATGGTGCGACAGCCCTCGCGCTTGCACCTCCACCAGTCGTTGGTGAAGGTCACGTCGTGCTCCGTCCGGAGCCAGTCGCTCTCCTTCGAGGTCACATGCCGGTGCTGCTCGTCGGACTTGCACGTGGGGCAGTGCCGCTCAACCTCCGTCGCCATGCACCCACGTTCCCCCGGAACCGCCCGTACCGACAGACCCCCGTGAGTCACATCCTCACGGGGGTCCGTCGTTTCCACCGCCCGCCGACGTGAAGGTTGAGAAGACGATCACGAGGCGGGACGCTTCACGGCGTCACGGCACCAGCAGCAGGTTGTACGCCCGCTCCTTCGCGGCCGCGTACCGCTTGGCCACGTCCTGCCAGTTGACGACCCGCCACATCGCCTCGATGAAGTCGACCTTCTGGTTCTTGTACTGCAGGTAGAACGCGTGCTCCCACGCGTCGAAGACGAGGATCGGGGTCGAGCCCTGGCCGACGTTGCCCTGGTGGTCGTAGATCTGCTCGACGATGAGCCGCCCGCTCACCGGCTCGTACGCGAGGACGCCCCAGCCGGATCCCTGCGTGGTGGCCGCGGCCTTCGTCAGCTGCGCCTTGAACCCGGCGAAGGAGCCGAAGGACTCGGTGAGCGCGTCGGCCAACTCGCCCACGCCGTCCGCCGCGAGCGGCTCGCCGCCACCGTCACCCGTCATGTTGTGCCAGTAGATGCTGTGCAGGATGTGGCCGGAGAGGTGGAAGGCCAGGTTCTTCTCCAGGCCGTTGATCGACCCCCACTGTTCCTTGTCGCGCGCCTCGGCCAGCTGCTCCAGGGTGTCGTTCGCGCCCTTCACGTACGCCGCGTGGTGCTTGTCGTGGTGCAGCTCGATGATCTGCGGGTTGATGACCGGCTCAAGCGCCGCGTAGTCGTACGGAAGCTCAGGAAGCGTGTACGTGGCCATGTCTCTCCGTGCCCTCCGACTGCTTATTGCAATTCTATTGCAAGTGCAGGCTAACAGCAGGAAGGTCGGGTGCAACGCGAAGGGCCCCCGGACCAAGTGGTCCGGGGGCCCTTCACGTTGAACTCGGTGCGGCTACTTCTTCTCCGCCAGCTTCTGCCGCGCGTACCCGACCGCCGCGAGGATGACCGCCAGGCCGCCCGAGAAGTACAGCTGGATCCGCGTGTCGTGCTCGCGGGCCATCAGGACGAAGACGGCGACCATGCCGACGAGCGCGATGATCGTGAGGTAGGGGTACGCCCACATCTTCACGACCAGCTTCTCCGGCGCCTCCCGCTCCAGCTTGCGGCGCAGCACCAGCTGGGAGACGGCGATGAAGAACCAGACGACGAGGATGATCGCGCCGATGGTGTTGAGCAGCCAGGCGAAGACGTCGTCCGGACGCCAGTAGCTGAGCAGCACGCACACGAAGCCGAAGACCGCCGACAGCAGCACCGCGAACCGCGGCACCCCGTTCGTGACCTTGCCGATGACCTTCGGGCCCATGCCGCGGGCGACCAGCGAGGCGGCCATGCGGGAGGCGCCGTAGATGTTGGCGTTCATGGCGGAGAGCAGCGCGACGAGGATGACCACGTTCATGATCTGGCCGGCCGCGGGCACGCCCAGGTAGTCGAGCGTGGCGACGTACGGACCCTTGGTCGGGATCTCCTTCGCGGTCCACGGCAGCAGGACCACGACGACCGCCATCGAGCCGACGTAGAAGAGGGCGATGCGCCACATTGCGGTGCGGACCGCCTTCGCGACGCCCTGCACCGGGTGCTCGGACTCGGCGGCGGCGATCGTCACCGTCTCCAGACCGCCGTACGCGAAGACCGACGCGAGCAGGCCGACGATCAACCCCTCCGTGCCGTTCGGCATGAAGCCGCCGTGGCCGGTGAGGTTGGACATGCCGGGGGCGTCGACGTCGGGCAGCACGCCGAGGATGGCGAGGACGCCGATGACGAGGAAGAGCACGATCGCGCCGACCTTGAGCGCGGCGAACCAGAACTCGAACTCGCCGAAGTTCTTCACGGCCGACAGGTTCGTGATCGTGAACAGCAGCATGAAGAGGGCGACCCAGGCCCACTCGGGCACGCCCGGCACCCAGCCGTGCACGATGCCCGCCGCGCCGATGCCCTCCAGGCCGACGGCCACGCAGAGCAGGAACCAGAAGGACCAGCCCGCGGTGAATCCGGCCCACGGCCCGATGCCCCGCTCGGCATGCACGGAGAACGATCCGGAAGCCGGGTAAGCGGCCGACATCTCGCCCAGCATGCGCATCACGAGCATGACGAGCGCGCCGGATATCGCGTAGGCGAGGATGATCGAGGGGCCCGCGGCGGCGATCGCGGTGCCGGAGCCGACGAAGAGGCCCGCGCCGATCACGCCGCCGAGCGCGATCATGGAAAGATGGCGCTGCTTGAGGCCGTGCGACAGCGACGGCTCGGCCGGCGCCTGCTCGTCCGGCCGCGCGTCCGCACTCTCTGCGGTGGACTGCGCTGAGTTCCCAGACATGGGTGTGCCCTGTTCAGTAGCGGTGACGGTCCTGAAGGTCCTGACGGTCCTGGCGTAAACGGTGCGTAAAACCGCCACAGTGTCAGGGCGCGGCCCGCTCAGAGGGAATAGGTTTCCGGTATACGGACACGACGCTCACACGCCGCAATGATCATGTCGACGTTCGGTGAACGCACGAACACCACTCAGGCACGCCGTGCGCGCAACTCCCGTACGCCCGCGACCGCGAGGACCAGCAGCGTCGCCCCGGTCGACCACATCAGCTGCGGCCGCGCCGTGTCGTCGGTCAGCATCAGGCCGAAGACCGCGGCCATCGCGGCGATCGCCACCCAGGTCAGCCAGGGGAACGCCCACATCCTCAACACGAGGCGCTCGGGGGCCTCCTGCTCGATGCGCCGCCGCAGCCGCAGCTGCGACACGGCGATCAGCGCCCACACGAACAGCAGCACCGCGCCGACCGAGTTGAGCATGTAGAGGAAGATCGTGTCCGGCCACTCCAGGTTGAGCAGGACCGAGATGAAGCCGAAGGCCACCGAGGCCAGGACCGCGCGGCGCGGCACCCCGCCACCGCTCACCTTCAGCAGCGACTTCGGCGCCTCGTCGCGCTCGGCCAGCGAGAAGATCATGCGCGAGGAGCCGTAGAGGTTGGCGTTCAGCGCGGAGAGCAGCGCCACGAACACCACGATGTTCATGATCTGCGCCGCCGACGGGACGCCGATCGAGTCGAGCACGGTGACGTACGGGCTGATCCCCGCCTTCTGCTCCGTCCAGGGCAGCACGGTCACGATGACCAGCATCGAACCGACGTAGAAGAACAGGATCCGGAACACCGCGCTGCGCACCGCGCGCGCCACCGAGCGGGCCGGGTCCTCGGACTCGGCGGCCGCGATCGTGACGACCTCCAGGCCGCCGAACGCGAAGACGACCGCGAGGACACCGGAGATGACACCCTCCCAGCCGTGCGGCAGGAACCCGCCGTCGCCGGTCAGATGGGTGAGACCGACTGGATCGGTGTCGGGGAGGATCCCGAAGATCGCGAGGGCGCCGAGCACCAGGAACGCGATGATCGCGAAGACCTTGAGGGCCGCGAACCAGAACTCGAACTCGCCGAAGTTCTTCACCGCCGTCAGGTTGGCGACGGTGAACACGACCATGAAGAGCAGCACCCACGCCCACTGCGGGACGCCCGGCACCCACCCGTTCGCGATCTGCGCCGCGCCCGTCGCCTCGACGGCGAGCACCACCACGAGCATGAACCAGTAGAGCCATCCGGCGGTGAACCCGGCCCACCGGCCGAGCGCCCGCTCCGCGTGCACCGAGAAGGAACCGGACGCGGGCATCGCGGCGGACATCTCGCCGAGCATCCGCATCACCAGCATCGCGAGCGCGCCCGCGATCAGGTACGAGACGACGATGCCGGGCCCCGCGACCGCGATACCGGCTCCCGAGCCGACGAACAGGCCCGCGCCGATGACCCCGCCGAGGCCGAGCATCGTGAGGTGGCGCTGCTTCAGCCCGGCGGAGAGTGGTTCGTCTTGCATGGGGCTTCAGCCGTTCTCGGATGTGCGGGTCGCGCGGGCGTGCGCGGTTTGGCGGGAACCTACAGTCTCCCGTTCAAGCACCTCCGCACGCAAAACGGACTCTCCCAGTGACGAGCATCACCTTGTACGAGGTGTAGCTGCCGTTGTTTGTTCAGAGCCCACCAACCCGATGCGGGGGCCTTTGTCGACCGGCGACCGTGATCGCCTCAACTCCCCTGGGATAGCGTCACAAAGTCCTGCCCTGCCCGACCGCAAGGTCTCTTAACTGAACGCGGAGTCCCCATGAGCACCGCCGCTGTCACGACCGCCCGTCCGGGCAAGGTCCTGGCCGACCTCCTGCCCGCCTCCCGCACGAAGTCCGCCGTGGCCTTGAAGAGCACGGCGCTTGTCCTCGGTGGCGCCGCCCTCACCGGCATCGCCGCGCAGATCGCGCTCCCGGTCCCGGGCTCGCCGGTGCCGGTGACCGGTCAGACCTTCGCCGCGCTGCTCGTCGGCACCGCGCTCGGCGCCCGCCGCGGCTTCCTCGCGCTCGCCGTCTACGCGCTCGCGGGCATGGCCGGCGTGCCGTGGTTCGCGGAGGGCGGCTCGGGCATGGCGATGGCCTCGTTCGGTTACGTCATCGGTCTGATGCTGGCCTCGGCCGCGGTCGGCGCGCTCGCCCGGCGCGGCGCGGACCGCTCGATGCTGCGCACCGCAGGCACGTTCCTGCTCGGCGAGGCCATCGTCTACGCGGTCGGCGTCCCGTACCTGGCGCTGTCCACCGGGATGGGCCTCACGGCCGCGATCGCCGCGGGCCTCACCCCGTTCCTGATCGGCGACGTCCTGAAGGCGGCCCTGGCGATGGGCGCGCTGCCCGCCGCCTGGAAGCTCGCCGACAAGTAAGCACCTAGCCCGCGCCCGGGTCGGTCCTGCGGGTCCACCACAGGCCCGCCCCGCCGGCGGCCATCAGAGCCGCGCCGACCGCGCCCAGCGGCAGCGCGGCGTCACCGACGCCGGTCGACGGCAGGTTCTCCTGATCGTCGCCCCCGCCGCCCCCGCCCTTGTCGCTGTTGTCGCCCGCGGGGGCGGCCGGCTTGTTCTCCGTGTTGAGCAGCAGCGGTGTGACGGGCGCGTTCGGCGAGGGGCTCGTCGTGCCGAACGGCACCGGGCCCTGCTGCCAGAACGTCTTCTTCGTGTCCCCGCTCTGCACCGGCAGACAGATCTTCCCGGTCTTTTCGAGATCGAATGTCGCGGCGACCTTGTACGACTGTGTCTTTCCCGCCTTGAGGTTGTCGATGGGGCAGGAGAATCCGCTGTTGGAACCCTTCGGCAGCTTGTTCTCCGGAATCGCGGTGCAGTTCGGAACATCCTTCACCACGAGCCCGTCGAACCCCACCACGGCCAGGAATATCCGGCCGCTTCCCTTGCTGCCCTGATTGCTGACGCTCGCGATCAGATTCTGCGTCTCGCCGGTCGAGTTGTCGGCCGAGATCTGCTTCGGCAGCGCCGTGGTCAGCTTCACGCCCGAGGGCGCCGCGTCCACCGGCTTTCCCCCCTCACCACTGCCCGGACCAGGCCCGTCGTCCGCGAGCGCGGCCCCCGGCAGCACCATGAACGCCGTCACGGCGGCCGCGCACAGCGACCCGGCGATTTTGACCTGACGTCGTGAACCCATGCTCATCGTCCCCCTAGGTATTTCCGCTTCCCCCAACCGCGGCCGAATTCGCGGCACTTGAAGAGGTACCACAAGATTTCTCCGCACTATGCTGGGGCGGCGTGAAGTGTCGACGTTGTGTGCCGGGGGTGCAGTCGATTGCCTGGAAATACAAGCGGAGGCGTTCAGGGATTACTGGTGGCGTCCCGCTACCGCCTGGACGAATCCATAGGCCAGGGTGGAATGGGGCGCGTGTGGCGCGCGGTGGACGAAATGCTCGACCGCCGGGTCGCCGTCAAGGAAATGCGCGTCGACGGCCTCGACCCCGAGGACGCCCGCACCCGCCGCGAGCGCACGCTGCGCGAGGCCCGCGCCACCGCCCGCATCGACCACCCGGGCGTGGTGCGCGTCTATGACGTCGTCGACGAGGGCGAACGTCTGTGGATCGTCATGGAGCTGGTCGACGGCCGCTCCCTGGAGCAGCTGCTCGTCGACGACGGGCCGTTGCCGGCGGACGAGGTCGCGCGGATCGGTCTGAGCCTGGCCGGAGCGCTGCGCCAGGTGCACGCGGGCGGCGTGCTGCACCGGGACATCAAGCCCGGCAACGTACTGATGGAGCGCGTGGGGCAGCGTCGCGTCATGCTCACGGACTTCGGCATCGCCGCGATGCAGGACGCCAAGGCGCTCACCATGGTCGGGATGCTGGTCGGCTCGCCCGACTACATGGCCCCGGAGCGGGTCTCGGGCCGGCCGCAGGGCCCGCCGTCCGACCTCTGGTCGCTCGGGGCGACACTCTGCGCGGCGCTCGGCGGCAGCTCGCCGTTCTCCCGGGAGACGACCCTCGCGACCCTGCACGCCGTCCTCCACGAGGAACCACAACTGCCGTACGCGGCCGGGGACCTGGAGCCGCTCCTGGCGGCCCTGCTGACGAAGGAACCGGCGGAGCGCGCGGACCTGGACCAGGTGACGTGGGCGCTGACACTGCTGCCGACACGGACGCCGTCATCGACGCCGGTCACGACTCCGGCGCCGCCACCACCGGTCGAGCCCCCGGCGCCGCCCCCGCCCTCACCCCAGCGGCCTCCCGGCCCGAATCGCCGCCGGATCACGCTCGTCGCGACCGGGGGAGCGCTGACCGTGGGCCTCGCGGCGGCCCTCGCCCTCACACTGCCGAACGGGGACCCGAAGGCGGGCGGCTCGACACCCACGACGTCCCGCCCGCCCACCGTCGAGGGCACGTCCCGGCCGCCGACCGAGAGCCTCCCTGCCGGCGCGCGGCGGGAGGCGGGGTACGCATGGGTGCCGCCGAAGGGCTGGGAGCGGGTGGTGAAGACGGCGTCCGAGGTGCACTACACGTCACCGGACGGCACCCAGGAACTCGTCGCCCAGTCGGCCCTCGCGAAGGACGACCTCCTGGCCACGTGGCAGAAGTCCGAACGCGCCGCCCACCAGGGCCAGGACTACGAAAAGCTCCGCCTGACCCGCACCACGTTCCGCGGCCGCCCCGCGGTGGTCTGGGAGTACCTCTTCACTCTGAAGGGCGCCCGCTGGCACGCGGAACTCCTTGGCTTCGACCGCGGAAGCCGGTCCTTCCAGGTGGGGACGTGGTACCGCCCGGAGGTGGAGGGGCAGGCGCGGAAGACGTACGAGCGCGTGAAGTCGACATTCACTCCGCTCGGTACTTCTGACGGCTGAAATCCGGGCAGCGTCAGGCCCGGACCAGCAAATTTAAGCCCCTGCGGCGATTGAGCAGCGGGGTCCGGGGCAGCGCCCCGTGACGCCGACCCCGGACCACCGGAACAGTTACCCGCGCCGCTGCAGGCGCTCGCGTACGAGCGCGAACCCCACGACGAACGCCGCAACGAGCAGCGACAGCAGAACCTGCTCCCGCCCCGCGTCATCCGTCAACATGTACACAAGCACGAACGAGATCATCGCGATCGTCGCCCACGTCAGATACGGGAACAGCCACATCTTGACGACCAGCTTCTCCGGCTGGTCCCGCAGAATCATCCCGCGCATCTTCAACTGCGTGAAGCAGATGACGAGCCACACGAACAGCGCGACGGCTCCGGAGGAGTTCAGCAGGAAGTTGAAGACGGTGTCCGGCCACTGGTAGTTGAACCAGACCGCGAGGAACCCGAAGACGACGGACCCGAGGATCGCGACCCGCGGCACACCACTCGACGTGGTCTTCGCGAACGCCTTCGGCGCGTCACCGCGCTGCCCGAGCGAGAAGGCCATACGGGAAGCGGTGTAGAGCCCCGAGTTCAGACACGACAGCACGGCCGTCAGCACGATGACGTCCATGACCTGCCCGGCGTGCGGGATGCCGATGGAGTTCAGAGCGGCCACGTAGGACCCCTCCTTGACGATCGACGGATCGTTCCACGGCAGCAGGGTCAGCACGACGAAGATCGAGCCCAGGTAGAAGATGCCGATACGCCAGATCACGGAGTTCGTGGCCTTGGTGACGGCCTTCTGCGGGTCCTCGGACTCACCGGCGGCGAGCGTGACGATCTCGGAGCCCATGAAGGAGAAGACGACCATCAGGACACCGGTGAGGATCGCTCCGGGCCCCTTGGGGAAGAAGCCGCCGGAGTCGGTGAGGTGTCCGAGCCCGGAGCCCGGGTTGTCGGAGCCGGGCAGCAGCCCGAACACGGCGAGCATTCCCACGATCACGAACGCCGCGATCGCGACGACCTTGATCCCGGCGAACCAGAACTCGAACTCTCCGTAACTGCCGACGGCCGCAAGGTTCACGACGGTGAGCACGACCATCACGATCAGCGCCCACCCCCACTGCGGGACGCCCGGTATCCAGCCGTTGAGGATCTTCGCCCCGGCGGTCGCCTCCACGGCGAGCACCACGACCCAGAAGAACCAGTAGAGCCAGCCGATGGAGAAGCCGGCCCAGCGGCCCAGGGCCTGGTCGGCGTAGGCGGAGAAGGAACCGGACGACGGCCGTGCGGCGGCCATCTCGCCCAGCATCCGCATCACGAAGACGACCATCGCGCCGACGAGGGCGTACGAGACGAGGATGGCGGGTCCCGCGGCGGCGATGCCGGAGCCGGAGCCGACGAACAGACCGGCTCCGATGACACCGCCGATGGCGATCATGGACAGGTGCCGGTTCTTCAGCCCTGCCTTGAGTCCGTCACCGTCGCCGCCGGTGGGCGGCGTACCGGAAGAGGCCCCGGTGGTGGGGGGCGACTGCGTGGTCATGCACTGGGTCCTTACGTTTGCGGTAAACGTGGGTTCGCATTCAACGCACCAGGTCGCCCGTGCGGAAGCTTTGAGTCCGGATTGTTGTCAAGGCCACGACGAGGCGCCCCGGCGGGCACCCGGAGGCGGCTACCCGGCGCGCGTCGTGCCACACTCGGACCCATGCGCGTGTACCTCGGCTCGGATCATGCCGGCTACGAACTCAAGAACCACCTGGTCGAATGGCTCAAGGCCCACGGCCACGAGCCCGTCGACTGCGGGCCCCACATCTACGACGCCCAGGACGACTACCCGCCGTTCTGCCTCCGCGCCGCGGAGCGGACGGCCGGTGACCCGGACGCCCTCGGCGTCGTGATCGGCGGCTCCGGCAACGGTGAGCAGATCGCCGCGAACAAGGTGAAGGGCGTCCGTGCGGCCCTCGCCTGGAGCGAGCAGACCGCTGCGCTGGGCCGTGAGCACAACAACGCGAACGTGATCTCCATCGGTGGGCGGATGCACACGGAGGAGGAGGCGACGAAGTTCGTCGAGATCTTCCTGGCGACGCCGTACTCCAACGAGGAGCGCCACCAGCGCCGCATCGACATGCTCTCGGCCTACGAGACGTCGGGCGTGCTCCCCGCGATCCCCGCGCACCACCCGCAGCAGGACTAGCCCCTCCGGGTCCGCACCCGCCCCGGGGTTACGCCCCCGGGGCGGAGCCATTCGAGCCCAGCGGCGGATGGGTATTTTGAGCCCCGCTCTGGTGACGAGAGCCAGCGGGGTATGGGGCAGAGCCCCAGATCAGCCCCGCTCTGGTGACGAGAGCCCGCGGGGTCCGGGGCAGCGCCCCGTGACGTCAACCACGGCCAGCCGAAAGGAACCGGCGTGCCCGAAGGCCACACGATCCACCGCCTCGCCCAGGACCACGCCACCCGCTTCGCCGGCCGCAAGGCCACCGTGACCAGCCCCCAGGGCAAGTTCTCCGACGCGGCAGCGCTCCTCACCGGCCAAGAACTCACCCGCACCGAGGCCATCGGCAAGCACCTCTTCCTCGGCTTCGGCGACGAGGGCGCCTGGATCCACATCCACCTCGGCCTCTTCGGCAAGTACACCTTCGGCGCGACCCCCGCCCCGCCCCCCACGGACACCGTCCGTCTGCGCCTCGCGAACGACACCCACTACGCGGACCTCCGCGGCCCCACCACCTGCGCCCTCATCACGGACGCCGAGAAGCAGGCGATACACGACCGCCTCGGCCCGGACCCGCTGCGCCCCGGCGAGGACCCCACCCGCGCGTTCACCCGCATCTCCCGCAGCCGCACCACCATCGCCGCGCTCCTCATGGACCAGAAGGTGATCGCGGGCGTCGGCAACGTCTACCGCGCCGAGGTCCTCTTCCGCCACGGCATCGACCCGTACACCCCGGGCAGGAACCTCACCGAGCCCCAACTCCACGCCATCTGGGACGACTTGGTGGCGCTCATGCACGACGGCGTCCGCGCCAACCGCATCGACACCGTCCGCCCCGAGCACACCCCCGAGGCGATGAACCGCCCGCCGCGCGTCGACGACCACGGCGGCGAGGTCTACGTCTACCGGCGCGCGCACCGGCCCTGCCACCTGTGCGGCACCGAGATCCGCACGGCCGAACTGGCGGCCCGCAACCTCTTCTGGTGCCCGACGTGCCAACCGCCCCGTTAGAACCCGTGCGGCAGCCACGGCGCGACGGTCGAGCCGAACGCCACCGACGCCTCCGCGAGCGCTCCGGGCCGCAGCTCCCGCACCCGCCCGGCCCCGGCCAGCTCCATCAGTGACGCGTCACCGAGATAGGCCGCACCCAACTCCCGTACGGACAGGGCGAGATCGGCCGGCTCCTCGGTCCGCTTGCAGGACGCGCCGCCCTTCGCGTCGCCCGTGAGTCGCCAACGCCCCTCGTTCCAGGGGCAGAAGGCGTCCGCGACCTCGAACACGACGTCCACGGGCGTGAGATACGTACGCGCTTCGAGCGCCTCGCCCACCTCCACCAGACGTACGTGCATCGAGTCACGCACCCGTACGCCGCACCGCCGGATGTCGGAGACCAGCGAGAACAGCGGATCGTCCACGGGAAGGTTGCCGCACTCCACGGTCTCCGTCAGGTCGATGGAGCACAGGAACCGCCACAGCGCCGCGTACGCCGCGGGCTCGACCGCGGTCACCTCGCGCACCAGGACCCGGTTGCGATCCACCCCCTCCGCGGAGTCCGGCCGGACATGGAAGCGCGTGAACCCGACCGTCTCCCCGTCGCGTTCGGCCACGACGCACTGCAGCGGCGACGCCCCGTCCCGGTCCTGCTCCGGGTCGAGCAGCGGCAGCCGCTCCCAGCCGGGCGTCCGGGCGAGCATCCCGGGCCGCGTCCCCACGGTCCGCAGATACACGGACTCGCACCGCTCGGCGCCCTCCGCCGGCTCCACGTACCGCAGTCGCACCAGGTCGGCCTCTGCGGGCGCGTCGATCCGGACCTGCCGGGACTCGATGCGCACCGCGGCCTTACGGGTCCCGATGCCGTAGCCGAACCGCCCGTAGATGACGGGTTCGGACGCCGTGAGGACCGCCAGGGGCTCGCCCCACCTTCGTACGTCGTCGAGTTGACGGCGCATCATCGAGGTCAGGATGCCGCGCCTGCGGTGCGTCGCGGCGACGCTGACCATCGTCACGCCCGCCGCGGTCACGAACGCCCCGCCGGGCACCGCGACGCGGAACGGGAAGGCGCCGGCCGTACCCACGCACTCGTCCCCGTCCCACACTCCGAGGGAGCGGTCGAAGGAGGTCAGCTCCCGGTAGAGCCCGCGCTCCTCGGCCGCCTCGGCGACTCCGCCGAAGGCCCGCTCCAGCTTCCCGTACCAGTGGTCCCACTCGCTGTCCCGCAAGGTGCGCAGATCGGTCGCCATACGCCATCCCTACCAGGGCGGGCAGCGACGGGCGAGGGAATTTACCTCCCGTACCGGCGCTGACAGGGGTGCCCGGAAAGGGGGACAAGTGGGACCTCCCGTGCACAGGCCCTGACCCGGTGGATAGGGTCCACGAACAATGGCGCTACGACGAGAGCGGCGCGGGCGCAAACAGCGCGCGGAGGCCGATACGTTCCCGGCCCGGTTGAGAATGCGTGTCCACCGGGTCCGCACAGCCGTGCGCAAATCCGGAGTGGACTACTTCCGCGGGGACGGCTCCGACTGGATCGCGCTCGTCGGCCTGCTCATCACCATCCCGGTGATCGCCTTCGCCACCATCCTCAACCCGGTGTGGTGCGCGCCCGCCGTCCTCGTCCTGCCGATCGTCGCGGGCGGCCTGCTGCTGCGCCCCGCCAGCCTGCTCGGCCTGTACGCGGCGGCGGCCGCGGCGCTGATCGTGGAATCGTTCCAGCTGGGCCCCTACACGCAGCGCGCGGCCGGGGTCACGCCCGGCACCGTGCTCACGGTCGCGGCCTGCGGGTTCTTCGGCCTGCTCATCGCCCAGTTCCGCAGCCGGGTCGGCGTGCCCTGGCGGCGCGGCGGAACGATGCTCTTCGACCTGCGCGAACGTATCCGCACACAGAGCCGGCTGCCCAAGCTGCCGCCGGGCTGGCACCGCGAGATGGCGCTGCGCCCGGCGGGCGGCCAGTCGTTCTCCGGTGACTTCGTTGTCGCGGCCCGTACGAACAACGGCCGCACGCTGGAGGTCGTCCTCACGGACGTGTCGGGCAAGGGCATGGACGCGGCCAGCCGGGCCCTGCTGCTCGCCGGCGCCTTCAGCGGGCTGCTCGGCTCGCTGCCGCCGCACGCCTTCCTGCCGGCGGCCAACGGCTACCTGCTCCGCCAGGACTGGGACGAGGGCTTCGCGACCTCGATCCACCTCGTCCTGGACCTGGAGTCCGGGGACTACGAGCTGTACTCCGCGGGCCACCCGCCGGGCCTGCAACTCAGCGCGGGCACGGGCCGCTGGGAGGAGAAGGCGGCCGAGGGCCCGCTCCTCGGTGTCTACGACGGGGCCGAATTCGACGCCACGAAGGGGACGTTGCGCCCCGGTGACGTGCTGATGCTGTTCACGGACGGCCTCGTCGAGACCTCCGAGCGGGACATCAGCGAGGGCATGGACCGCCTCACCGGGGAAGCCGACCGGTATGTGACCGGCGGCTTCCACGGCGCGGCCTGGCACCTCATCGAGGCGGTGGCCAAGGACGTCAACGACGACCGGGCGCTGCTGCTGATCTGCCGGGACGCGTGAGGGGTACTACACCCCGGCGCCGACCCGTGGCTCATCGAGCACCGGCGACCGCTCCTTGATCGGCAGGATCCGGGCCAGCCAACCGGACCGGCCCGCGGCCAGCGGCCCGAGGACCGCGAGCAGCAGCACGTACCCCGCGATGAACGGCGAGAGCCGCTCGTCGAGCCCGGCGGCCGCGGCCATCGTGGCGAGGATCAGCGCGAACTCGCCGCGCGCGAGCAGCGTGGTCGAGATGTTCGCGGCGGGCCCGGCCCCGAATCCGTAGATCTTCGCCGCCCCGAGTCCCGCGAGCACGTTCATGACGAGCGTCAGCGCGACCGCCGCGAGCACCGGCCACAGCACGCTCGGCAGGTCACCGGGGTCGATGGAGAGACCGAACCCGAAGAAGAAGATCGCGCCGAAGGCGTCCCGCAGCGGGTGCACCAGCTTCATGATCCGCTCGCCGGAGGCGGTGGACCCGAGCATCAGGCCGACCATGAACGCCCCGATGGCGTCGGCGACGCCGAACCACTCGGAGACCCCGGCCACGAACACCGCGGCACCGAGGAAGGAGATGACGAGGAGCTCGTCGTCCTTGGTGTTGAACAGCTTGCCGACGAGCCGCGTGCCGAAGCGCGCCGCGAGGGCGAGCAGCAGCAGGAACCCGAAGGCCTTGCCGCCGTCGAGCACGGCCGCCGACAGCGAGTCCGCCCCGGACAGGATCGGCTGCAACGCGGCCAGATACAGGGCGAGGAAGATGTCCTCGACCACGATGATCCCGAGGATCGGCTTGGTCTCGGGATTCCCGAGCCGGCCGGTGTCGACAAGGACCTTGGTGACGATCGCGGACGACGAGATGCCGAGCACCCCGGCGAGGACCAGAGCCTCGGATGTGCCCCAGCCGAGGGCGAATCCGAAACCGAGGCCGGCGCCGACGTTCAGCGCGAGGTACGTCCCGCCGGCGAGGGCCATCTTGCGGCCGCCCGTCTTCAGGTCGTCCATGTGGAACTCGAGGCCGAGATAGAAGAGCAGAAGTACGAGGCCGAGCGCGGAGAGCATCTCCAGGTCGTGCGGGTCGGAGAGCAGCACGACGCCCGGCGTGTGGGGGCCGAGCAGGATCCCGGCCAGGATGAACAGGGGAATGGTGGGGAGGCCTATCCGCCCTCCCAGGCGGGCGAGGACGGCGGCCGCGAGAAAGGCGCCGCCCATGGCGATCAAGGTGTCTGCGTGTCCGATGGGCCCGTTCCTCCTTGGTCTTGAAGCCGTACGTAAAGGTCGAGGGGTCGACCAGAGGCTTTGGTCAAGAGAGCGTCAAGAAAACGTCAATACTTAGCTTACCAAAGGACCTGTGGGCCCAGTCCTGAGCCGTGTGAGAGGGTCGGCGGCATGCTCACGCTGAAGGAAGTCGAGGCCCTCGCGCGCCAGGCCCACCAAGGCCAGAAGGACAAGGCGGGCCGCCCGTACGCGGAGCATCTGGCGGCCGTGGCCGAGGGCACGCGCGCCAGGGGAGGCGACGATGCCCAGATCGCCGCGGCATGGCTGCACGACGCGATCGAGGACGACGCGCTCACGCAGGAGTGGCTGGACGCGGCCCCGCTCCCGGCGGAGACGAAGGCGGTCGTCCGCGCGCTGACCAAGCGCAAGGGCGAGCCCCCGGAGGCGTACGCGCGGCGCATCCTCGCCACCCCCGGCGCCCGCCTGGTCAAGGAGGCGGACCTGGCCCACAACGCGGATCCGGGCCGCCTCGCCGTCCTCGACGAGCCGACCCGGAATCGACTGACACAGAAGTACGCGACGATGCGCGCGCTGCTGGGGCTTGCCTGATTTTTACGGCCGTAAAGCCGTAACGGCCCTACGGCAGGATCGAGTCCACGTAACCGCCGTCCACCCGCAGCGCGCCGCCCGTCGTGGCGCTGGAGAGGTCGGATGCCAGGTAGACCACCATGTTCGCGATCTCCTCGGGCTCGATGAGCCGTTGCAGCAGGGACTGCGGGCGGTGCTCGCGCATGAAGGCGCGCTGTGCCTCGTCCCAGGGCAGGGAGCGGTCGACCAGCTCGTAGACGAAGTCCTCGACGCCGCCCGTGTGGGTGGGGCCGGCGATGACGGAGTTGACGGTCACGCCGCTGCCTGCGGCCTGCTTCGCGAAGCCGCGGCTCACCGAGAGCAGCGCTGTCTTGGACATCCCGTAGTGGATCATCTCGGCGGGGATCACGACGGCCGAGTCGCTGGCGATGTTCTGGATCCGGCCCCAGCCGCGCTCGGTCATGTCGGGCAGATAGTGGCGGATCAGCCGGACCGCGGCCAGCACGTTGACCTCGAAGTAGCGGCGCCACTCGGCGTCGGTGATCTCCAGCGGGTCGGCGGAGCCGAAGATGCCCAGGTTGTTGACCAGGATGTCGATGTGGGGGAGCGCCTCGGCGGCGTCCCGCAGGCCGTCCTCCGTGGTGACGTCGGCGGCGACCGGCACCAGGTCCGCGTCGGGTACCTCGGCGCGGATGCGGGAGACGGCCTCGTCCACGCGCTCCCGCGTCCGGCCGTTGACGCCGACGCGGGCCCCGGACCGGGCCAGGCCCGTCGCGATGGCGGCGCCGATGCCCTGGGTGGATCCGGTGACCAGGGCGGTGCGTCCCGTCAGATCGATCTGCATGAGGCCGGGCTCCTCGTGGTTCGGGTAAGGGCGGGCGAGTTGGGTTCCCGTCCCACCCTTACCCGAACCACGTCAGGCGCGCTGCCTGGCCCGTGCCGTCTCGGTGGCGTCCTTCTTGAACGCCCACGGCATCTTCGGCTCCATGGCGAAACGGAACGCCCGCTGCACCGGTGGCGTGCACAGGGCGGTGACGACCGCGCCGGCGATGAGCGTGACGGCGACCTCGCCGTACGGGGTGTGGGTCCAGTCCGCGTCGAACCAGCCCCAGAACCGGGAGCCCTTCGCCAGGAACCCGTGCAGCAGATAGCCGTACAGCGTCCCGGCGCCGAGCACTGTGAACCACATCTTGCGGCCCGGCACCCACGCGAAGAAGCACGCGGTGAGCACGATCGAGCAGCCGAACAGGGCGAGCGTCATGACGACGCCGACCCACCACGGAACGCCCAGCTCCTGCGCGCTGTCGCGGTGGTAGAACCACACCGACGTCATACGCGGAGCCGACCAGTAGGCGAGCAGGAAGGCGCACGCCGCGATCGGCAGGGACAGGATCCGCACCTCGCGGCGCCGCACGAGCTGGAAGTGCTCGGGCTTCAGGAACAGGCCGAGCACGAAGAACGGCAGGAACTGCAGTACGCGCTGGAGGTCCAGGTCGTCGCCGATGTCGGGGGAGACCGAGGCGAGCACGGCGATCGCGATGGAGAGCGGGATCGGCCAGCGGACGACCTTCCACAGCGGCGTGGTGAGCCGCCAGACGAAGAGCGCGACGAGGAACCAGGTCAGAAACCATGGGTCGAGCAGGCTGATCGGATGGCCGGGATCGTTGTCCGCGTACTTCTTGAAGATGCTGTACGCGACCTCGAAGATCACGTACGGCACGGCGACGCCGGTGATGAGGCGCCGCAGCCGGTCGGGCCGCATGTCGAAGCTGCGCGAGAAATAGCCGGAGATGATGATGAACGCCGGCATGTGGAACGTGTAGACGATCTCGTACAGCGCTTCGGCGGTACGGCTGCCGTCCGTCAGCGGTTCCCAGGAGTGGCCCATCGCGACGAAGACGATGGCCAGGTATTTGGCGTTGTCGAAGAACGCGTCGCGCTGCTTGGGCTTGGGGGAGTCGGCCGGAGCGGTGGCCGGTTTCTGCTGGGGCCGGGGAGCGGCTTCCGCGGCCGGCCGCGCGGTCGGTGGGAGCGGGGTGCGGTGCGAGCCCTGCGGGTGCAGCGAGTTGGTCACAGGCCCTCCCACCAGGAACTCGGGGAGATCGTGGGGGGCCGCACTGCGCCGGTGGGGATGATGGCAGTGTGGAACATCTGAGGCACCTTAGTGGGGCCCCTGTGATTTCGTAAAACCATCAACTCGTTTCCTCCTTGGTGTTTCCAGGTACCCCGTTTGTGCGGAAGTTGACATGGAGTTTGTGCGGTTGTGCCCCACTGGTTTGCCCGCCCCTGGTGAAATGACCGATTCGTCCCGTACGGCTTGGTCAGTAATTGGACATCGCATTTCCTTGATTTTCCTGTGTGCAAACCAAGGGGAAACTGAGAGAAAGCCTGCAGGTCGTGGTGGTGGCGGGCGCGTGGGGCGGCCGGGACGATAGAAACGATCAAGCCGAAACCAGCCGGTACGTGGCCGACGATGCGTCACGGGCCGCATAGGGGTGCCGTGTTGGTGGCACGATGGTTCTGGCGGGGGGTGGGGCTGTACCCCCCGGGCCGGGAGAGCGGACCGACCTAGGGTGTGATCAGTGTGGCCATTTCGCTGTCAGTGGTGCTGTTGTTGGCGATCGTCCTCGTCGTCCTCATGCGCGGCGGCTCGCTCAAAGCGGGACCCGCCATAGTGGCGGTGCTCTTCGGCTTCTTCCTCGCATCGACCGGAATGGCGCCTGCGATCAACAACTTCCTCAACTCGGTCGCGGACAGCATCAGCGCGATCAATTTCTGAGGCGGCGGCCAGGACGCCCCGGCTGAGGTCCGCGAAAAAGCCTCCGGCCCGGTCCACGAGGAGTGGATCCGGGCCGGAGGCTTTTCACGAGAGCGGGCGACGGGAATCGAACCCGCGTAGCTAGTTTGGAAGACTAGGGCTCTACCATTGAGCTACGCCCGCACGGCTGCACCGCAGGTCGGTGACCGCGGCACGCAGGCATCGTAGCGGGTCGAGGGCGCCGAGTGCACACCCTCTTTCCCATGGCCCGCAGCGCGGGAGCCGCACGGCCTGCAGGCATGTACCCTACGTGTCGCACCGACGGGGTGTGGCGCAGCTTGGTAGCGCGTCCGCTTTGGGAGCGGAAGGCCGTGGGTTCAAATCCCGCCACCCCGACCAGCGTTCGGGCGCAGGCCGCGAGGCCGCCCCGGGGTTCTCCAAGATCGCATTGTGGGTCCGCAGCGGCGTGCCGTTACTATGCAAGCTGCATGCCCGTGTGTCTCTAAAGCCGGGCACGATCCCAGAAGTCAGCCCCCAAGGAGACCCACCGTGAAGAGCGCCGTCGAGACCCTGAACCCGACCCGGGTTCGGCTCAGCATTGAGGTGCCCTTCGAGGAGCTCAAGGACAGCCTCGACGCGGCGTACAAGAAGATCAACCAGCAGGTCACGGTGAAGGGCTTCCGCAAGGGCAAGATCCCGGCCCGCGTCATCGACCAGCGCTTCGGCCGCGGTGCGGTCCTCGAAGAGGCTGTCAACGACGCGCTCCCGAAGTTCTACACCGAGGCCGTCAACGAGGCGGAGCTCAACGTCCTCGGTCAGCCCGAGGTCGACATCACGGACCTGAAGGACGGCGAGACGCTGAACTTCACCGCTGAGGTCGACGTCCGCCCGACGATCGAGATCCCGGACTACTCCGGCATCGAGGTCGAGGTCGACGCCACCGAGGTCACCGAAGAGGACGTCGACAAGGCCGTCGAGCAGCTGCGCGACCGCTTCGCCTCCACCGCGCCGGTCGAGCGCGCCGCCGAGGACGGCGACGTCGTGACGATCGACCTGGAGGCCAAGGTCGAGGGCGAGGTCCTCGAGGACGGCGTCGCCTCCGGCGTCTCGTACACCATCGGCTCGGGCGAGCTCCTCGACGGCATCGACGACGCCGTCAAGGGCCTGGAGGCCGGTGGCGAGGCCACCTTCACCTCCGAGCTCAAGGGCGGCTCCGCCGAGGGCAAGGACGCCGAGGTCACCGTCAAGGTGAGCCAGGTCGCCAAGCGCGAACTGCCGGAGCTGGACGACGAGTTCGCGCAGCTCGCCTCCGAGTTCGACACCCTCGACGAGCTGAAGGCCGACAGCCGCAAGCGCCTCGAGAACCAGAAGCTGAACGACCAGGCCACGCAGGCCCAGGAGCGCGTCCTGGAGAAGCTGCTCGAGCTGGTCGAGGTTCCCGTCCCGGAGAAGCTGCTCGAGGACGAGGTCCAGACCCGCAAGCACAACCTCGAGAACCACCAGCTCGCCCAGATGGGCCTGAACCTCGAGAAGTTCCTCGAGATCCAGGGCAAGACGGTCGAGGAGTTCGACGCCGAGACGAGCGAGCAGGCCGTCAAGGGCATCAAGACGCAGTTCGTCCTCGACGAGCTCGTCAACAAGGAGAAGCTGAACGTCAGCCAGGAGGAGCTCACCGAGCACCTCATGCGCCGCGCCGCTTCCTCCGGCATGTCCCCCGACCAGTTCGCCCAGGCCGTCGTCGAGGGTGGCCAGGTCCCGATGCTCGTCGGCGAGGTCGCCCGCGGAAAGGCCCTTGCCACGGTCGTCGAGGCCGCCACGGTCAAGGACACCAACGGCGAGATCGTCGACCTCTCGGACGACGAGGAGGAGACGGAGGAGGCCGCGGAGGCCGCCGCCGAGTCCACCGAGGCCGCCGAGGCCGAGAACAAGTAAGCGCTCCGCTCAGGAACGTGACTGAGGCCCCCGGAACCGTGCGGTTCCGGGGGCCTCAGTGCCCCGTAGGGGCGCGGGGAACTGCGCGCCCAGCCCCGGTGGGGCGCAAGACGCGTCGTGCCTGAGCTTCTGTGGCCGCCTGCGGTCATGCGCGGGGATTGCGCAGTTCCCCGCGCCCCTAGGGAGCCGTGCCCAGCCTCCCGGAACAGGAGCGGAGCGTACCTGCGCTCACAGCGAACAGTTCCACTCGCGGGATTCCCCGGAGGGGGCCGCGCGTTAGGGTCCATGAAGAGGAGGGCAGGGGAGTCGCGAGCGTGACCCCCGGCCCCAGCTAAAGACGCGAGACGGCGCGTAGCCGTCAGAGACGAGCAGGTGGATCCGTGACGAATCTGATGCCTTCCGCCGCAGGCGAGCCGTCCATCGGTGGTGGCCTCGGCGACCATGTCTACAACCGGCTGCTCGGCGAGCGCATCGTCTTCCTCGGCCAGCAGGTCGACGACGACATCGCGAACAAGATCACCGCACAGATGCTGCTCCTTGCCGCAGACCCGGACAAGGACATCTTCCTGTACATCAACAGCCCCGGCGGCTCGGTGACGGCCGGCATGGCGATCTACGACACCATGCAGTACATCCCGAACGACGTCGTCACCATCGGCATGGGTATGGCCGCCTCCATGGGCCAGTTCCTGCTGACCGGCGGCTCGGCGGGCAAGCGCTTCGCGCTGCCGCACACCGACATCCTGATGCACCAGGGCTCCGCCGGCATCGGCGGTACCGCTTCGGACGTGAAGATCCAGGCCGAGTACCTGCTGCGCACGAAGAAGCGCATGGCCGAGATCACCGCGCGCCACTCGGGCCAGAGTGTCGAGACGATCATCCGTGACGGTGACCGCGACCGCTGGTTCACCACCGAGGAGGCCAAGGAGTACGGCCTCATCGACGAGATCATCACTGCCGCTACGGGCGTTCCGGGCGGCGGCGGCACCGGCGCCTGATCCTCGCGATCACGTCGGCACAGCCAGCCAAGCCCACCTTCACCAGGACGGAACACCGACCATGAACAACTTCCCCGGCAGCGGCCTGTACACGGGCCCCCAGGTCGACAACCGCTACGTGGTGCCGCGCTTCGTCGAGCGCACCTCGCAGGGCGTGCGCGAGTACGACCCGTACGCGAAGCTCTTCGAGGAGCGCATCATCTTCCTCGGCGTGCAGATCGACGACGCGTCGGCCAACGACGTCATGGCGCAGCTGCTGTGCCTGGAGTCGATGGACCCGGACCGCGACATCTCCATCTACATCAACAGCCCCGGCGGCTCGTTCACGGCCCTCACGGCCATCTACGACACGATGCAGTTCGTGAAGCCGGACATCCAGACGGTCTGCATGGGCCAGGCCGCCTCCGCGGCCGCCGTCCTGCTGGCCGCCGGCACCCCGGGCAAGCGCATGGCGCTGACCAACGCGCGCGTGCTGATCCACCAGCCCTCCGGCGGCACCGGCCGTGAGCAGCTCTCCGACCTGGAGATCGCGGCCAACGAGATCATGCGTATGCGTGCTCAGCTGGAAGACATGCTGGCCAAGCACTCGACGACGCCGATCGAGAAGATCCGCGACGACATCGAGCGCGACAAGATCCTCACGGCCGAGGACGCGCTCGCGTACGGCCTGGTCGACCAGGTCGTCTCGACGCGCAAGATGAACAACGAGGCGATCGCGTAGTAGGCGCTGTATCGTCTGCCGTCCCCTTGGCACGGTCCACGTCAAAGTGAACCGTGCCAAGGGGGGCCCGAACGGGGGGCCCGGCAAGGTACCGTCGGATACAGGCACCAGGAGCCGCTGAACGTGGCGTCTCCCAGGCGAAGGGGAAGCACCTCGTGGCACGCATCGGTGACGGCGGCGATCTGCTCAAGTGCTCGTTCTGCGGAAAGAGTCAGAAGCAGGTCAAGAAGCTCATCGCAGGCCCCGGTGTGTACATCTGCGACGAGTGCATCGACCTCTGCAACGAGATCATCGAGGAAGAGCTCGCGGAGACGAGCGAAGTGCGCTGGGAGGAACTGCCCAAGCCGCGCGAGATCTACGAGTTCCTCGAGAGCTACGTCGTAGGACAGGAAGCCGCCAAGAAGGCCCTGTCCGTCGCGGTGTACAACCACTACAAGCGCGTCCAGGCCGGCGAGAACGGCGGGGCGAACGGGCGGGACGACGCGATCGAGCTCGCGAAGTCCAACATCCTGCTCCTCGGCCCGACCGGCTCCGGCAAGACGCTCCTCGCACAGACGCTGGCGCGCATGCTCAACGTCCCGTTCGCCATCGCCGACGCGACGGCGCTGACGGAGGCGGGCTACGTCGGCGAGGACGTCGAGAACATTCTGCTCAAGCTGATCCAGGCGGCCGACTACGACGTCAAGAAGGCCGAGACCGGGATCATCTACATCGACGAGATCGACAAGGTCGCCCGCAAGTCGGAGAACCCGTCGATCACGCGTGATGTGAGCGGTGAGGGTGTGCAGCAGGCGCTCCTCAAGATCCTTGAGGGGACCAGCGCCTCGGTGCCGCCGCAGGGCGGACGCAAGCACCCGCACCAGGAGTTCATCCAGATCGACACGACGAACGTGCTGTTCATCGTGGGCGGCGCGTTCTCCGGTCTCGAGAAGATCATCGAGTCGCGGGCGGGCGCCAAGGGCATCGGCTTCGGCGCGACCCTGCACTCCAAGCGCGAGCTCGACGAGAAGGACCAGTTCCAGGAGGTCATGCCGGAGGACCTGGTGAAGTTCGGGATGATCCCGGAGTTCATCGGCCGGCTCCCGGTCATCACCGCGGTCCAGAACCTCGACCGCGAGGCGCTGCTCCAGATCCTCGTCGAGCCGAAGAACGCTCTGGTCAAGCAGTACGAGCGGCTCTTCGAACTCGACGGTGTGGAGCTGGACTTCGAGCGCGAGGCGCTCGAGGCCATCGCCGACCAGGCGATCCTGCGCCGCACCGGCGCGCGAGGGCTGCGCGCCATCATGGAGGAGGTCCTCCAGTCGGTGATGTACGAGGTCCCGTCCCGCAAGGACGTGGCCCGCGTCGTCATCACTGCGGACGCCGTCCACTCGAACGTGAACCCGACGCTGATCCCGCGCGACGCCCGTGGTGGCGGCAGCGGCGAGCAGAAGTCGGCGTAGCGGCACACCAGTCGGCACGAGTAGGGCCCCGGTCGGATCTCCGACCGGGGCCCTACTCATGCGCGTTCCCGCCGTCAGGACTTGACGCGTACCTCGTTGCGCAGCTTCGCCGTCGTGTCGGCCGCCTCGCTCAGCGGCTGCTCCTTCTTCGAGATGATGGCGCCGCTGTCGGAGTACACGATGTACGTGACCGTGCTGTGGTCACCCCAGATGCACATCGGCATCTTGAAGCTCGACGGCACACCCGCGGTGGATGAACTGCCTCCGGGCATCTCGTACTTGGCGTTCTGGCACTTCAGGACGCCGTTCTTGAAGCCGGCCGGCTCGAACTTCTGGGGCGCGCCCTCGAAGGAGACCTTGGCGCCGCTCGCGCCGCCGGCCTCTTCCTTGGACTTCTTCTCCATCTCGGTGAACATCGAGTCGACGACCTTCTCCGGGTCCTCGATCTTGCCGTACACGCCACCGAAGTTGATCGCCTTGACCGAGGTGCCGGAGCCCGCCTTGTAGCTGGCGTTCACGCTCTTGGGGTCGGTCACGCCCCACTTCTTGGCCTCCTCCAGGTCGCTGTCGCTGAAGGTGCCGCTGCTGGAGGTGTTCGAGGTGCTCTTCTGGTACTCGCCGAGGACCGTCGACGGCGTCGTCAGCTTGTGCTGGCCGTCGTCCGCCACGGAACTGCCGCCGCCACTGCCGCTGTCACCGCCGAAGATGAAGTAGCCCCCCACCCCGAGAGCCGCCACCACGACGACCGCGCCGAGCACGATGCCCAGCACCTTCTTGTTGCCGCCCCCGCCGGTGGGCGGCTGCTGCGGGTACTGGCCGTACGGAGCCTGCTGCGGCTGACCGTATGGGCCCGGCTGCTGGGGCTGGCCGTAACCGCCGGGCGCCTGCTGCGGCGGCTGGCCGTACGGGCCCGGCGGCTGCTGGGGCGGAACGCCCTGGGGTGCCTGCTGGGGCGGCTGCTGCGGGTAACCGTAGCCGGGCTGCGGCGCCTGCTGCGGCTGGCCGTACGGACCCGGCTGCTGCGGCTGACCGTAGGGTCCAGGCTGCTGGGGCTGCTGGCCGTAGGGTCCCGGCTGCTGGGGCGGCTGGTTCCCATAGGGGCCCGGCTGGTTGTGGCTCATTACTCGCGTTCCCTCCCGTTGCTTATGTGCTGCCGACATCCTGACGTACGTGGGTGCGATCCGTTCCACCGGATTCGGTTTCAGTACGAGCTTGTAACCCCTCTAAACTGGCTCCGTGACCGAGAACTCTCAGCAGCAGACCCCAGCGCCCACCTCCGAACTGCCGACCCAGTACGCGCCGGCCGAAGTAGAGGGGCCGCTGTACGAGCGCTGGGTAGAGCGCGGTTACTTCGATGCCGATCCCAAGAGCGAGAAGCCGCCGTACACGATCGTCATCCCGCCGCCGAACGTCACGGGCTCCCTGCACCTGGGCCACGCCTTCGAGCACACGCTGATCGACGCCCTCACCCGCCGCAAGCGCATGCAGGGCTACGAGACGCTGTGGCAGCCCGGCATGGACCACGCCGGCATCGCCACGCAGAACGTGGTGGAGCGCGAACTCGCCAAGGAGGGCCTGTCCCGGCACGACCTGGGCCGTGAGGCGTTCGTCGAGCGCGTCTGGCAGTGGAAGGCCGAGTCCGGCGGCCAGATCGCCGGTCAGATGCGCCGCCTGGGCAACGGTGTGGCGTGGAGCCGCGACCGCTTCACGATGGACGAGGGACTGTCCCGCGCGGTCCAGACCGTCTTCAAGAAGATGTTCGACGACGGCCTGATCTACCGCGCCGAGCGCATCAGCAACTGGTGCCCGCGCTGCCTGACGGCCATCTCGGACATCGAGGTGGACTACCAGGACGACGACGGCGAGCTCGTCTCCATGAAGTACGGCGAGGGCGAGGACACCATCGTCGTCGCGACGACACGCGCCGAGACGATGCTGGGCGACACCGCGGTCGCCGTGCACCCGGACGACGAGCGGTACGCGCACCTGATCGGCAAGCAGATCAAGCTGCCGCTGACCGGGCGCACGATCCCCGTCGTCGCGGACACGCACGTCGACCCGGAGTTCGGCACCGGCGCCGTCAAGGTGACCCCCGCCCACGACCCGAACGACTTCGCGATCGGCCAGCGCCACGACCTCGAGGCGCTCGAAGTCCTGGACGAGCGCGGCGTCATCACCGCCCACGGCCCCTTCGAGGGCCTCGACCGCTTCGAGGCGCGCTCCGCGATCGTCGCCGCGCTGCGGGCCGAGGGCCGGATCGTCGCCGAGAAGCGGCCGTACGTGCACTCGGTCGGACACTGCTCGCGGTGCAAGACGACGCTGGAGCCGAGGCTCTCGCTGCAGTGGTGGGTGAAGGTCGAGACGCTCGCCAAGGCCGCGGGCGACGCGGTCCGCGACGGCCGGGTGAACATCCACCCCGCCGACCTGTCGCAGCGCTACTTCGACTGGGTCGACAACCTCAACGACTGGTGCATCTCGCGCCAGTTGTGGTGGGGCCACCGCATCCCCGTCTGGCACGGCCCGAACGGCGAGACCGTCTGCGTCGGCCCCGACGAGCAGGCGCCGAGCGGCGAGGGCTGGCACCAGGACACCGACGTCCTGGACACCTGGTTCTCGTCCGGCCTGTGGCCCTTCTCCACGCTGGGCTGGCCGGAGCAGACCGAGGACCTGGCCAAGTTCTATCCGAACTCGGCCCTGGTCACCGGCTACGACCTGATGTTCTTCTGGGTCGCCCGGATGATGATGTTCGGCCTGTACGCGATGGACGGCGAGATCCCCTTCAAGACCATCGCGTTCCACGGCATGGTCCGTGACGAGCACGGCAAGAAGATGTCGAAGTCCTTCGGCAACGCGGTCAACCCGCTGGACTGGATGGACACCTACGGCTCCGACGCGCTGCGGTTCACGCTCGCGCGCGGCGCCAACCCCGGTATCGACGTCCCGATCGGCGAGGACTGGGTCCAGGCGTCCCGCAACTTCGCCAACAAGATCTGGAACGCGACGCGCTTCGCGCTCATGAACGGCGCGACCGTCGAGGGCCCGCTGCCGGAGCCGTCCGAGATGACGGCGACGGACCGCTGGATCCTGTCGCGCCTCAACAAGACGGTTGCCGAGGTCGACGCGTTCTACGACGACTACCAGTTCGCGAAGCTCTCCGACGCGCTCTACCACTTCGCGTGGGACGAGGTCTTCGACTGGTACGTCGAGCTGTCGAAGACGACGTTCATGGCGGGCGGCGAGCCGGCGAAGGTGTCGAGCCGGGTCCTCGGCGAGGTCCTGGACGTCATGCTGCGCCTGCTGCACCCGGTGGTCCCGTTCGTCACCGAGACGCTGTGGACGACGCTCACGGGCGGCGAGTCCGTGGTCATCGCCGACTGGCCCAAGGACAGCGGCTTCCGCGACGAGGCCGCCGAGCAGGAGATCGCGACGCTCCAGCAGGTCGTCACCGAGGTCCGCCGCTTCAAGGGCGACCAGGGCCTCAAGGCGGGCCAGCGCGTCCCGGCGCGCCTCTCCCTGGACGGCACCGCGCTCGCCGCGCACGAGCCGGCGATCCGCCAGCTGCTCAAGCTGCAGCCGGAGGGCGAGGGCTTCGCGGCCACCGCCACGCTGCCGGTCGCGGGCGCCGAGGTGGCGCTCGACCTGTCCGGCGCGATCGACGTGGCGGCGGAGCGCAAGCGCCTCGCCAAGGACCTCGCCGCCGCAGAGAAGGACAAGGCGCAGTCCGAGGGCAAGCTGGGCAACGAGGCGTTCCTCGCCAAGGCCCCGGACCACGTGGTCGACAAGATCAAGGGCCGCCTCGCCAAGGCGGACGAGGACATCGCCCGGATCCAGGCCCAGTTGGACCGGCTGCCGCAGGCCTGACCAGCGGTCCACGAAGGCCCCGGAACCCGCTCTCGGGTCCGGGGCCTTCGTGCTGCCCGGCGCGCCGGATCAAGGTAAGAAAGGTGGCATACCGGGCGCAGGTACGCGGAGATGAGGCGCATGCACGACGAGGCCGACGGGGCGGCGGCGAGCGGGGCGGCGACGGGTGTCGCGGGCCGTCGCGCCGGCCGTCTCTGGTCGCGCCTGGAGCGCTGGCGCGGCACCCCGCACGCCGTCGACCTCGTCACGGCCGCCGGCTGCTTCGCCCTGATGGGCCTGGACATCCCCGGCCTGGCCAGGGCGGACAACGCGCTCAACGGGACGTCCGCCACGCTCGTGCTCGCCCTCGGCGCCGCGACGCTGCTGCTGCGCAGGCGCGAGCCGTGGGGGCCCTGGCTGTCGTTCGTCGTCGGGATGGCCTTCCTCGGCTGGCTGCACGATGTGACCCTGATCCAGTTCGCCCTGTACTCCGTGGCCCGCTACCGGGGCCGGGGCTCCGGCATCCTCGCCTGCGGCGCCTACCTCGTCTGGGCCTGCGCCGCGTTCGCGCTCTTCGAATGGCCCGCGTACCGGGGCGGCGAGAGCGTCAGCCAGTTCCTCGCCCTCGCCGTGCCCATAGGCGTGCTCGCCACCGGCGTCGGGATCGCCGCGCGCCGTATCGACCTCGTACGCGCCCTGGAGGCCAAGGGCGCCGAGACCGCGCTGCTCCAGGCCGTGCAGCAGGAGCGCTCCGACGTCGCGGGCGACGTGCACGACTTCGTGGGCCGCGAGCTGACGATGCTGTCGGTGCGGGCGGAGGTGCTGTCACGGCGGGCCCGCGGTGAGCACTGGGAGCAGGACTTCGACGAGCTGTCCGAGACGGCGCGGCGGGCGCACCTGCTGCTCAACGAGATCGTCGTGCGCCGCGGCAGCGGAGGCGGCGCCCCGACCCCCGGCCTCGACGCGCTGCCCAGGCTCGCCGAGGAGAGCGCGGCGGCCGGCAACGAGGTCACGGTCGACGTGGACGCCGCCGCCCGCGCCCAGTCCCCGCTGCGCCAGGCGGCGGTCTACCGCGTCGTCCAGGAGTGCCTCACGAACGCCGCGAAACACGCCCCTGGCCAGCCGGTGACCGTGACGGTATCGGTCTCGGCAAACCGCCTCCACGTCACGGTCACGAACCCGCTGCCGACACACATCCCAACGACCGCCCCCGTCTCAGCAGGCACCGGCACGGCCGGCATGTCAGAGCGGGTCGACTCCTTGGGCGGCACGTTCCGAGCAGGCCCGACGAACGCGGCCACATACGAGGTTGAAGCAACCTTCCCGGCAAGGACGTAGTGGGCTTCTTTAGGGGCGCGGGGAACTGCGCAAACCCCGGCGCGACAGTAGGTCGCCAAGCTCACCGAGCCCCTACGAAAATCAGGCGAGGGGGCGCAGCCCCTACGAACACCCGCCTAAGCCGCTGCAAGCATCCGCTGCAACCCATCAAAGTCGTCCACACACTTCCCGCACCCGAGCGCCACGCTGCCCAGCGGATCGTCCGCCACGAACACCGGAATCCCCGTGCCGGAGGCAATCCGCAGATCAAGACCCGGCAACAACGCACCCCCACCCGTCAACACGATCCCGTGCTCCATCACGTCCCCCGACAACTCCGGAGGACACTCCTCCAACGTCGCCTTCACCGCGGCGATCACCGACTCCACGGGCTCGTCCAGCGCCGCCCGCACCTCCCGCACCGTCAGCTCGACCGTCTTCGGCAGGCCCACCACCTTCTCCCGCCCCCGCACGGTGAACGCCCGCATCTCGAACGCGTCCTCACCCGGTACGGGCCACGCCGAGCCGATCGCGACCTTGATGTCCTCGGCCGTGCGCTCGCCGATCAGCAGCCCGTGCTCCTTGCGCACGTAGTCCGTGATCGCCTCGTCGAACCGGTCGCCACCGACCCGCAGCGACTGCGAAGTGACCACGCCGCCCAGCGAGATGACGGCCACCTCGCTCGTGCCGCCGCCGATGTCCACGACCATCGACCCGCGCGGATCGGAGACCGGGAGCCCCGCCCCGATCGCCGCCGCCATCGGCTCCTCGATCAGGTGCACGGCCTTCGCACCGGCCCGCTGCGCCGCGTGCTCGATGGCCCGCCGCTCCACGGGCGTGACCCCGCTCGGCACGCACACCACCATGCGCGTGCGGGGCCGCCGCCCCGGCACCGCCTTGCGGACGAAGTGCCGGATCATCGCCTCGGCCGCCTCGTAGTCGCTGATCACGCCGTCCCGCAGCGGCCGGATCGCGGTGATCGACCCCGGCGTGCGCCCGATGGTCTCCTTCGCCTCGCTGCCCACGGCGAGCACGTCACCGCGGCCACCGCCCTTGCCGGAGCCGCCCTTGCCGGAACCGGCCTTCACGGCGACGACCGAGGGTTCGTTCAGCACGATCCCCTGACCGCGCACGTAGAGAAGGGTGTTGGCGGTGCCGAGATCGATGCCTATGTCCATGATCAGCAAGTTTGCCGGGCGGAAGGACGTTCCGGAGGGACCAAGGTCCCGAAACGGACAGGCCCAAAGTCCCGAAACGGGACGTCGGGTGGCGTCGGGCGCGCTGTCGGTGGACCTCCGTAGACTGGCGTGCGTGAGTGACCTCCCCCCGCGCGACAGCAGCGACCCCGGCTTCCCCGACAACCCCGACGACGCCGACCAGTTCGAAGAGATCGTCGGCGAAGAGACCACCCGCGACCCCGACCTCGCGGTGATCGAGGCCGGCAGCCGCACCCTGCGCACCCAGTCCGCCCCGCCGCAGGGCGACGGCATCCCGGCCCGCCCGCAGGACCCCGAGGTGGAGAAGGCGCTGCGGGTGGTGGAGGCGGAGCTCGCCACCCGCTGGGGCGAGACGAAGCTCGAGCCCTCCGTCGACCGCATCGCGGCGCTGATGGACGTGCTGGGCGAGCCGCAGCGCGCGTACCCCTCGATCCACATCACGGGCACGAACGGCAAGACGTCCACGGCCCGCATGATCGAGGCCCTGCTCACGGCCTTCGACCTGCGCACCGGCCGGTACACCTCGCCGCACGTCCAGTCGATCACCGAGCGGATCAGCCTCGACGGCGCCCCGATCGACCACGAGCGCTTCATCGAGACGTACGACGACATCAAGCCGTACGTCGAGATGGTCGACGCCCGGCAGGAGTACCGCCTCTCGTTCTTCGAGGTGCTGACCGGCATGGCCTACGCGGCCTTCGCGGACGCCCCGGTGGACGTGGCGGTCGTCGAGGTCGGCATGGGCGGCAGCTGGGACGCGACGAACGTGATCGACGGATCGGTCGCGGTCATCACCCCCATCGACCTCGACCACACCGACCGGCTCGGTGAGACGCCCGGCGAGATCGCCGGCGAGAAGTCCGGGATCATCAAGCAGGACGCCTCCGTGATCATGGCGCAGCAGCCGGTGGACGCGGCGCAGGTGATCCTCAAGAAGGCCGTGGAGACGGACGCGACCGTGGCCCGCGAGGGCCTGGAGTTCGGCGTCGTACGCCGCGAGGTGGCCGTCGGCGGCCAGTTGGTGACCCTGCGCGGGCTCGGTGGCGAGTACGAGGACATCTTCCTGCCGCTGCACGGCGCGCACCAGGCGCACAACGCGGCGGTGGCGCTCTCCGCCGTCGAGGCGTTCTTCGGCATCGGCTCGCAGCACGCGCGCCCGCTCGACATCGACACCATCCGCACCGCGTTCGCCTCGGCCACGTCGCCGGGCCGCCTGGAGGTCGTGCGCCGTTCGCCGACGATCGTGCTCGACGCCGCGCACAACCCGGCGGGCGCGCGCGTCACCGCGGAGGCGATCGGCGAGGTCTTCGACTTCAGCCGCCTCATCGGTGTCGTGGGCGCCAGCGGCGACAAGAATGTACGGGGGCTCCTGGAGGCCTTCGAGCCGATCTTCGCGGAGGTCGTCGTCACGCAGAATTCCAGCCACCGGGCCATGGACGCCGACGAGTTGGCGGGCATCGCGGTGGAGGTCTTCGGCGACGAGCGCGTCCAGGTCGAGCCGCGCCTCGACGACGCGCTGGAGGCCGCGATCACGCTCGCCGAGGAAGAGGGCGAGTACGCGGGCGGGGGAGTGCTCGTCACCGGTTCCGTGATCACGGTCGGCGAAGCCCGGCTGCTCCTGGGGAAGGGCTGATCGCCGTGCGTATTCTCTGTTCCTCGACCCTGCTCGCCGAGTTCTTCGTCATCGGCTTCGCCGGGCTCGTCGCGATGAAGGACCCCGATCTGTCGGCCACCCTGGTGTGGACGGTGAGCGGCGTCGCGATGCTGCTCAGCGTGCTGCTGTGCGGCATGGTGACGCGGCCGGGCGGCGTGCAGCTCGGCTGGGCGCTGCAGATCGCCCTGATCATCAGTGGCTTCTTCGTCCCGGTCATGTTCTTCCTCGGCGCCTGCTTCGCGGGCCTGTGGTGGGCCTCGGTCCACTTCGGCCGCAAGGTCGACGAGGCGAAGGCGCGGTGGGCCGCGCAGGCGGAGGCGTAGGAGGGGGCGGGCGCGGTGCCGCCCGCCCGCCTGCCGGGCCGGTGGTCACGCCCTGTAACCTCGGGCGTCACCGCACATCTAGGCCTACAAGGAGTCCCGCGAATGACCCAGCGCACGCTCGTCCTGCTCAAGCCCGACGCCGTCCGCCGCGGCCTGATCGGCGAGATCATCGGCCGCATCGAGCGCAAGGCCGGCTGGACGATCAGCGCGCTCGAACTGCGCAGCCTGAGCCAGGAGACGCTGGAGGCGCACTACGGCGAGCACAAGGGCAAGCCGTTCTACGAGCCGCTGGTCGACTTCATGTCCTCGGGACCTGTGGTCGCGCTGGTCGTCGAGGGTGAGCGCGTGATCGACGGCGTACGCCAGCTGGCCGGTCCCACGGACCCGATCGCCGCCGCGCCCGGTTCGATCCGTGGTGACTTCGGCACCATCGTTCGTGAGAACCTGATCCATGCCTCCGACTCCGAGGAGTCGGCGGCGCGCGAGCTGAAGCTTTTCTTCCCGGATTTCGCGTAACGGGATGAAGGGTCGGAAATCCGGTCTTCTCGTATTCCGGACTTCGGCCCACTCGCGTGAGACACCCGGTGTCCGCTCCATGAGACCGGCGAGTTCGTTTTCTGATGCCGCGTCAGTCACGGAGCGCCACTGACCAGGAGCGGCCCGAGAATTCGGGCCGCTCTTTTGCATATGCGGCCCAATTGGGGGAACGCACTCCTCCGTCGGGACGTCCCCATTAGCGGGGCGGGGACTCCCATGCTGACAATGGCGAAGACCCTCGCGCCGTGATCGTGCAGGCGAGACTACGATGGAGCCTCCACGCCACACCGCGTCCACCTCTCGCCTACCTGACAAGCCATCAAACGCTCCACTTGGGAAGGCCAGACGAATCCTGATGGGGAACTCAATGTCGTTCATCGGCCGTGACATGGCTGTCGACCTCGGGACCGCCAACACGCTGGTGTACGTCAGGGGTCGAGGGATCGTGCTCAATGAGCCGTCCGTGGTCGCCATCAACACCAACACCGGTGGCATCCTCGCGGTCGGTGCCGAAGCCAAGAAGATGATCGGGCGTACGCCGGGCAACATCGTGGCGGTCCGCCCGCTGAAGGACGGCGTGATCGCCGACTTCGAGATCACCGAGCGCATGCTCCGCTACTTCATCCTGAAGGTGCACAAGCGGCGCTACCTCGCCCGGCCCCGTGTCGTCGTCTGTGTGCCGTCCGGCATCACCGGCGTCGAGCGCCGCGCGGTCATCGAGGCCTCTTCGCAGGCCGGTGCCCGCCAGGTGCACATCATCGAGGAGCCCATGGCCGCGGCCATCGGCTCCGGCCTCCCGGTCCACGAGGCCACGGGCAACATGGTGGTGGACATCGGCGGCGGCACCACCGAGGTCGCGGTGATCTCGCTCGGCGGAATCGTCACGGCGCAGTCCATCCGCGTCGCGGGCGACGAGCTGGACAACGCGATCATCCAGCACATCAAGAAGGAGTACTCGCTCCTCCTCGGTGAGCGCACCGCCGAACAGATCAAGATCACGATCGGCTCCGCGTACGACCTCGACTCCGACGAACACACCGAGATCCGCGGCCGCGACCTGGTGTCGGGGCTGCCGAAGACCGTCGTCATCTCGGCGGCGGAAGTCCGCAAGGCGATCGAGGAACCGGTCAACGCGATCGTCGACGCCGTGAAGACCACCCTCGACAAGTGCCCGCCGGAGCTGTCCGGTGACGTAATGGACCGCGGCATCGTTCTCACCGGTGGCGGCGCCCTGCTGCGCGGTCTCGACGAGCGGCTGCGCCGCGAGACCGGCATGCCGATCCATATCGCCGAGGACCCGCTGGACAGCGTGGCGCTCGGTTCCGGCAAGTGCGTCGAGGAGTTCGAGGCGCTCCAGCAGGTTCTGGACGCCTCGCCGCGCAGATGAGTGTGTCGTACACCTGACGGGGAGGGTCCGCCGTACGAGTGCCTGCCACCTCGTACGGCGGATCGTTGATATATAGGCAAGGCATAAGAAATCCTCCGACGCACCGCTCGACACAACCGAGTACCGCTCGACGCAATCGATAGAGGAAGGCACGGCCGCCGCACGTGAGGGACACACGAGAGAGCCGGCTGCTCCTGGTGCTGCTGATCGCCATCGCGTTCGCACTGATCACGGTGGACATCCGCGGCGGCGAGGACTCGCCGGTCGACGGTGCCCGCCACGCGGCCGCCACGGTCTTCGGCCCGGTGGAGAACGGGGTGTCGGGCGCCGTCGACCCGATCGGCAACGCCATAAGCGCGGTCCGCGACTCCGACAAGCGGCACAACCGCATCGGCCAACTGGAGCAAGAGAACGCCGCGTTGAAGGCCAAGCTCGGCAGCGGCGACCGCAACCGCAGCAAGGTCCGCCAGCTCGACGCCATGCTGAAGACGGCGGGCGCGGGCCAGTACGGCATCAAGGGAGCCCAGGTCATCGCCATCGGCGCCGCGCAGGGCTTCTCCTGGACCGTCACCATCGACGCCGGCGCCAACGACGGCCTCAAGCGCGACATGACGGTGCTCAACGGCGACGGTCTGGTCGGCCGCGTCACCACCGTCGGCCCCAACACCTCGACCGTGCTGCTCGCCAACGACCCCGACTTCACCGTCGGCACCCGGATGGAGAAGTCCGACGAGCTGGGCTTCGCCTCCGGGCAGGGCGACCGCCCGCTGCGCGTCCAGCTCCTCAACGGCAAGGCCAAGGTGAGCAAGGGCGAACGGCTCGTCACCTTCGGCTCGCAGGCCGACAAGCCGTTCGTGCCCGGCGTCCCGGTCGGCCGCGTCGTCCGCGTCGACCCCTCCGGCGGCGACCTGACCCGCACCGTCTACGTGAAGCCGTACGTCGGCTTCACCAAGCTCGACATCGTCGGTGTGGTCGTGCAGGCGCCGCGCACCGACCCGAGGGACACGGTGCTGCCGAAGAAACCCGCCAAGCCCAAGCCGACGCCCACCGTGACCGTGACGGCCACCCCGGGCGCGAACGGCGAGGGCGACGGCGCCGACGCCGGAAACGGCGAGAACGCCGCAGACAACAACGCAGACCAGCAGCAGTAGCAGGAGGAGCAAGGAATCATGCGCTTCAACCGAATGCTGCTCTCCACGGTCCTTGTCGTCGTGGCCCTCGTCCTCCAGGTCTGTGTCCTGGCCCGGCTGCAACTGCCCGGCGCCGTACCCGACCTGATGCTCCTCACCGTCCTCGGCCTGGCCCTCGTGTACGGGCACGTGGGCGGCGCCTTCGTCGGCTTCGGCGCGGGACTCCTCGCCGACCTCGCCCCGCCCGCTGACCACGCCGCCGGCCGCTACGCCCTCGTGCTCTGCGTCATCGGCTATCTGGCGGGCCTCGCCAAGCCCGAGAACGGCCAGCTGCGTTCGGCCGCGGGCCCCATGCTCGTGGTCGTCGGCGCAGCCATCGGCACGACCCTGCTGTACGCGGGCGTGGGCGCGCTCGTCGGCGACACCGCCGCACGCGACGTCGGCCTCGGCAGCCTCATCTTCACCGCGGCCCTCTACGACCTGCTGCTCGCCCCGTTCGTCGTACCCGGGGTGATGGCGCTCGCCAGACGAGCGGAGAACGATCCGCTGGGCGAGACCTCCGGCAGCTCCGCCAAGGCCGCCGACGTCTCCTCCGGCTGGCTCTCCGGCGGTGGCACGGGCCTGAGCGTCGGTGGCAAGAGCGGCGGCCTGCGGATGCGGACGGTCAAGGCACGCGCTTCCCGTGCGGGCCGCATCAAGGGGGTCAAGCGCCTGTGAGCGCACGGCAGTTGACCGACGACAGCGCAGGCACGCACAGCTTCGGCGTGTACACCTACTCGTACTCGTACACGTCCTCGTACTGAGAGGGGGAGCACGCCACCGTGACCAACATCCCCGAGACGGGCCGGACACCCCGCGTCCAGATCCGCCTCATCATCCTCCAGATCCTCGTCCTCTCCCTCCTGCTCACCCTCGGCGGCCGCCTCTGGTACCTCCAGATCCGCAACGGCGACGAGTACGCCAAGGAGGCCTCCGGGAACCACGTCCAACAGGTCGTCACGCCCGCCACCCGCGGCTCCATCCTCGACGCCCGCGGCATCCCGCTCGCCGACAACGAGACGCGGCTCGTCGTCTCCGCCTCCCGCACCGACCTGATGAAGATGGACGACGAGGGCAAGGCCGTCCTCGCCAAGCTCGCCAAGGTCCTCGGGCTGAAGCCCAAGCAGGTGCAGGAGAAGGTCAGGCTCTGCGACGCGAAGACGCCGCAGCCCTGCTGGAACGGCTCGCCGTACCAGCCGATCCCGATCACCGACGAGGCCACGCCCAAGCAGGCCCTGCAGATCCGCGAGCGCAGCGAGGACTTCCCCGGCATCACCGCCGAGCCCACCGCCGTGCGCCGCTACGCGGGACCCGGCGGCTCCAACACCGCGCAGGTCCTCGGCTATCTCTCCCCGGTCACCGACGCGGAGATCGAGAAGGCCAAGAACTCCGACTCGCCGTACCTGCGCTCCGACCAGGTCGGCCGCAGCGGCCTCGAGCGCACGTACGACAAGGACCTGCGCGGCAAGGCCGGCGTCACCCGCTACGAGGTCGACAACCTCGGCCGCGTCATCGGCCGCGCCGAGAGCGACAAGGCCGAGCCCGGGGCGAACATCGTCACGTCGATAGACGCACGCGTGCAGTCCGTCGCCGAGAAGGAGCTGGACGCGGCGATGAAGGCCGCCCGGCACGAGTTCGACAAGAACACCGGCGAGAACTACAAGGCCGACTCCGGCTCGGTCGTGGTGATGGAGGCCAAGACCGGCCGCGTCGTCGCCATGGCCTCCAACCCGACGTACGACCCGAACGCCTGGGTCGGCGGCATCTCCGGCAAGGACTACGCGAGGCTCACCGGCAAGAAGTCCAACTACCCGCTGCTGAACCGGGCGATCCAGGGCCAGTCGGCGCCCGGCTCGATCTTCAAGGTCATCCCGACCACGGCCGCGGTCAACGCCGGCTACGACTTCAGCAACAGGTACGAGTGCTCCAGCTCGTACTCGATCGGCAGCCAGGTCTTCAAGAACTTCGAGTCCAAGGGGTACGGCTCGATCGACCTCGGCAAGGCGCTCGAGGTCTCCTGCGACACCGTCTTCTACCGCCTCGCCCACCGGGAGTGGCAGAAGCTCGGCGGGATCAACCCGAAGGGCGGCGTCAACGCCGACGACGCCTTCTACAAGACGGCGCACCAGTTCGGCCTCGGCAAGGAGACCGGCATCGACCTGCCCAACGAGGTGGAGGGCCGGGTCCCCGACCGGAAGTGGAAGCAGCAGTACTGGAAGGCCAACAAGGACGCCTGGTGCAAGGGCGGCAAGAAGGGCGGCTCCTACGTCGAGCGGCTCAACTGGGAGAACTGCCGCCAGGGCAACGTGATGCGCGCCGGTGACGAGGTCAACTACTCCATCGGCCAGGGCGACACCCTCGTCACGCCGATCCAGATGGCCAGGATCTACGGAGCGATCTCCAACGGCGGCACCCTGTACCAGCCCGCGGTCGGCAAGGCCGTGATCAGCCCCGACGGCAAGCAGGTCAGCGAGATCGCCCCGAAGCCGGCGGGCAAGCTGCCCATGACGAAGCAGACCCAGCGCCAGATCAACGACGCCCTCGCGGGCGTCGCCACCCGGGGCACCGCCGCCTGGCGCTTCGGCGGCTGGCCGCAGAACAAGATCCCGATGCACGCCAAGACCGGTACGGCCGAGGTCTACGGCAAGCAGACGACCTCCTGGTTCGCGACGTACACGAAGGACTACTCGGTCGTCATGACGATCTCCCAGGGTGGTACGGGTTCCGGAGCCTCCGGCCCCGCCGTCCGCAAGATCTACGACGCCCTCTACGGAGTCGACGCCAAGGGCGGCATCAACAAGAAGAAGGCCCTGCTGCCCGAGCCGCAGAAGAACCTGCCGAAGATCCAGAAGGACGGTTCGATCGACGCCCCGGAGATCAAGCCGTTCCGGCCGGCCAAGGACACGACGCCCGCCCAGCAGGAGTTGGCGGCGACGCTGCCCACCTCCTCCTACGGCAACAGCAGGAGGGACTGACCGTGACCGGTAACGGCTTCTCCGTCTCCGGCTACGGGCCGCAGCGTTCCACCATGACGCGGCTCATGGCCCGCGACTCGGTGCTGCGCAGGCTCGACTGGCCGATACTGCTCTCGGCGATCGCGCTGTCGTTCATCGGCGCCGCGCTCGTCTTCTCGGCCACGCGCAACAGGACCGAGCTCAACCAGGGCGACCCGTACTACTTCCTGTTCCGGCACCTGCTGAACACCGGCATCGGCGTCGCGCTGATGGCGGGCACGATCTGGCTCGGGCACCGGACGCTGCGCACGGCGGTGCCGATCCTGTACGGGATCTCCGTCTTCCTCGTGCTCCTCGTGCTCACCCCGCTCGGCGCCACCGTGAACGGCGCGCACGCCTGGATCGTCATCGGCGGCGGATTCTCGCTGCAGCCCTCCGAGTTCGTGAAGATCACGATCATCCTGGGCATGGCGATGCTGCTGGCGACCCGCGTCGACGCGGGCGACCGCGAACACCCCGACCACCGCACGGTGTTGCAGGCCCTCGGCCTCGCCGCGGTGCCGATGCTGATCGTCATGCTGATGCCGGACCTCGGGTCCGTCATGGTGATGGTGATGATCGTGCTCGGCGTGCTGCTCGCGTCGGGCGCCTCGAACCGGTGGGTGCTCGGGCTCATCGGCGTCGGCGCGGCGGGCGCGGTGGCGGTCTGGAAGCTGGGCGTCCTGGACGACTACCAGATCGCCCGCTTCGCGGCCTTCGCCAACCCCGCGCTCGACCCGGCGGGCGTCGGCTACAACACCAACCAGGCGCGTATCGCGATCGGTTCGGGCGGGCTTTCGGGCGCGGGCCTCTTCCACGGCTCGCAGACCACCGGCCAGTTCGTGCCGGAGCAGCAGACGGACTTCGTGTTCACGGTGGCCGGTGAGGAGCTCGGCTTCCTGGGTGCGGGCCTGATCCTGCTGCTGCTCGGTGTGGTGCTGTGGCGGGCGTGCAAGATCGCGCGCGGCACGAGCGAGCTGTACGGCACGATCGTCGCGGCGGGCATCATCGCCTGGTTCGCCTTCCAGGCCTTCGAGAACGTCGGCATGACGCTCGGCATCATGCCGGTGGCGGGCCTCCCGCTCCCGTTCGTGTCGTACGGCGGTTCATCGATGTTCGCGGTGTGGGTGGCGGTCGGGCTGCTGCAATCGATCAAGGTACAGAGGCCGATGTCGGCGTAGCCGGCCCCTCCGGCGTTCGGGGCACGGGGTCCGGGGCGGAGCTCCGGGACCTTGGCCCCGTCGCCGCAGGCGCCTAAATTCAGGTTATGGCGGAGACAAAGCGCGAGATCGAGCGAAAGTACGACGCCCCGACGGACCAGTTCCGGCTGCCCGACCTGCTCAAGGTCCCAGGCGTATCGGCCGTCATCGACAAGGGCGTCGTCGAACTCGACGCCGTCTACTACGACACCGAGGACCAGCGCCTCGCCGAGGACAGGATCACCCTGCGCCGCCGCAGCGGCGGCGACGACGCGGGCTGGCACCTGAAACTGCCGGTCTCACTGAGCGAGGGCGTCCGCGACGAGGTGCAGGCCCCACCGTCCGACACCATGCCGCGCGCCCTCGCGGGCCTCGTACGCTCCCGGGTCCGCGGCGACGAGCTCATCCCGGTCGTCCGGCTCCGGTCCTCGCGGGACGTGTCCCACCTGACCGACGCCGACGGCTCGCTGCTCGCCGAGGTGTGCGTCGACGCCGTGCGCGCCGAGCGGGCCGACGGGGAGCGGGCCACCGCCTGGACCGAGATCGAGGTCGAACTGGCGGACGGCGCCGACCCGGCGTTCCTCGGCAAGGTCGAGAAGCGGCTGCGCAAGGCGGGCGTCGAACGGTCCGCCTCCGCGTCGAAGCTGGCCCGCGCCCTGGAGGAGACCGGGGCCGAGCACCGTACGAAGCCGGAGGCACCCGCCAGAGCCGGAGCGGAACCGGGCCCGGACACCGCAGGCGCCCGCGTCCTCGCCCACCTCCGCGCCCAGCGCGACGCCCTCGTCGAGCTCGACCCCGCCGTGCGCCGCGACCTGCCGGACTCGGTGCACCAGATGCGCGTGGCCACCCGACGTATCCGCAGCGCGTTCAAGACGTACAAGAAGGTGCTCGACCCGGCCGTGACCGGGCCCGTCGCCGAGGAGCTGAAGTGGCTCGCGGCCGAGCTGGGCATCGACCGGGACCGCGAGGTGCTCACCGAGCGGCTCACCGGGCGGATCGACGCGATGCCCAGGACGCTGCTGCTCGGCCCGGTCCGCGGCCGGCTGCGGATCTGGGCCGTCGCCCGCCGCCACGGCTCGCGCCGCCACACCGTCGCCGTACTCGACGGCAGGCGGTACCTGGCCCTGCTGAACAGCCTGGACGCGCTGCTCGCCGATCCGCCGCTGCTGCCCGCCGCCGACAAGCCCGCCGCCGAGGTCCTCGCGAAGGCCGCCCGCAAGGACAAGGCCCGCCTCGCCGCCCGCGTCGAGCACGCCCTGTCCCTGGAACCGGGCACGCGCCGCGACGTCGCGCTGCACGAGGCCCGCAAGGCCGCCAAGCGCGCCCGCTACGCCGGGGAGGCGGCCCGGCCCGTCCTCGGCAAGCAGGCGAAGAAGTTCGCTAAGCGCATGAAGGGCGTACAGAGCGTGCTCGGTGATCACCAGGACTCCGTCGTCGCCCGGGAGGCCCTGCGTCAGCTGGGGATCCAGGCGCATGCGGCGGGGGAGACCGCCTTCACCTGGGGCCTGCTGTACGGGCAGGAGCAGGCCGCGGCAGCCGACCGGGAGCGGGAGCTGCCGGGGGTCTGGGCACGGGCGGAGAAGCAGGAGCTTTCGGCGGGTTAGGCTTGATGGTCACCCCTGTCAGCTCACGAAGGTCAACGGTTATGCCTGCCGATGCCGCCGCCTCGACGGTGGAGTCTGTCTTTCCGCAGCTCGAAGCCTTGCTGCCCCATGTGCAGAAGCCGATCCAGTACGTCGGCGGTGAGCTGAACTCCACGGTCAAGCCGTGGGAGGAGACCGACGTCCGCTGGGCGCTCATGTACCCGGACGCGTACGAGGTCGGTCTGCCCAACCAGGGCGTCATGATCCTTTACGAGGTGCTCAACGAGCGCCAGGGCGTCCTCGCCGAGCGCACGTACAGCGTGTGGCCGGACCTCGAGGAACTCATGCGCAAGCACGAGGTCCCGCAGTTCACGGTCGACTCGCACCGCCCGGTGAAGGCGTTCGACGTCTTCGGGCTCAGCTTCTCCACCGAGCTCGGCTACACGAACATGCTGACCGCGCTCGACCTGGCCGGCATCCCGCTGGAGTCCAAGGACCGCACGGTCGAGGACCCGATCGTCCTCGCGGGCGGCCACGCGGCCTTCAACCCCGAGCCGATCGCCGACTTCATCGACGCCGCGATCATCGGCGACGGCGAGCAGGCCGTGCTCGACATGACGGAGATCATCCGTCAGTGGAAGGCCGAGGGCCGGCCCGGCGGTCGCGAGGAGGTCCTGCTCCGCCTCGCGAAGACCGGCAGCGTCTACATCCCGGGCTTCTACGACGTCGAGTACCTGCCGGACGGCCGCATCGGCCGCGTCGTGCCCAACAAGTCGGGCGTCCCGTGGCGGGTCAGCAAGCACACCGTCATGGACCTCGACGAGTGGCCGTACCCGAAGCAGCCCCTCGTGCCGCTCGCCGAGACCGTCCACGAGCGGATGTCCGTCGAGATCTTCCGCGGCTGCACCCGCGGCTGCCGTTTCTGCCAGGCCGGCATGATCACGCGCCCCGTGCGGGAGCGAAGCATCACCGGCATCGGCGAGATGGTCGACAAGGGTCTCAAGGCGACCGGCTTCGAGGAGGTCGGCCTGCTCTCGCTGTCCTCCGCGGACCACTCCGAGATCGGTGACGTCGCGAAGGGCCTGGCGGACCGGTACGAGGAGGACAAGATCGGTCTGTCCCTCCCGTCGACCCGCGTGGACGCCTTCAACATCGACCTCGCCAACGAGCTGACGCGCAACGGCCGCCGCTCCGGCCTCACCTTCGCCCCCGAGGGCGGCAGTGAGCGCATGCGCAAGGTCATCAACAAGATGGTCTCCGAAGAGGACCTGATCCGTACCGTCGCGACCGCGTACGGCAACGGCTGGCGCCAGGTGAAGCTGTACTTCATGCTCGGCCTGCCCACCGAGACCGACGAGGACGTCCTGCAGATCGCGGACATGGCGGCCAACGTGATCGCCAAGGGCCGCGAGGTCGCGGGCAACGACATCCGCTGCACGGTGTCGATCGGCGGGTTCGTCCCGAAGCCGCACACGCCGTTCCAGTGGGCGCCGCAGCTCAGCTCCACGGAGACGGACGAGCGGCTGGCCAAGCTCCGCGACAAGATCCGCGGCGACAAGAAGTACGGCCGCTCCATCGGCTTCCGCTACCACGACGGCAAGCCCGGCATCGTCGAGGGACTGCTCTCGCGCGGTGACCGCCGCATCGGCTCCGTCATCCGCGCCGTCTACGAGGACGGCGGCCGCTTCGACGGCTGGCGCGAGTACTTCAGCTACGACCGCTGGATGGCCTGCGCCGCCAAGACGCTGCCCGAGTACGGCGTGGACGTCGACTGGTACACGACGCGTGAGCGCACGTACGAGGAGGTCCTGCCCTGGGACCACCTGGACTCCGGTCTCGACAAGGACTGGCTCTGGGAGGACTGGCAGGACGCGCTCGACGAGACCGAGGTCGACGACTGCCGCTGGACCCCGTGCTTCGACTGCGGCGTCTGCCCGGCGATGGACACGGACATCCAGATCGGCCCGACGGGCAAGAAGCTGCTGCCGCTGACCGTCGTCAAGTAGCGCGCAACCCGAAGGGGCGGCCGGTTCTCCAACCGGCCGCCCCTTCGCGGTACTTGGGCTACTGCCCGGCGGCGAACCGCATCAGGGCGCGCTCGTCACCCTGCTTGATCTTGCCCGGCGTGTTGATGACCTCCAGCTTCCAGGAGCTGCCCACGCGCATCGCCTTGGCGACCGCGCAGCCGTTGTCGCTGGTCATCAGGCTCGGCCAGATGTCGGCGACCTGCTGCGTGCTGCCGCCCGTCGCGTCGTACACCTTGAAGCTGATGTTGCGGGCCTTCTGGAACGAGCTGCCCTTCTTGTACGCGGCGGCCACGAACACGATCGACGTGATCTGCTGCGGGAGGCGCGAGAACTCGACGGTGACCGTCTCGTCGTCACCGTCGCCCTTGCCGGTCTGGTTGTCGCCGCTGTGGACGAGGGCGCCGTTGCCCATCGGGTCCAGTGAGTCGAGGCCGGCCAGGCGCACCGGATCGCCGCCCTGCATCGCGATGGCGATCAGGTCGAGGTCCGTTCCCTGCTTGCGGCGCAGCGCGCCGAGGACGCCTCCGCTGCTGCCGGCGGTGGGGTCCCAGGACACCCCGATGGACAGATGGGTCACTCCGTCCAGGTCGGCGGGGCCGTCTTCCTTGGTAAGCGTGATCATGCGTAATTCCTCCCCCTACAGGTAGAACTGCGGTTTTGCAGACTGCCCCGAAGATACGACGTGCGAGTTGATCGAGCCATGCCGGGCCGCATCCGCGAAGGCGTCATGAGCGTCTGGAGAGACATGGACTTGGAGAAGCGCCCCGAACAGGCCCCTGAACCGGCCCCCGAAGGCTGCCTTGTTGCCGCGATCCGGCTGCCGCTGCGGATCCTGATGGTCGTCCTCGTGGTGCCCCTGCGCCTCGTATGGGACGCGCTCGTGGCGGTCGGCCGCTTCGTGGGCAGGTGGCTGCTGCTGCCGTTCGCGCGGGCGATCGGCTGGGTGCTGTACGGACTCCTGGTGTGGCCGTTCCTGATGCTGTGGCGCTACGTGCTCGCGCCCCTCGGCCGTGGACTCCTGTGGCTGGGGCGGGTGTTGCTGGTCGTCCCCGCCGTGTGGCTGTACGTCCATGTCCTCGCGCCCGTCGGAAGGGCGCTGCGGGACTATGTGTTGGTGCCGCTGGGCCGTGGACTCGCCTGGCTCGTACGGGTGTTGGTCGTGGTGCCGCTGCTCGCGGTGTGGCGCTACGTCCTCGTGCCGGTCGGCCGGGTGCTCGGTGCCATCGGGCGTGAGATCTGGGACGCGCTGCGGGTTGCGTGGCGGGTGGCCGGGTATGTGTCCCGTGCCGTCGGCCGGGCGCTGCGGTGGCTGATCGTGGATCCGCTGCGCTGGGTCTACCGCACCGTGCTCACCCCGGTCGGGCACGTCGTGCGCGACTACGTGCTGCGGCCCGTCGCGCGCGTCGCCGCGAGCGTCCGTGCCGCGGCCCGGCAGGCACGGGCCGATGTGCGCCGGTTGCTGTTCGGCACCCCGGCGCCGCGGACGCAACCGCAGGTCAGCGACCTGCGGGAACCGGGCGGCCCGCAGGGACGTAGTCTTGACAGTAGTACGACCGCACCCACGAAGACCGCATTCATTAAGGACTAGGACACTGGGCAAGCGACAGCCCGTAGGCCCGCCGCCCGCACCCGCGGTGCAGCGCATCCGACTGCGCTACACCAAGCGCGGCCGCCTCCGGTTCACCAGCCACCGTGACTTCCAGCGCGCCTTCGAGCGTGCGCTGCGCCGCGCCGAGGTACCCATGGCGTACTCGGCGGGGTTCACGCCGCACCCGAAGGTGTCCTACGCCAATGCCGCGCCCACCGGCACGGGCAGTGAGGCCGAGTACCTGGAGATCGCGCTCACCGCGCCGCGCGACCCCGAGAAGCTCAGGGTGCTCCTCGACGAGTCGATGCCCACGGGCCTCGACATCGTGGACGCCGTCGAGGCCCGCACGTCGGGCCTCGCCGACCGGCTCGCCGCCTCCGTGTGGGAGCTGCGGCTCGACGGCGTGAGCGTCGAGGAGGCCGCGCGCGCCGCGGAGGCGTTCCGCGCCGCCGAGACCGTCGAGGTACAGAGGAAGACAAAGAGCGGGATCCGGACGTTCGACGCCCGTGAGGCCGTCGTCAGCCTGGACGCGCTCGAGGTCTCCGACGTTTCGGCTGGTCCGGCTGATAGGCCCAGCGAGGCCGCCTGTGCGATACTGCGGCTGGTTGTTCGGCACGTGACGCCTGCCGTACGACCCGACGACGTCCTGTCCGGTCTCCGCGCCGTGGCCGACCTGGCGCCGCCGGTCCCCGCAGCGGTGACCAGGCTGGCGCAGGGGCCTTTCGACGAAGAGACAGGCACGGTGACCGACCCGCTCGCGCTCGACCGCGAGGCAGACCGGGCCGCCCCACAAAAGGCGGCCGCAGGAACTGCCACCGCGACGGCGCCTGCCGTGGAAGGTCCCGCGTAAGGCGGTCGTCGTAGCGCCGCCCTTGTACTCGGGAGCCATCTGGGTCGGGCAGCGCACCCACCCAAGGACTTTCGCCAGGCCGTACGTACATCGCGTACCGGAACCGGCGAGAACAGACAGAGAGCCTCCGTGCGGCGCCCGCGCCCCGGACCGGCGGCACCGCGCTCGACATGATGCGCGTGAGCCGCAGACGTCACCGGTCACGGATCAGGCGCGGCGCCCGGAGGCCCGACGGGAGATCCACCCGCATGCCCGAGACCGAAGCCACCAACCCTCAGCTGGACAGCCCCAGCGACACCCTGCCCCCGCGCCGTCGGCGCCGGGCCGCGTCCCGCCCCGCGGGCCCGCCGGTAGCGGCGACCGCAGGCACCGAGGACGCCGCTGTGGCCATACCGGCCACTGCCACCCAGACTCCGGCCGCCGCAGAGGCGCCCGTCGAGACCCCCGAGACTTCCGCGGCCGAGGCCCCGGCGCCCGCCGCCCGCCCGCGCCGCCGCGCGACCCGGCGCGCCTCCGCGCCCACCGGTGCACCCGCCGCGCAGGCAGAGACGACGACCGTGGTGGCGGAGCCCGCCGAGGCCGTCGCCGAGCCCGTCGCCGAGCCGGAGCCGGCTGCCGCCGAGGAGCCCGCGGCCCCGCGTCGCGGCCGTCGCCGCGCCACCCGCACCGTGTCGACTCCGGAGGCCCCGGCCGCTCCGGCCGCCGCCTCCACCGAGGAGCCGCAGGCCGAGGCCGCTGCTGAACCCGTCGCCGAGCCGGAGCCGGCCGCCGCCGAGGAGCCCGCGGCCCCGCGTCGCAGCCGTCGCCGCGCCACCCGTGGCGCTTCCGCGCCCAGCGCGCCCGCCGGTCCGCCCGAGATCTCCGACGCTATCGCCGCAGAGACGACGCAGGCCGAGACCGCGGAGACCACAGAGGCCGCCGGGAACACCGAGAACGCCGAGAACGCCGAGAACGCGGAGGACGAGTCGCCGCGCCGTCGACGCCGCGCCACCCGCAAGGCCGCCGGCGGTTTCGCCGAGCCGAAGGCCACCAAGGCCACGAAGTCCGCCAGGTCCGGATCGAAGCCGGCGCGGGCCGGCCGGGACGAGCAGGCCGACGAGGCGCGCCCGAAGCGGGCCTCCATCGCCACGTTCCAGGCGCCCGTCTTCACCGAGCCGATGTTCCAGACGCCGGAGCGGGCCGCCGCCGCTGCCGCGGCCGAGGCCGCCGTCGAGAAGCAGCCCGAGCCCACGCCCGCGCCCGAGCCCACGCCGGCCGCCGCCGTCGTCGAGGAGGAGCAGGGGCCGCGCCGTCGTCGCCGCCGTCGCGCCTCCGACGAGCAGCCCGCCGCGCCCGAGGCCGCCAAGGACGCCGAGGTCACCGAGGCCGCGGAGCCCGAGCCCGAGGTCCAGGACCAGCGGTCCGAGGAGAACGGCGAGAACGACGAGCAGGACGAGCACGGGGACCGCCCGGCCCGCCGCCGTCGCCGGGGTGGCCGCCGCCGTCGCCGCGGCGAGTCCGGCGACATCGACAACGACGCCGAGAACGACAACGAGTCGGACGACGACGCCGAGCAGGCCGCCGAGGAGTCCGAGGACGACCGGTCCGATTCCGACGAGCAGCGCGACGACTCCGCCGGTTCCGGCGGCTCCAGCAGCAGCCGTCGCCGCCGTCGCCGTCGCCGTCGCGCCGGTGACAGCGCCTCCGACGGCGAGCAGCCGACCGACGACCCGGAGCGCACGGTCGTCAAGGTCCGCGAGCCGCGCAAGAAGGAAGAGAAGGCCGAGCGGTCGACGTCCTCGGACGAGGTGCAGTCCATCAAGGGCTCCACGCGTCTGGAGGCCAAGAAGCAGCGCCGCCGCGAGGGCCGGGAGCAGGGGCGCCGCCGCGTCCCGATCATCACCGAGGCCGAGTTCCTGGCGCGCCGCGAGGCCGTCGAGCGCGTCATGGTGGTCCGCCAGCACGGCGAGCGCACCCAGATCGGCGTGCTCGAGGACGACATCCTCGTCGAGCACTACGTCAACAAGGAGCAGTCGACCTCCTACGTCGGCAACGTGTACCTGGGCAAGGTCCAGAACGTGCTGCCGTCGATGGAGGCCGCCTTCATCGACATCGGCAAGGGCCGCAACGCGGTGCTCTACGCCGGTGAGGTCAACTTCGAGGCGCTCGGCATGGCCAACGGGCCGCGCCGCATCGAGACCGCCCTCAAGTCCGGCCAGTCCGTGCTCGTGCAGGTCACCAAGGACCCGATCGGCCACAAGGGCGCCCGCCTGACCAGCCAGGTCTCGCTGCCCGGCCGCTACCTGGTCTACGTGCCCGAGGGCTCGATGACCGGCATCAGCCGCAAGCTGCCCGACACCGAGCGCGCGCGCCTGAAGGGCATCCTCAAGAAGATCGTCCCCGAGGACGCGGGCGTCATCGTGCGCACCGCCGCCGAGGGCGCGAGCGAGGACGAGCTGCGCCGCGACGTCGAGCGTCTGCAGGGGCAGTGGGAGGAGATCCAGAAGAAGTCGAAGCAGATCTCGACCTCGTCGCCGAGCCTGCTGTACGGCGAGCCGGACATGACCGTCCGCGTCGTGCGTGACATCTTCAACGAGGACTTCTCCAAGGTCATCGTCAGCGGTGACGAGGCGTGGGACACCATCCACGGCTACGTCAACCACGTGGCGCCCGACCTGTCGGACCGGCTGACCAAGTGGACGTCCGAGGTCGACGTCTTCGCGACGTACCGGATCGACGAGCAGCTCGCCAAGGCGCTCGACCGCAAGGTGTGGCTGCCGTCCGGCGGCTCCCTGGTGATCGACAAGACCGAGGCGATGATCGTCGTCGACGTCAACACCGGTAAGTTCACCGGCCAGGGCGGCAACCTCGAAGAGACCGTGACGAGGAACAACCTCGAAGCGGCCGAGGAGATCGTCCGCCAGCTGCGGCTGCGCGACCTGGGCGGCATCGTCGTCATCGACTTCATCGACATGGTCCTGGAGTCCAACCGGGACCTCGTGCTGCGGCGCCTGCTCGAATGCCTGGGCAGGGACCGTACGAAGCACCAGGTCGCCGAGGTCACCTCGCTCGGCCTGGTCCAGATGACCCGTAAGCGCGTCGGCCAGGGCCTCCTGGAGTCCTTCTCCGAGACCTGCGTGCACTGCAACGGCCGCGGCGTCATCGTGCACATGGAGCAGCCCACTGCCAATGGCGGCGGCGGCAAGCGCAAGAAGCGCGGCCGCGGCGGCAACGGCGCGGACCACCAGCACGAGACGCACGAGGCTCCGGCGGTGGAGCAGCCGGAGACCGAGACCGAGGCCGAGGTCGCCGCGGAGGCGGCCGCCCCGGTGGCGCTGCCCGAGCCGGAGTTCGTCCCGGACGAGGAGCTGTACTCCAGCGCCGCGGAGGCCGAGGCCGCCGCGGGTCGTGGCCGCTCGCGCCGCCGCGCCACGCGCCGTGCGTCGGCCCCGGCCGGTGCCCCGCAGGCGGAGGCCGAGAAGCCGGCGAGGTCCGGACGGAAGTCGAGGGCCGAGCGGGCCGCGCAGGCGGAGGAGCGGAAGGCCGCCGAGGCCGAGGCTCCGGCGCCCGAGCCGGTCGTCGAGGAGCCGAAGGCCGCAGAGCCGGCCCCGGCCCGCGAGCCCGTGCAGGACGAGGCCCCCGCGCCGCGCCCGCGCCGCCGTGCCACGCGCAAGGCGTCCGCTCCCGCCGGTTCCCCGAAGGCCTCCTCGGAGGAGGCCGCCGCGGTGACCGTCACGGAGCCGGTCAAGGCCGAGCCCGTACAGGAGCCGAAGGCCGTCGAGCCCGAGGCGCCGAAGGCCGAGGTGACCGAGGCCGCGGCCCCGGCCCGCCCGCGCCGTCGCGCCGTCCGCAAGGCGACCGCGCCGACCACCACCACCGAGGACACGGCCGTCGTGGTCGTCCCCTCGGCTTCGGAGGAGGCCGCCGAGGCGCCCGTCCAGGACGCCGCACCGGAGGAGGCTGCCGAGGCGCCCGCCGCCAAGAAGGCCGCCCGTAAGACGGCCAAGAAGGCGACGGCGAAGAAGGCCGCCACCAAGAAGACGGCCGCCAGTAAGACGGCTGCCGCCAAGACGGCCGCGTCCGACGAGGCAGCGACCGACGAGGCCGCGACCGATGAGGCCGCGACCAAGACGGCTGCCAAGAAGACGACGGCCAAGAAGACGGCCGCCAAGAAGGCGACCACGGCCAAGAAGGCGACGGCGGCGAAGAAGACCACCGCCAAGAAGACGACGGCCAAGAAGACGACCGCGAAGAAGACCGCGGCGGCCGAGCAGCAGTCGCTGCCGTCCGTCTCGGCCGCGGCCGACGACGAGGCCTGAGGCTCCGCCCGGACCGAGTGACGACGCCCCGCACAGCGCTGCTGTGCGGGGCGTCGCCGTATGTATGGGCAAGTCGGTCATTGCCGTGGTTTTCGGCGACGTGGGCGATGTGAGAGGTCTCGAAGAACGCTCGATTCGACCCCCGCCTCTTGGTGCACGGCCAACTGCCTGTAAAAATCGTGCAGTCGTACAAGTGAAGGACATGGGTGGGCGTTGGGGAGACGTGTACTCGTGTCAGGGGAGGGGTTGTGATGGCGCACGTGCGTCTCAGAGGCACGGGCAGGCACCGTGCCGCGAAGCAGGTCAAGGGCGGGCGGCAGATGGTGGCCCTGGCCACCGTGCTCACGGCGGCGGGGGTGCAGGCGGGGGTCGGCGCGGGAACCGCGCAGGCGGACGAGGGGCGGACCTGGACCGAGGGGCCGATCTTCAACGATCCGCTGGGCACCCCCCAGGAGCAGTACGCCATCCGCACCAGGCTCGTCGAGCTGACGGACGCGGCGCTGCCCGGCTCGACCATCAAGGTCGCCGTCTTCCACGTGTGGGAGCAGACGATCGTCGACGCTCTGAAGCGTGCCAGGGACCGCGGCGTACGCGTCCAGATCGTGCTCGACTCGACGAGCAGGACGGACCGGCCGGACAACACGGTGTACTCGCAGCTGGTCCAGCTGTTCGGCACCAACCGCGCCAACCCGTCCTTCGTGCAGCTGTGCCCCACGGACAAGTCCTGCCTCGGCGACCCGAAGTTCGGGAAGTCGATCATGCACAACAAGTTCTGGCTCTTCTCGGCCGTCGAGGGCGCCACGAACGTCGTCGTGCAGACCACGGCGAACTCCACGCCGTCCGCGAGCACGAAGTTCTTCAACGACGCGCTCCAGCTGCCCAACAACCCGGTCCTGTACGGCGCGTACTCGGACTACTTCGACGACATGGTCGCCAAGGACTGGGCGAACTGGGACTACCGCACGGTCAGCAACGGCCACTACAAGGCGTACTTCTTCCCGCGGGCCGGCACCACGAACTCCACGGACACGCTGCACTCGGTGCTCAACAACGTCTCGTGCACCTACAAGGACGCGGCGACCGGCACCACGAAGAAGACGATCGTGCGCGCCGCGATCTTCCAGATCACCCGGCAGGCCATCGCCGACAAGCTGGTCTCGCTGAAGAAGGCGGGCTGCACGGTCCAGATCGAGTACGCGACGGCCGACAGTGGCACCTGGAAGTCGATGCACACCACCGGCGCCCCGCCGGTGCGCTGCTACAACGACGACCGGGACCCGCTGAACCCCGGCTCCAAGATCGGGACGCCGTTCATCATCCACACCAAGTACGTGGCGATCGACGGCATGTACGACGGCGCGCGCAACAAGATCACGTTCACCGGCTCGCAGAACGCCTCGAACCCGGCGCTGCGCGAGAACGACGAGGCGTACGTCAAGATCGACGACGACTCCGTGCACGACACGTACCGCACGCACTTCAACAAGGTGTGGGGCGTCGCGTACCCGGGGGTATCGGACAACACGAACCTGTGCAAGGGCGTCAAGGTGCTCCCGCAGGACGGTGAGGTCAAGACCACGTGAGCACGTCGGTCAAGGGGCCGGTTTGCCCTTCTGTGGGGCGCCCCGTAACCTTGACCGTCGGCGTGTCCATCGACGCGCTTTACTCCCGTAAACCTTTTTCCTCCCGGAGTTCCTCGTGAAATCCGGGAGAGGCCGCCTCGCGCGGCTGGACTGCGGGCGTTCCGTTCCGAGCGAAAGAGAGATCCGCGTGTACGCCATCGTGCGCAGCGGTGGTCGCCAGCACAAGGTTGCTGTCGACGACATCGTTGAGATTGACAAGCTTCCCACCGCCAAGGTTGGCGACACCGTAGAGCTCTCTACGCTGCTCGTTGTCGACGGCGACGCCGTGACCAGCGACCCGTGGGTGCTGGCCGGCATCAAGGTCCAGGCCGAGGTCGTGGACCACCACAAGGGCGCGAAGATCGACATCCTTCGCTACAAGAACAAGACCGGCTACCGCCGTCGCCAGGGTCACCGTCAGCAGTACACGGCGATCAAGGTCACCGGTATCCCCACGGCTGCGAAGTAAGGGACTGAGACAAGATGGCACACAAGAAGGGCGCATCGTCCACTCGGAACGGGCGCGATTCCAATGCTCAGCGGCTCGGCGTGAAGCGCTTCGGCGGTCAGGCCGTCAACGCCGGTGAGATCCTGGTCCGCCAGCGCGGCACCCACTTCCACCCGGGCAACGGCGTCGGCCGTGGCAAGGACGACACCCTGTTCGCCCTTGACGCCGGTGCGGTGGAGTTCGGTACCCACCGTGGCCGCAAGGTCGTGAACATCGTCCCGGTCGTCTGAAACGCCTGAGGGCTTTCTGATCTGGATTTTTTCGCGAGGCGGACCTCACTTCCCCATCGGGGAAGCGGGTCCGCCTTTCGCGTGTTGAAGTAGAGACATTTCCGTACGTTTCTGGAGGCACTGAACCATGACCACCTTCGTGGACCGCGTCGAACTTCATGTCGCCGCGGGTAGCGGGGGCCACGGCTGTGCCTCCGTTCACCGGGAGAAGTTCAAGCCGCTCGGCGGCCCGGACGGTGGCAACGGCGGCCGTGGCGGTGACGTGATCCTGGTCGTCGACCAGGACGTCACGACGCTGCTCGACTACCACCACTCGCCGCACCGCAAGGCCACCAACGGTGCGCCCGGTGCGGGCGACAACCGCTCCGGCAAGGACGGCCAGGACCTGATCCTGCCGGTGCCGGACGGCACGGTCGTCCTCGACAAGCAGGGCAATGTGCTCGCCGACCTCGTCGGCCAGGGCACCACGTACATCGCCGCGCAGGGCGGTCGCGGCGGCCTCGGCAACGCGGCGCTCGCTTCGGCCCGCCGCAAGGCGCCCGGTTTCGCGCTGCTCGGTGTGCCGGGCGACGAGGGCGACGTCCAGCTGGAGCTGAAGACCGTCGCGGACGTGGCGCTCGTCGGCTACCCGAGTGCCGGGAAGTCCTCGCTGATCTCGGTGCTCTCCGCCGCCAAGCCGAAGATCGCGGACTACCCGTTCACGACGCTGGTCCCGAACCTCGGCGTGGTGACGGCCGGCTCGACCGTCTACACGATCGCGGATGTCCCGGGCCTCATCCCCGGCGCCAGCCAGGGCAAGGGCCTCGGCCTGGAGTTCCTGCGGCACGTGGAGCGCTGCTCGGTCCTCGTGCACGTGCTCGACACGGCGACGCTCGAGTCCGACCGCGACCCGGTCTCCGACCTCGACGTCATCGAGGCGGAGCTCAAGGAGTACGGGGCGGGCCTGGAGAACCGGCCGCGCCTCGTCGTCCTCAACAAGATCGACGTGCCCGACGGCCAGGACCTCGCCGAGATGGTCCGCCCGGACCTGGAGGAGCGCGGCTACCGCGTCTTCGAGGTCTCCGCCGTCGCCCACAAGGGCCTCAAGGAGCTGTCGTACGCGCTCGCCGAGCTGGTGGCCGAGGGGCGTGCCGCCAAGCCGAAGGACGAGGCGACCCGGATCGTCATCCGGCCCAAGGCCGTGGACGACGCGGGCTTCACGGTCAAGCGTGAGGACGCCGACGGCGAGCCGCTGTTCCGTGTGCGCGGTGAGAAGCCGGAGCGCTGGGTGCGCCAGACCGACTTCAACAACGACGAGGCCGTCGGCTACCTCGCGGACCGGCTCAGCCGTCTCGGTGTCGAGGACGAGCTGATGAAGGCGGGCGCCAGGCACGGTGACGGCGTCGCGATCGGTCCCGAGGACAACGCGGTCGTCTTCGACTGGGAGCCGACGATGATGGCGGGCGCCGAGATGCTCGGTCGGCGTGGCGAGGACCACCGTATGGAGGCGCCGCGGCCGGCGGCGCAGCGGCGCCGGGATCGGCAGGCGGAGCGGGACGAGTCGCAGCAGGAGTTCGACGACTTCGAGCCGTTCTAACGGCTGGCCTCCGGCGACCGGGGCGTCTGGCCTCCGGGGACCGGGACATTTGGGCGGGCCGCACCGAAGGGTGCGGCCCGCTTTGTTGTTGGGGCCGGTGGGGTGGGTGTGGGGCACCTGGGCTGTGCCGTGGCCGGGCCCCGCGTCATGAGTGCGGCTGCACCGGGGGTGCGGGGCTGTGCCGTGGCCGACGTCTGAGGTGACTGTCGCGCGGCACCGGTCCTTGTCCGGCTGTGCCGGTGCTCGGTCATCTCCCTCCCGCCCGCCCCCTGCGGGGGCTTCGGCCCGTCCGGGGCCCGGTCGCCGCGCCGGCGCCGGTGCCTGTGGTGCTGGGTGCGCGGCACCGGGTTCAGGAGCTTTGCCGGGGCGGCGCCCCTGCGTTCGGCACGCGGTACCGGTCCCTGTCCGGCTGCGCCGGTGCTCGGTCATCTCCCTCCCGCCCGCCCCCTCCGGGGGCTTGGGCCCGTCGCGGGGCTTGGTAGCTGTGCCGGGGTTGGTGCCTGTGGTGCTGGGCGCACGGCACCGGGGCCTGGAGGTTTGCCGGGTTCGGCGCCGATGCGTTCGGCGCGTGGCACCGGTCTCTTTCCGGCTGCGCCTGCGGGACTGTGCCGCGACCGACGTCCGCCGTGAGGAGTTACGCGGCATCGGGGGTACGGGGCTGTGCCGTGGCCGAGGCCTGAGGTGGCTGTCGCGCGGCACCGGTCCTTCCCCGGCTGCGCCGACACCCGCTCACCTCCCTCCGCCCGCCCCTCCGGGGGCTTCGCCCAGTGGCGGGGGCGCAGCCGCCCGGGGGCGGGAGTTCGCCGGGGCCGGTGTGCGGTGCTGGCCGTTCCGGGGCCGGGCCCCGCGTCGTGGGTGCGCGGCGCCGGGGTGCCGCCTTGCCCACCCTGCCGCCCCTGGCGGCAGATTGCCCAAGGCGCGTGCGGCCGACCGCAACGGGTGGGGATCCGTGGTTGGCGCAGATCACCCACGGCGCGGGCGGTCGACCGCAATGGGTGGGGAGCCGTGGTCGGGGCCGGATCGTCCAAGGCGGGGGCGGTGTCGGCCGCTGGGGTGGGGAGTCGTGGTGGGTGTTGCCCAAGGCAGTGACGGCGCCGACTGCGACGGGTGGGGTGCCGCGGCCGACGGCTGATCGCCCAGGGGGCGGGGGCACCTTTCGTCGTCCCGGGTGTGGAGCCGTGCCTGTCGGCGGATTGCCCAAGGTGGTTGGCGGCACCCGTCGGACCGAAGCCCCCGGAGGGGGCGGGCGGGTGGGAGATGGGCGGAGCAGCCGGGTCATTGCCTGGGGGCGGGCGTGGCAATTCAAGTCCCGCTCTGGGGCGAGACGCGCGGGGTTCGGAGTGGAGCCCCGTGGCGCGGGGGACGGCAGTCCGTAAGCCAAGTGGGACCGAGCGCCTCAAGCCGCTGCAGCGATTGAGCAGCAGAGTCCGGGGGCAGAGCCCCGTGGCCGTGACGCCGGTTCGGCACATTCAGCCTCGCCGGCGATTGAGGCGCGGGGTCCGGGGCGGAGCCCCGTGGCGTGAGGCGCGGCAGACCGAAAGCAACCGCAGGATCAAGCAGCAGAGTCCGGGGCAGAGCCCCATGGCGTGGGGCGGATGCACATCAAGCCCCGCCCTTCGAACGAGAGCCGCGGGTTCGGGGCAGAGCCCCGAGGTCGTAATGCCGGTTCGGCACATTCAGCCTCGCCAGCGATTGAGGCGCGGCGGCCGGGGCAGAACCCCGCGGCGTGGGGCACCGCAGACCGCAACTCACGCAGGGCCGAGCGCCTCAAGCCGCTGCAGCGATTGAGCAGCAGAGTCCGGGGGCGGAGCCCCGGGGCCGTAACGCCGGTTCGGCACCATCAGCCCCGCCGACGGCTGAGCCGCGGAGCCCCGTGGCGCACACGCGGACCGGCGTACACGCGGACCGGCCCACACGCGGACGGCGGAAACGCGGAAGGGCCCGGGAGACGGCTCCCGGGCCCCGCGTCGCGCGCGCCGCAAAGGCGTTACGCCGTGACCGTGTCCTCCGGCTCCGACTCGGTCGCCGCCTCCGCGGCCTCCGCCTCGGCCGCGGCCTCCTCGACGGAGTCCTCACGGGTGGGCGGCACCTCGTCCTCGCCACGCGCAGCCATCCGCGCACGACGCTCGTCGGCCTTGGCGCACAGGGCGCGTACCGCGGCGTTGAAGCGGTCGATGGACGGCGGGTCCGAGGGGCCGAGGAGGTGCTCCTTCAGGGCCACACGGGCCTCGGCGTGGGTGTCCTCCGCCTCGCCGCGGACGACCGCGAGCAGCTCGGGGACCTCCGTCGCCTCGGGGGCGAGGACCGTCGCGGCCCGCACCGTCGGGAAACCGGTGCGGAACTCGTCCTCCGTGAGGCCGGACGTGTTGGCCACCGCGTACGGCTTCTCGCTGCTCAGCCAGTCGGAGACGACCGAGGAGACGTCGGAGATGAGGACGTCCGCCGCGTTGAAGCAGGTGAAGATCGCGGGCCGCGCCTGGGTGATGATCAGGTGCTCCCACTCGGGGAACGACGCCCAGTACGCCTCCTCCCACGCCGCGGTCGCCTCGGCCACCGCCGCCGCCCGGTCCCCGTCGGGCCGGCCCTGGAGCAGCATCCGCTCCTGCTCGTCCGTGCCCTTGGGGAACTTGGTGGAGGTCAGCTCGTTCAGCGCCTCGAAGCGGCGCTCCAGCTCGACGGCGGCCTCGGGGCCGGGACGCGCGCCGGAGCGGCGGGTGTTGGCCTCCTCGATCATCGCCATGATCCGCTTGTTGGCCTCACCGGCGGCGGGGACCTGCGAGCCGGTCATCGGGTGCGGCTTGTAGATCAGCCGGACCTTGGGGTCGGCGAGCAGGTGTCGCACGATGTTCTCGCCGGCCAGGATGACCGAGGTGTTGCCCGGGTTGCCGTCCCAGCCCTCCCAGGTGGGGGCGTACAGGACCGTCGTGTACTTACCCGTGGCCGGGCGGCCCTCCGCCAGCTTGATGGGAGCCAGCTGCGGGCGGCCCACCTCGACGACGTCCCGGTCGTCCACGCCGACGTCGGCGAGCTGGTAGCGGTCGCGCGCCGCGGGACCGGCCACCCACACCTCGTCGTACGCCTTCGCGTACGGGTTGCAGGACGAGAGCTTGTCGGACTCGCCGTGGTTGATGAAGGCGTGCTTGATCGTGGGGATGCGCAGGACCTGCGAGGTCTTCGCGGCGTTCGCCGGGTGCAGCAGCATCTTCAGCGTCGAGTTCTCCAGGGAGAACATCGTGGCGACCTTCGGGAAGCAGATGATCGGCACGTCGGTGGCGTCGATCTTGTTCACCATGAAGCGCTCGCGCAGCACGAGCAGCGGCTTGCCGTCGACGTCGGCGAGCGTGGAGAGCCACATGTTCGCCTGGTACGCGGAGGTGGTGCCGCCGGAGAAGTACATGCCGACGGTCGGCCGGTACTCGGCCAGCCACGCGTCGAGCCACTCCATGACCTTGGCGTCGCTCACCGGACGCTTCTTCGGCAGCAGCCACGTACCGAGGAAGATCGTGCCGAAGAGGAAGAGGACGATCGAGACGCCGATGCCGATGACGCCCCACACGGCGTTGGTCGTCGCCGCCGTGATCACCAGGCCGAGCGTGGACGGGATCGCGAAGGTCAGCAGGCGGTGCGCCGCGCGCCGGGCAAGGAGGCGCGGCGGCGACTTGCACAGGTTCAGCGCGGACGCGTCGATGTTGCGCGTGACGATCGGCAGCGTACGAGAGCGGCGTACGAGGACCGCGGCCGCCTGGCAGGCGAAGTGCAGCAGGTACATGGCGAGCACCATGACCAGCAGCGGAGCCTGCTCGTCGAGCGGGTTGATGCCGCTGATGCGCAGCAGACCGACGAAGATCAGCATGTCGCGCAGCAGTTGCCGCACCGTGACGTCGAAGCGGATCTTGCCGAGCAGCGAGAGCAGCCCCGGCTGCTTGTACTGCAGGTAGGTGTCTAGAGCGAGTCCGGCCGCGCTCGCGGCGACGAAGACGGGAACGTACGGAACGAGCGCGCTGACGAGCTGGGCCACATAGAGCGCGAACATCGTGAACAGCGCGGAAAGCTGCACGAGGCGGCGCGAGGCACGTCCGGCGGAGGGCACGGGCTGGGCTCCTGGCAGGGGGTCTCGGAGGGTGGGGGGACCGTGGGGGAGGTCCACCTCGCGGAATGCTGACCACTGACCGTATGACTTTCAGTGGCCCGCTAGCAATCCTCCAGGCCTGTAAGCAGGGGAAACAAGGGCAAATGGCGTGAAAGGACAGGGACCAACTCCCTCTCTTGGTTACCCGGCGTCCACGGCCCTGTCCGCACCTCGAAACCCAGGAGCGGTCGAAGGGGCAGGTCACGTACATTGCCAGGCATGTCAGGGGCTACAACTGGGGCAGGGCCGGGTACGTCACGGCAGGGCGTGGCGGATGCCCGCCGGATCGTCGTCAAGGTCGGATCGTCGTCACTCACCACGGCGGCGGGGGGCCTGGACGCCGACCGCGTCGACGCGCTCGTCGACGTCCTGGCGAAGCAGCGCGGAGGCGGGGAGAAGGAGATCGTCCTCGTCTCCTCCGGTGCCATCGCCGCGGGACTCGCCCCACTGGGCCTGACCCGCCGCCCCAAGGACCTCGCCCGCCAGCAGGCCGCGGCGAGCGTCGGACAGGGCCTCCTGGTCGCCCGCTACACCGCTTCCTTCGCACGCTACGGGGTCCGCGTCGGCCAGGTCCTGCTGACCAGCGACGACATGGCCCGCCGCGCCCACCACCGCAACGCGTCGCGCACCCTCGACCAGCTCCTGGCGATGGGCTCCTTCCCGATCGTCAACGAGAACGACACGGTGGCCACGGACGAGATCCGCTTCGGCGACAACGACCGGCTCGCGGCCCTCGTCGCCCACCTCGTGCACGCGGACCTGCTGGTGCTCCTCTCCGACGTCGACGGCCTCTACGACGGCGACCCCGCGAAGCCCGGCAGCTCCCGCATCGCCGAGGTGCGCGGCCCCGCCGACATAGCGCACGTCAAGATCGGCTCCGCCGGGAAGGCGGGCGTCGGCACCGGCGGCATGGTCACCAAGGTCGAGGCCGCCTCGATCGCCGCGGCCGCCGGCATCCCGGTGGTCCTCACCTCCGCCTCGTACGCCGCCGACGCCCTCGCCGCCCGCGACACCGGCACGTACTTCCACTCCACGGGCCGCCGCAGCGCCGACCGCCTGCTCTGGCTCCAGCACGCCTCGACGCCGCAGGGCGCGATCACCCTCGACGACGGCGCCGTACGAGCCGTGGTGGAGGGGCGCAAGTCGCTGCTGCCCGCCGGGATCGCGGCCGTGGAGGGCGAGTTCGGCGCGGGCGACCCGGTCGAGCTGCGCGACGAGCGGGGGCGCGCGGTCGCCCGCGGGCTCGTCAACTTCGACGCCAAGGAGATCCCGCAGCTGATCGGCCGCTCCACGCGTGAGCTGGCCCGCGACCTCGGTCCCGCCTACGAGCGGGAAGTCGTACACAGGGACGACCTGGTCATCCTCCAGGCTTGAAACGGGCCGCGCGCCTTCGAAATCCCCTGTGTGAAAGGCCGAAAGCCTGCCACCCGTGGGGGACCTTCCCCAAAACCGCCCCAAGAAGCTCCGTGTCCTGCTCAACTCTTGAGGCAGGGAGTTCATTCAGGGAAGGTCCGCACGACCATTGCGCAAAGGAGGCCGTCGTGAGACGAGCGCGCCCGGGGGCCGGGTCCACAGGGCCCCGAGGGTCGGCGGAGCGGGCGCTGACGAGCGTGGCCGCGGGAGACGCGTACGAGGAGGACACCGCGGGGGAGGCCGCTGAGGGGAGCGCCGAGCAAGGCCCCCGTCTGTGGCACGTCACGCTCAGCGTCTCCGGCGCCGAGGCGCCGCTCGCGGAGGTCCGCCGCGGCCTCGAACAGCTCGCGCACGACCACCCCTTCCTGCTGACGAGCCGCTACGCGGTGGACCACGCGGAGATCCGCTACTGGGAAGAGGCCCGCGACCTGCACGACGCGGCGGCGGTGGCCTTGCGCCTGTGGGGCGAACACCGCCGCACGTCGCAGCTCCCACCCTGGGAAATCGTCGGCCTGGAGGTCATCGACCGCCAGACCTACCACCAACGCATCGCCGAGGGCTACGGCCCCCTGCCGGCCACTCCGGTCGGCGTCCACCCGTTCTGAGCCAAGGGGCGCGGGGCTGTGTCGATTTGCGGCTCCGCCGCGTGGGCGCGCGCAACACCAAGTAGCCGCCCCGAGGCGGAAACCTCACCCCCTGTGCCCCAGGCCATTTCAAGCCACGTCTCACCCCCCGAAACACCCCCTGGACCGCCCCCACGCCCCCGATATCCTGCGGAGCATGACGCTGCCGCTCACCCCGTACGACTCGATGACCCCGGTCACCCAGACCGCGTACCGCGCCAGGTCCGCGGCCCACGACCTCGCCTCGCTGCCGCGCGCCGAGAAGGACGACGCCCTCGGCGCCATCGCGGACGCGCTGGAGGTGCGCACCTCCGAGATCGTCGAGGCCAACGCCAAGGACATCGCGAAGGCCCGTGAGGCCGGCACCCCCGAGGCGATCATCGACCGGCTCACGCTCACCCCGGAGCGCGTCCGCGCGATCGCCTCCGACGTGCGCGACGTCATCGCCCTGCCCGACCCGGTCGGCACAGTCGTGCGCGGCAACACCCTCCCGAACGGCATCGACCTGCGCCAGGTCCGCGTCCCGCTCGGCGTCGTCGGCATCATCTATGAGGCCCGTCCGAACGTCACGGTCGACGCCGCCGCCCTCTGCCTCAAGTCGGGCAACGCGGTGCTCCTGCGCGGCAGTTCGTCGGCGTACGAGTCGAACACCGCGCTCGTGCGCGTGCTGCGCGACGCCGTCGGCGGCGCGGGGCTGCCCGCCGACGCGATCCAGCTCGTCCCCGGCGAGAGCCGCGACTCGGTGACCGAGCTGATGCGCGCCCGCGGCCTCGTCGACGTGCTCATCCCGCGCGGCGGCGCCTCGCTCATCAAGAACGTCGTCGAGAACTCGACCGTCCCCGTGATCGAGACCGGCACCGGCAACTGCCACGTCTACGTGGACGCCGACGCCGACCTCGACATGGCGGTCGACATCCTCGTCAACTCCAAGGCGCACCGCGTCTCCGTGTGCAACGCGGCCGAGACGCTCCTCGTCCACCAGGACATCGCCGACGCGTTCGTGCCCCGCGCCCTCGACGCGCTCGCCGAGGCGGGCGTCACCGTGCACGGCGACCCGCGGATCCTCGCGTACGCCCCGAAGTCGAAGGCGGAGGTCGTCGAGGCGACCCCGGACGACTGGGAGACCGAGTACCTCAGCTACGACATCGCGGCCGCGGTCGTCGACGACATGGAGCGGGCCGTCGAGCACATCCGCCTGTGGTCCTCCGGCCACACCGAGGCCATCGTCACCACCTCGCAGCAGGCCGCCCGCCGCTTCACGCAGCTCGTCGACTCCACGACCGTCGCGGTCAACGCCTCGACGCGGTTCACCGACGGCGGCCAGTTCGGCTTCGGCGCCGAGATCGGCATCTCCACGCAGAAGCTGCACGCCCGCGGACCCATGGGGCTGCCGGAGCTGACGAGCACGAAGTACATCGTCACGGGCGACGGCCACACCCGCTGACACCCGCCGACGCGCACGGTTCGCACCCGGTGAATTCCCGTACCGTCTGCCCAAATTGACCCCTTCGGTCTACGCTGGACAGGTGCCGGAGGACGTGGGGGGCTCGCCGTTCCCGGACGGCTGGGAGCCCGACGACGACCACGACCGCGGGGGCTGGGACGAAGAGTTCGCCTCCGTGGTCTTCGACGAGGACTTCATCAAGGCTGCCGAGGTCCATGAGCCCACCGCGGTCGAGCGGCTGCTCGCCGCTGCGCAGGCGCGCGCCGAGGCCCAGGAGGCCGAGGCCCGCAGGACCCGCATCCGGCCGTCTCCCGACGACGAGTTCTACGACGACGTGGACGGGTACGGCCGCGGCGAAGACGGCGAATTCGGCTGCTACGGGGACGAGTCGGACGAGCTGTACGAGGAGGAGCTCGGCCGCGAAAGCCGTCCCGCGGGCGGTATCCGCTGGCGCAGGCCCGTGGCCTGGGCGCTCGCCCTGCTGATGGGCATCGGCATGGTCGCCCTCGCCTTCACGGCCGTCTACCGGGGCGCGTCCTCGGGCAGCCAGGACGAGGTCCCGCCGCCCGCGACGACCGAACTGGAGAAGAACGTTCCGGGCTCGCCCTCCGCCTCCGCGGACTATTCGCAACCGGCGGTTTCGGCCGTTCCGCGGACCCCGTGAGGGGGCGCTCGGGGCGCTCGCACGGGGGCCTTGGAAGTTGACCGTGCACCAGGGCGTTTACCTGGCGTCGGGGAGACCTACCCTGAAGGTATGAGCGGGCCAGGAGACCCACCGGAGGGGACACCGGACAGCGGTCCCGGTAGTGGCGGCAGCGAGGAAGAGTACCGATCCGTCGTGTTCGACGAATCGTTCGTCAAGGCTGCCCGGCTCCAGGAGTTCTCCGCGCAGGAGCGCATCGGCGACCACTCGCCGGCCGTGCGCCGCCTGCCCGTGCTGCGCCGGGGCCTCACCCGGCAGGCCGTCATACTCGTCGTCCTGATCGTGGTCGCCTTCGGTACCGCGGTCTACATGGGCGTACGCAGCCCGTACCGGACGGCCCCGGTCGCCCGGAACACCGAACCGCTGCGCATGACCGTCATACCCCTCGCCCCGACGGGCCGCGTCCCCGGCTCCGAGTCCGTGCACGAGCTGTACGAGCACAGCCCCGCCGCCCGGTTCAAGTACGCCGCCCGCGCCATCGATCTCCCGGACGACCCCAAGGCCACCGCGCACTTCTCCGACAGCCAGGTCGTCACCGCGCTGACGACGGCCAAGGACTACCTCGTCGACTCCTCGCTCGACCCCGACGTGCTCACGCGCGGCGCCGTGCGCCCGGTGCGGATGCTGATCGACCCGCAGCAGCTCCCGCAGTTCGACCAGAGCGTCAACAGGCCGGTCACCGACGGGCGGCACGCGGCCACCGGCTGGCTCGTCCGCTTCGACCCGTCGCAGGCCGCCCTCGCCGATTCGCGCATCCGGGTCCGCGGCGCGCTGCATGTGGCCGAGACCGACGCGAACACCCTCGAAGTGACCTCGGACCACACGTTCGTCTACGCGCTGCGGCCCACGGCGAAGGCGGCCGACGGCAAGAAGGCCAAGGCCTCCCTGTTCACCGTCCGCCGCTCCATGCACTTCCGCTTCGACCGCCAGGACCTGCGCAACCACCAGACCGAGCTGCTGGTCTCGTACGTCCAGGCGGGCCCGCTCGCCTGCTCGTCCGACTCCGCCGGGTACCTGCATCCGCTGCTCGCGGGCCAGAGCGCGAAGAAGGGCGGACCGGCCGGCACCGACCCGTACGCGACGGACAGTGCGACCGCGCTGTGCGGCGCGCTCGCGCCGGACGCGCAGCCGCACGTGTAGTCCGCTCTGCGGGGTCAGCCGGTTCGGGCTTCGGGATCAGCGCTCGCCGTTGCCGTTGCCCGTGCCGTTGCTGTCGTCGTCGGTGCCGTGGTTCCCGCTGGCGCCCCCGCCACCCGTGCCGCCGAAGCCGCCGAAACCGCGCCGCATCCGGCCGCCCAGGTCGCCCGCGCCGCCCGCGATGTCGCTGACCAGCTTCATCAGCGGGTCCTTCGACGTCTTCACGGAATCCGTGTAGTGCGAGGCCGACTCGCGCCACGAGTCCGTCACCGAGGTGTCCTTGTCCTCGGTGCGGCGCGGGTAGTGACCGTCCATCAGGCGCTGGTAGTCGCGGCTCTCCGCCCACTTCTTCAGCTCGGCGGCGCGCACCGTGGTGAACGGGTGCGAGCGCGGCATCACGTTGAGGATCTTCAGCACGGAGTCGCGCAGATCGCCCCCGGCCTCGTACTCCTCGGCCTGCTTGAGGAACGCGTCCACGTTCATCTGGTGCAGATGGTTGCCGCCCGCGATCTTCATCAGGCCGCGCATCGACGCCTGGAGGTCCTGGCCGACCAGCAACCCGGCTCGGTCCGCGGAGAGTTCGGACTTGCGGAACCACTCGCGCAGCGCCGTCACGATCGCCATGATCGCGAGGTTGCCGAGCGGGATCCACGCGACGCGCAGAGCGAGGCTGGTCAGGAACAGCAGGATCGTCCGGTACACCGAGTGGCCGGACAGCGCGTGGCCCACCTCGTGGCCGACGACGGCCCGCATCTCCTCCTCGTCGAGGAGTTCCACAAGTCCCGTGGTGACGACGATGATCGGCTCGTCCAGGCCGATGCACATCGCGTTCGGCTGCGGGTCCTGATTGACGTACATCGGCGGGACCTTCTCCAGGTCCAGGATGTAACAGGCGTCCCGCAGCATCGTGTTGAGGTGCGCGAACTGCTCGTCGGACACCCGCACCGAGTCCGACAGGAACAGCAGGCGCAGGCTGCGCTCGGGCAGCAGTCCGCTCAGCGCCTTGAAGACCGTGTCGAACCCGCTGAGCTTGCGCAGCGCGACGAGCGCCGAGCGGTCCGCGGGGTGCTCGTACGCCCGCGAGGAGATCCCCGGGAAGCGCCGGCGCTGCCTGCTGGGTACGTTCTCGTGCTGCTCGTTCGGTTCGTCGGGCATCCGACTTCCCCCATGTTCCGTGTGTGCGACGTGTCCCGCCGTATCCGGTGTGCCCCCAAGGTGGAGTCCACACTAGGCGGATATACCGTGACGGGGCAGCACACCGAAGGAGCGAACCGTCATGGAGCACATCGATCACGTCATCAGTGCGGCGTCCGAGCAGGGCGCGGGGAACCTGTTGCGCACCGTGCTGATTGTGGGCGTGCTGGGCGCGGCCCTCCTCGCCTGGTTCTTGTTGCGGGGCTACAAGAGCGACGACTGACCCCACCGCTTACGATGGGTCAGAAGTCTTTATCCCGATCCCACACCGGATAGGTCCTGCTGAAGATGAGCCTCCACAGCACCGCTGCCCAGCTCGCCACTCTCGCTGCCGAGGGCGAGAACGGCGGCAACCACGAAAGCCTCAGCCCCCTCGTGACGGGCGGTGCGGCCTTCATCATCCTGATCCTGCTGCTGTGGATCACCACCCGCTTCAACCGCGACCGCTGACCCGGACGGAAGCACTGGGAACGGGCCAGTAGGCTCTGCACGCATGGGAGCGCAGGACATGCCTACCGGCCCGGTCAACAGCCCGGCCGGCGGCCCGGATCGCGAGTGGGCCTCACCGGCCAAGCGACGCCTCGGCGTCATGGGCGGAACGTTCGACCCGATCCACCACGGACACCTGGTGGCGGCAAGTGAGGTCGCCGCGCAGTTCGACCTCGACGAGGTGGTGTTCGTACCCACCGGGCAGCCCTGGCAGAAGAGCGACAAGAAGGTCTCTCCGGCCGAGGACCGCTATCTGATGACGGTCATCGCGACCGCCGAGAACCCGCAGTTCTCGGTGAGCCGCATCGACATCGACCGCGGTGGTCCGACGTACACGACGGACACGCTGCGCGATCTGCGTCAGCTCAACCCCGATGCCGACCTCTTCTTCATCACGGGTGCCGACGCTCTCGGTCAGATCCTCACCTGGCGTTACACCGAGGAACTGTTCTCCCTGGCACACTTCATCGGAGTCACCCGGCCGGGCCACACGCTCGCCGACCCGGGTCTGCCGGAGGGCGGCGTCTCGTTCGTCGAGGTTCCCGCCCTCGCCATCTCGTCCACGGACTGCCGCGACAGGGTCGCCAAGGGTGACCCCATCTGGTACATGGTGCCGGACGGTGTGGTGCGCTATATCGACAAGCGCCAGCTGTACCGAGGCGACTGAACCCTGCACCGCCGAGAGGGGCATCGGTGAACGACCGATACGACGGTTACGACCAGCAGAATTACGAACTGGTCGGCTATGACGAGTTCGGCCAGCCGGTCTACCGGCCGGTCCAGCAGGCGCCGTCGTACGAGCACAACTCCGCGTATGGGTACGGCTACGACCCGTACGCGGGCGGGCAGCAGCAGCCGACCGGGCAGCAGCACCAACAGCCCCAGCAGTCCCCGTCGTACGACACCTACGGCGGGGCACCGCAGCAGTACCAGCAGCCTCAGCAGCCGCAGCAGTTCCAACAGCCGCAGCAGCCCCAGCAGACTCAGCAGGCCACCGCGTACATCCCGCAGCAGGCCCCGGCGCCCGCGCCGCAGCAGGCCCAGCAGCCCGATCGCGACTACCGCACCGAGCAGTTCGAGTTCGTTGAGGAGCCGGACGAGGACTCCGAAGACGTCATCGACTGGCTGAAGTTCACCGAATCGCGCACCGAGCGGCGCGAGGAGGCGCGGCGCCGCAGCCGCAGCCGGGGCATCGCCCTCGTCGTCGTCCTCGCCCTGTGCCTGGTCGGCGGCGCCGGCTACCTCTGGTACCAGGGCAAGCTGCCGTTCCTTTCGAAGGATGCGGCGAAGGCGGGTGCGGCCTCCGCGGTCGGTCCGCAGAACCGTGACGTCATCGTCGTCCACCTGCACAACACCAAGGGCGGGGAGACGTCCACGGCGCTGCTCGTGAACAACACCACCACGAAGCGGGCCACCTCCGTCCTGCTGCCGAACTCCCTCGCCCTGTCCGACGAGGACGGTACGAGCACCACGCTCGCCAAGTCCGTCGACGAGGACGGCTCCTCCGGCACAAGCGACGGCCTCGACACCCTGCTCGGCACCGACATCCAGGGCACCTGGCGGCTCGACACCCCGTACCTCAACAACCTCGTCGAGCTCGTCGGCAACATCGACGTCACCACGAACGCGACCGTGCCCGACCCCGCCAAGAAGGGCACCGTGCTCGTCCACAAGGGCGCGGACCAGACCCTCAGCGGCCCGGCGGCCGTGGCGTACGCGACGTACCGGGCCAAGGGCGAGCCGCAGACGGCGCAGCTCGAGCGGTTCGGTCAGGTCATGCAGGGCGTGCTGCGCAAGCTGTCGTCCGACCCGCAGGCCGCGACGACGACCGTGCAGACGCTCGCCCAGATCCTCGACCCGTCGCTGACCGAGAAGGACCTCGGCGCCTTCCTCGCCAAGCTCGCCGACCGGGCCAAGGAGGGCGACTACAAGAGCGAGGTGCTGCCGGTGCAGCCCGGCGGCGCCATCTCCCGGTCCACCGCGGACTCGGTGGTCGAGAACGTGCTGGGCGGCACCGTGAAGTCCCCGTCCAACGGTGACTCGCTGCGCGTCGGCATCGAGAACGCCACCGGTGACAAGGCCCGCACCGAGAAGGCCCGCGTCGCCCTGGTCAACGGCGGCTACACGTTCGTGTCCGGTGGAACCGGAACGGCGATCGCGAGCTCTCGGGTGACGTACGCGGACGCCTCGCACAAGAAGGACGCCGTGGAGGTCGCCAAGACCCTGGGCCTGCCGACGTCGGCCGTGACCAAGGGCAAGGCGGCGAGGAACGCGGACGTCTCCGTGGTGCTGGGCCGGAACTACACCGGTCAGTGACCGCCCACCGGTGGCCCGGCGCCCCGCGCGCGTGGGGCCGCCGGTAAGGCCGTGAGGCGTGTCGGCGGGCCGTGAGACCCTTGGGGTACCCCCCTGAGGGATCTTTCAGGGGATTCAGACCGCCTACGGAAAGCCTTGTAGTGACCGCCACTGACCGTTCCATCGAGCTCATCAACGTCGCCGCGCAGGCGGCCGCAGACAAGCTCGCGCACGACATCATCGCCTACGACGTCAGCGATGTGCTGTCCATCACGGATGCCTTCCTGCTCGCGTCGGCGCCCAACGACCGCCAGGTCAAGTCGATCGTCGACGAGATCGAGGAGAAGCTGAACAAGGAGCTCGGCGCCAAGCCGGTGCGCCGCGAGGGCGACCGTGACGCCCGCTGGATCCTGCTCGACTACGTCGACATCGTCGTCCACGTCCAGCACAGCGAGGAGCGCGTCTTCTACGCCCTCGAGCGCCTGTGGAAGGACTGCCCCGAGATCGACCTGCCCGAGGAGGCCAAGGCCACCCGCGGCAAGGGCGAGGAGCACGCCAAGGAGCGCGAGGCCGCCGCCGAGGAGATGCGTGAGCTCGGTGGTGAGGTGCTGTGACCAGCGCCTCACCTCGGGGGCGGCGCGTCGTCCTGTGGCGGCACGGCCAGACCTCCTGGAACCTGGAGCGCCGCTTCCAGGGCACCACGGACATCGAGCTGACCGAGGACGGCGTCGGCCAGGCCCGCCGCGCGGCCCGGCTGCTCGCCTCCCTGAGGCCGGACGCGATCGTCGCCTCCGACCTCAGGCGGGCCGCGGCCACGGCCGCCGAACTCACCGCGCTCACCGGCCTCGAAGCCACGTACGACGAGGGCCTGCGCGAGACGTACGCCGGTGAGTGGCAGGGCCTCACGCACGAGGAGATCATCGCCAGGTACGGCGAGCAGTACGCCGCGTGGAAGCGCGGCGAGCCCGTGCGTCGCGGTGGCGGCGAGCTGGAGACCGAGGTCGCCGACCGGGCCGCCCCCGTAGTGCTTCGGCACGCGGACAAGCTGCCCGACGACGGCCTGCTGGTCGTGGTCAGCCACGGCGGCACCATCCGCACCACCATCGGCCGGCTGCTCGGCCTGGAGTCCCACCACTGGGAGGGGCTCGGCGGCCTGTCGAACTGCTGCTGGTCCGTCCTCGGCGAGGGCGCCCGCGGCTGGCGTCTGCTGGAGCACAACGCGGGCACCCTGCCGGAACCCGTCCTCGGCGACGACGACTAGGCGCCCGGGGCCGGATTTCACTTTCCGGCAGGTCGCAGGCTAAAGTTCTTCTTGTTCGGCCCGCCGGGGGAAAGCCCGGAGGGGGAAGAACGCGAGGGGCTATAGCTCAGTTGGTAGAGCGCCTGCATGGCATGCAGGAGGTCAGGAGTTCGATTCTCCTTAGCTCCACAGGAATCAAAGATCCCGTCCCGTAAGGGGCGGGATTTTTCGTTGCCGATTTTCGGCCGGGTTGAACTGCCCGGGGCGCCCGGGGCGTATACCTCAGCGGACGTCGTGTCCGGACTGGTACGCGGGCGTCGCTGACCGGGTCGCTTCCGCCGTGGCAGAATCGGACGGCCGGAACGGGGCTGTGTCCGACCGACGAAGGCGGCCCGCTGGGGAGGGAGTGCGCGATGCCCTTGAGCATCAACGAGGAAGCCGATCGCTTCCTCGGCATGGCAGCGATATCCGCCGAGCCCCCGGCCGGTTCCGAAGACGTCCCGTCCCTCAACTGTCCGTCCTGCGGCTCCTCCCACGTCGCGCAGATGCTCGGCGACAACGGCGGGATCTCGTACGTGTGCACGGCCTGCGGCCACAGCTGGAGCTGAGCGGAACACATGGGTGCACACAGGAGGAAGTGCGACTGGTGCGGCAGCGGTACGCCCATCGTCCGTGACATGGAGCCGCTGAACCCCGACTACCAGTACTGGTGCGAGGAATGCGCGCGGGCGCTGATCATAAAAGGCGACCCGATCGAGACGTACCGCGAGCTGGAGGGCGAGCCGATCTACGGCCGGCTCCTGGACGAGCACTGCACGCTCAAGCGCTTCTATTCGTTCGCCAGAGCCTGACCGCGGAGTACGCCACGAAGGCGCAGGCCACTCCTACGTAGAGCGCCGAAAGCATCGACTGCCCTACGTTCTGGTGGAGTTCGGGCCGCCCGTCGGTGTGCGGCACCCACCACAGCGCGTAGGTGCAGAACGTCAAGGCCAGGGCGAGCGCGGCCTTTTGGCGGCCCGACTCCCACACGAGCAGCGCCAACGGCACGCACCAGACCCAGTGGTGGGACCACGAGACCGGGCTGACCAGGAGTGCCGTCGTCGCGCACGCCACCACCGCCTGGGCGCGGCGCCCGCGCAGCGCCGCCGCGACCGCGACCGCGAGTCCGACGACGGCCGTCACGACGGCGGCAAGCGCCCACCAGGCCCCGGGATCTCCGGTGTGCAGCAGCCGGGCCAGTACGCCGCGCAGCGACTGGTTGCCGGTCTCCTCGGCGTGGCCGGGGCGGTCCGACTCGAAGACCATCCGCGTCCAGAAGTGCCGGGAGTCGTGCGGCAGGACGACGGCCGTCAGCACGGTCACGCAGACGAACGAGCCCACCGCCACACAGGCCCCGCGCACCCAGGGCCGCCAGGCCCCGCCCCGCGCCAACTGTGCGAGCCCCGTGCACAACAGGAAGACGGCGAACAGCGCGGGCGTCAGCTTGATCGCCGCCGCGATGCCGATCCCCACGCCCGTCCAGCGGTGCCCGGGACGGCGTGTCAGGTCCCACAGGACGAGCACGGCGAGCAGCAGATTGACCTGCCCGTAGCGCAGCGTCGTCCACACCGGCTCGCACCACACGGCGGCGGCCGCCACCCACAACGCGTGCTCCACGCGCGCGTGGCGTCGCACGAGACGCAGGGAGAGATGCACGAGACCGAAGAGGAGGGCGAGGTTCAGGGCGGTCGCGGCGACCTTCATGGTCACCACGTCCAGGAACGTCAGCGGCAGGAACAGCAGCGCGGCGAACGGCGGGTAGGTGGTCGGCAGGTCGGCGTAGGTCGCGCGCATCGCGTACAGGTCGCCACCTGTGCGGACCGTCCAGCCCTCCGCCCGGTAGACCATCAGATCGATCATCGAGACGTCGGCCGCGTGCTGGGCGATCACGAAGGCCGCGAACGAGAGCAGGCAGGCTCCGAGCGCAGCCGGTGCGTGGCGGGTGCGGGGCAGGGCGAGCACAGTCACATGAGGGAACACTAGTAGCCGTCAACGGCGACTTTTCCGTACAGAAGGGGGCGGAAGGGAAACGATTTGGTGATGCACCCCGGTGACCGTGTAATGTTGGCGACGCCGCCGGGGAGACCGACAAGGAAGCCCCGGAGGACCAAAGCACGGGGCTATAGCTCAGTTGGTAGAGCGCCTGCATGGCATGCAGGAGGTCAGGAGTTCGATTCTCCTTAGCTCCACAGGAACGTGAAGGCGGGCCATCCGATTCGGATGGCCCGCCTTTCGTTTGTGTCGGCTACCTCCGGGCGCGGCTGCGGCCGGGCGGGAGTGCGGGGCGTGCCGGCCTCCGGTCCTGCGGGGCCGCGGAGGCGTCCTCCTCGATCCGCAGCGCCAGCGCGGGGCAGCGGCGCACGGCCCGTACCGCGTTCGCCTCCGAGTAGGCGGGGACCGCCGCCTCCGCGACCGTCGGGAAGCCGTCGGGTCCCAGTTGCAGCAGCTCCGGCACGATGTCCGCGCACAGGCCGTGGCCCCGGCACAGCGTCCAGTCGACGGCGAGCCGCTTGCCGCTGGGCGTCGAGGCCGCCGGTGCCTCCGCGTGCAGCGGCAGCACACCGAGCACCGGGCGGCCGCAGCCGGCGCCCAGGACGTGCGCGGCCAGGTCGTCCGTGAACGCCGAGATCGTCGACTCGATGAACGCCGCCGAACCGTCCGGGTGCTTGCACGCCCCGCGCCGCTTCACCGCGTGCGTGACCTCGCGCAGCGCCTCCAGGGCGGTCGGGCCGCCCCCGTTCAGCACGTCCTCCAGGCCGCGCGCCGCGGCGGGCAGCCCCAGGTAGCAGGGCCCGCACTGGCCCGCGCTCTCCGAGGCCAGCCACTGCGCCACCTTCAGGGCCTCGCCGAGCGGGCAGGTGTCGGGCCCGATCGGCAGGATCGCCCCGGCGCCCAGGGCGCCGCCCGAGGCCTCCAGGGAGGCGCGGGAGACGATGGCGTCCTGCGCGCCGACCCCGTCCAGCCACTTGCCGTGATAGCCGCCCGTGAGGACGCCCTGGGGGAGCGGGGGAGCGCCCGCGAGCTGGAGTACGTAGCGCAGCGGGACGCCGGACGGCACTTCCAGGACCATCGGGCGGGCGACCGCCCCTGAGAGCGTCAACAGGACCGTGCCGGGCTCGTCGTGCAGGCCCGTGCGGCAGTAGCGCTCGGCCCCCGTGCGGGTCGCGATGGCGAGCTGGGCGAAGGTCTCCGCGTTCGACAGGAGCGTGGGGGCGCCGCCGACGCCGGAGTCGGAGGCGCGGACCTTGCGGCCCGGCGGCATGGGCGGGCCGCCGTCCGCCGAGCGGATCAGGGCCGAGGACTCCCCGGTGACCATGCGCACCGGATTGCGCTGCACGCGTGCGCGCAGCGGTGCGCCCCGACGGTTCGTCAGGCCGCGCTCGGCGAGGGCCGCCTGCATCGACGCCTCGGTGCTGTCGCGGGTCACGCCGATGACGAGCGTGCGCGCGCCGATCGCCTCAGCGACGAGCAGGGCGCCGTCCAGGATCAGGTGCGGGGCCCGGTTGATCAGCACGGTGTCCTTGCGGCAGGCGGGCTCGTCCTCGCTGCCGTTGACGACGACCACCGGGCGCACTCCGCGCCGGATCGCCGACTCCGCGACCGCGCGGAGCTTCTTGGCGAAGGGGAAGCCCGCGCCGCCGCGACCGCGCAGGGATATCGCCTGGGCCAGCTGTGCGAGCGGTTCTCCGGCCATGGGCTGCAGCGGGCCGTGCACCTTCAGGTGCATGTCGAGGTCGAGCCGCTCCACGAGGTCGAACCCCGAAGTGAGCTGGGGAAGTCCGACGACCCGGACCTCCGGGACGTCGGGCAGTGCGGTGTTCACTGCGTGCCTCCGTAGGGCATGGTCCAGGGCTCGCCGGAAGCGGGTGCTTGGTAGGGGCCGGGGAGCGGTTCAGTGGGATCGGGCGCTTCCGTGTAGTCGGGTGCTTCCTTATAGACGTCTTCGTAGGCGCCGGTGTTCACGCCGTCCCCGTAGGAGGCGGGGTAGCCGGGCACGCCTCCGTAGGGGGTGTCGTACGTCGGGTCGTACTGGGAGGGCGGGGCTGGGGCCGGTGGTGGCGGGGAGGGGGCGGGCCAGCGCTCGGTGGGGGCGGCCGGCATGGGGGGCACGGGTTCCGCGTACTGCTGCACGTACGGGACCGACTGTGTGGGCAGCTCCTCGCGGGGGAGGGAGGACACCGCGCGGTAGGCGGCCGCGAAGCCGATGTCGGCCTGTGGCGGGGGAGCGGGTTCGAAGGTGGGCTGCGGTGCGGGCTCCGGGCGGGGCCCCGGGGCGGCCGGTGCGGGCTCGCTGCGGGGCTGTGGGAGGGGCGACCCGGCCCGCCTGGTGCCGCCCGCGCGCGGTCCGGCGTCCAGGAATTCGAGGATGCGCACCGCCACCTTGCGCCGTACCGCCTGCGGTGACGCCCGAAGCGCGATCGCGCCGGCGACCGCGACCAGGGCCAGGCAGTACAGGACGGTCACGTACGCCTTCGCGGGGCGGCCCGCGTACAGGCCGTGCATGAGGGCGAAGCACCAGGCCGGGTAGGCGAGCATGTGGGTCGCGCGCCAGCGGGTGGCGAGCCGGGCGGGGGAGGCCATGGAGCTGCGCAGCGCGCCCGTGACGCCCGTGGCGATCATGAGGAGTCCGGCGGTCACGCCCAGTCCGACCAGGCCCGCGCTGCCGTTGAAGCCCCCGGAGAACGGGATCAGCGCACCGAGCAGCGTCACGTGCGAGAGCGCGAGCTTCACGCTGATGTGCAGCAGCAGGAAGACAAGCGAGGAGACCGCGGTGATCCGGTGCACGGCCTGCGCGAGCAGCCGCTGCCGCGAGGTGAGGAAGACCCGGTCGGAGGCGACCAGGCCCCAGACGACGGACGCGGTCAGCGAGACCAGGCAGAGCACGCCCGCGCCGAAGTCGAGCGTCGCCCGCACGGCGTCGCTTCCCGTGGACACGAGCACGGGTAACAGGAGGAGGACTCCCGCGATGAGCAGCCCTGTTCTCCTGCGACGGCTGGCACCGGGAGTACGTGAACTCCTCGGTGTGCGAAGGGAGTTCAGGGAGTGAGGGGTTCGAGGGTTCATGGGGGTGACTCCGAACGGTTCGGCACGGTGGTCCCACGGCCCGCACTCTAGATCGAGGCATACCGGGCAGTACGAGGTTTGAGTTATCTCGCTGTTATCTACGAGATGTTTGGTCTTTGCGTTGTCCCGATAGTGGGCGGTACGCCGAGTAATCCCTGGGGTGCGGTGGGGCGCGTGGAAGCCCGTCGCGGGCCGAGCGAGGGCTGCGGTACCCTGACGCCATGCGTGCCGTACGCCTTCTGCTTAGCGAGCCGCGCTGATCAGTCCCGACCCGCCCCCAGGGCGTGAGGTCGGAATCGGCGCGGCGTCCCCTCCTGTGCGAGGGGTTTTTTCATTTCCTAAGCACGGGACTTCCTGAGCACTGGCCGCTGGCAGAGACAATCGATGGAGCTTTGAGGATCATGAGCGAGACGAATTCCGCCGCCGCTTCCGAGGCGGCGGTCGCGCCGCACCGCTACACGGCGGCCATGGCCGCCGACATCGAGGCACGCTGGCAGGACTTCTGGGACGCCGAGGGCACGTACGAGGCGCCGAACCCGAGCGGTGACCTGGCGGGCGACCCGCAGGTCGCGTCGCGGCCCAAGAAGTTCATCATGGACATGTTCCCGTACCCCTCCGGTGCGGGCCTGCACGTCGGCCACCCGCTGGGCTACATCGCCACGGACGTCTTCGCGCGCTTCCAGCGCATGACGGGCCACAACGTGCTGCACACCCTGGGCTTCGACGCGTTCGGCCTGCCCGCCGAGCAGTACGCCGTGCAGACGGGCACCCACCCGCGCACGTCGACCGAGGCCAACATGGTCAACATGAAGGTGCAGCTGCGCCGGCTGGGCCTGGGCCACGACAAGCGCCGGTCGTTCGCCACGATCGACCCGGAGTACTACAAGTGGACGCAGTGGATCTTCCTGCAGATCTTCAACTCCTGGTACGACGACGACCTGCGGAAGGCCCGTCCGATCGCCGACCTGGTCAAGCAGTTCGAGACCGGTGAGCGCGCCGTTCCCGGCGGCGGCTCCTGGAGCGAGCTGAACGAGGCGGAGCGCGCCGACATCCTGGGCGAGTACCGCCTGGCGTACGCCTCGGATGCGCCCGTGAACTGGGCGCCGGGCCTGGGCACCGTCCTGGCCAACGAGGAGGTCACCGCCGACGGCCGCTCCGAGCGCGGCAACTTCCCCGTCTTCAAGTCGAAGCTGCGCCAGTGGAACATGCGCATCACGGCCTACGCGGACCGCCTGATCGACGACCTGGACGGCCTGGACTGGCCCGAGGCGATCAAGCTGCAGCAGCGCAACTGGATCGGCCGCTCCGAGGGCGCGCGGATCGACTTCGCGGTTCCGGACGCCGATGGCTCCGGCGAGGAGAAGATCACCGTCTTCTCCACCCGCCAGGACACCCTGTTCGGCGCCACCTACATGGTGCTGGCCCCCGAGCACGACCTGGTCGAGAAGATCACCCCGGCCGCCTGGCCGGAGGGCGCCCACGACGTGTGGACGGGCGGTCACGCGACCCCCGCCGAGGCCGTCGCCGCCTACCGCAAGCAGGCCGCCGCCAAGTCCGACGTCGAGCGCCAGACCGAGGCCAAGGACAAGACCGGCGTCTTCACGGGCGCGTTCGCGACCAACCCGGTCAGCGGCGAGCAGGTCCCGGTCTTCATCGCCGACTACGTACTGATGGGCTACGGCACCGGCGCGATCATGGCCGTGCCGGCGCACGACAGCCGCGACTTCGCCTTCGCGCGCGCCTTCGAGCTGCCCATGCGCTGCGTGGTCGAGCCGAGCGACGACCGCGGCACCGACCCCTCGACCTGGGACGACGCGTTCGTCGCGGGCGACGCGAAGCTGGTGAACTCCGCGAGCGACGAGGTGAACCTGGACGGCCTGGGTGTCGCCGACGCCAAGGCCCGCATGACCGAGTGGCTGGAGCGCAAGGGCATCGGCGCGGGCACGGTCAACTTCCGGCTGCGCGACTGGCTGTTCAGCCGTCAGCGCTACTGGGGCGAGCCCTTCCCGATCGCCTACGACGAGGACGGCATCGCCCACGCGCTGCCCGAGTCGATGCTGCCGCTGGAACTGCCCGAGGTCGAGGACTACAGCCCGCGCACCTTCGACCCGGACGACGCCGACACGCAGCCCGAGACGCCGCTGTCGCGCAACGAGGACTGGGTCAACGTCACCCTGGACCTGGGCGACGGCAAGGGGCCGCGCAAGTTCCGCCGCGAGACCAACACGATGCCCAACTGGGCGGGTTCGTGCTGGTACGAGCTGCGCTACCTGGACCCGAACAACAGCGAGAAGCTGGTCGACCCGGAGATCGAGCAGTACTGGATGGGACCCCGCGAGGGCATGCCCACCGGCGGTGTCGACCTGTACGTGGGCGGCGCCGAGCACGCCGTGCTGCACCTGCTGTACGCGCGCTTCTGGTCGAAGGTGCTGTTCGACCTGGGCCACATCTCGTCGGCCGAGCCGTTCCACAAGCTGTACAACCAGGGCATGATCCAGGCGTACGTCTACCGGGACGCACGCGGGATCGCCGTACCGGCCGCCGAGGTGGAGGAGCGCGACGGCGCGTACTACTACCAGGGCGAGAAGGTCACCCGCCTGCTGGGCAAGATGGGCAAGTCCCTGAAGAACGCCGTCACGCCGGACGAGATCTGCGCCGAGTACGGCGCGGACACGCTGCGCCTGTACGAGATGGCGATGGGCCCGCTGGACGTCTCCCGGCCGTGGGACACGCGCGCGGTGGTCGGCCAGTTCCGGCTGCTGCAGCGCCTGTGGCGCAATATCGTCGACGAGACGACCGGCGAGGTCACCGTCGTCGACGTGCCCGAGGCGGACATCGACCCGGCCACGCTGCGAGCCCTGCACAAGGCGATCGACGGCGTGCGCGGCGACCTGGAGGGCATGCGGTTCAACACGGCGATTGCCAAGGTCACCGAGCTGAACAACCACCTGGTCAAGTCGTACGCGGGCGGCTCGCTGCCGCGCTCCGTCGCCGAGCGCCTGGTGCTGCTGGTCGCGTCCCTGGCCCCGCACGTCGCCGAGGAGCTGTGGCGCAAGCTGGGCCACAGCGACTCCGTGGTCCACCAGGACTTCCCGGTCGCCGACCCCCAGTACGTGGTCGACGAGGCCGTGACCTGCGTCGTCCAGATCAAGGGCAAGGTCAAGGCCCGCCTGGAGGTCCCCCCGTCGATCTCCGACGAGGAGCTGGAGAAGATCGCCCTGGCCGACGAGAAGGTCGTCGCCGCGCTGGACGGCGCCGGCATCCGCAAGGTCATCGTGCGGGCGCCGAAGCTGGTGAACATCGTGCCCGCGTAGCTTCGGGACACGGGCTCAGGGTTGTTCCCTACGGGCAGGTTGGGGGTTCCGCTGGAACCCTCGGCCTGCCCGCTCCGTTTACGGTGGAGAGACCGGTTGGGCGGGGCGACCTTGAGGAGAGCGCGCTATGGAAGCCGTGCTATTGATCATTGCGCTGATCTTCGTCGCGTTTTTGGCGTTCGGCGGGTACGTGACGGTGAAGGCGGTCGGCGCGGCCAAGCGCGGGGTGGACCGCAAGGTCGAGCAGGCGCGGCGGGCGGTGGAGGACACCACGCTGCGCGCCAAGAGCTATGTGCAGCCCGGCACGGCGGCCGAGTTGGCGCAGCTGCGGCTGCATCTGCGCACCTCCATGCGGGCCACGCAGGACGCGCTGCACGCGCGCGTGGCCGAGGACGCCTCGCTCAAGGAGTCCCTCGGCCTCTTCGAGCGCCTGAGTGCGCACGGGCACGAGGTGGACGCCGAGCTGAAGCGCCTGGAAAGCGAGCCCGACAAGGGGCAGGTGGCGCGCGTGCTGCCGGAGCTCAGGACGCGTACGGAGCAGATCACGCGGTCCGCCGACGCGCTACGGCACGCGGCCCGCGACCGGGCCGGCCGCTTCGCGAGCGACGACCTCGACGCACTGAGTTCGCAGATCGACCTGGAGGCGGGCGCGCTGCGGCACTGGACGACCGAGCCGGGCTCCCGAGCGGGATCCGGGGCAGGACCCGAGCCGGAGCCCGCGTGGCAGGCACCGGGGACGGACCGCAGGCAGGGGCGGGATCAGGAGCAGAACCGGGCCGCGATCACTCCGCCAGGTGTACGCCCCGCGTATCCGTGGGAGAAGAAACCCCGTCCGGAGAGCACGACTTGATCGTCCACCCACGCGCGTCGTCCGATGGCCGGGAGGCAGGGGCCGGGCTGCCGCCGGAGCACCTCGGCAGGTAACCTCCGGTGCATGTCCCGCCATGTCGCGATCGTCACCGATTCAACGGCCTACCTGCCGCAGCGGACGATGGAGCGCCACGGCATCACGGCGGTGCCGTTGACCGTGGTCCTGGGTGACCGGGCGCTCGAGGAGGGTACGGAGATCTCCGCCCGCTCGGTCGCGGAGGCGCTGCAGAAGCGCCGGTCGGTGACGACGTCGAGACCCGGCCCGGAGCAGTTCGCCGAGACCTACCGCAAGGTGGCCGAGGCCGGCGCCACCGCCATCGTCTCGCTGCACCTGTCCGCCGAGATCTCCGGGACGTACGACGCCGCGGTGCTGGCCGCGCGCGAGGCCCCGGTCCCGGTGCGCGTCGTGGACACCGGAATGGTGGCCATGGCCCTCGGCTTCTGCGCGCTCGCGGCGGCGGAGACGGCCGACGCGGGAGGCACCGTCGACGAGGCGGTGAACGCGGCGGAGAAGCGGGCCTCGGGCACCTCCGCGTACTTCTACGTCGACACGCTGGACTATCTGCGCAGGGGCGGCCGGATCGGCGCCGCGCAGGCGCTGTTCGGGTCCGCGCTCGCGGTCAAGCCGCTGCTCCAGCTCGACGGCGGCCGCATCGAACTCCTGGAAAAGGTTCGCACGTCGTCGAAGGCGATCGCGCGGCTCCAGGAGATCGTGGCCGAGCGGGCGGGCAGCGCGCAGGTGGACGTGGCCGTGCACCATCTGGCCGCGCCGGAGCGGGCGGAGGCGCTCGCGGAATGGCTGCGTGAGCACGTGCCGGGCCTGGCCGAGCTGCATGTCAGCGAGGTGGGGGCGGTGATCGGGGCGCACACGGGGCCGGGATTGCTGGGGGCCGTGGTCTCGCCGCGGACGTAGGGCGGCGGGGCCTGGTTGCCTGCTTCGTCGGCCGTGTGGGTGACGGAGTTGTCCACAACTGCTGGGTAATCCCCGGGAATTGGGCAAGATCCACTTGTTGGTGGCGCGGTGCCTAACGTCTCGTGACATGGCACTTCGATCACGGACACGAACGACACACATCTCCAGCGGGCCGGGGCGCGGACCCGCGTCGGACAGTCGCGCGAGGCAGCGGCATCTGGTGCGGCGGCGCGCGCGGCGCAGGCGGGTCGAGGCGGAGCGGACCCGGCTGCGGGCGGAGGCGCTGTTCGCGCCACCGGGGCCGGGGGCGCCGTCGGCGCGGCCGGCGCGGGTGCCTGTGCCGGAGGCTGCCGCTGGTCCGTCGTGGGCGCGTGAGCCCGAGTCGTCGGTCGAGCCTCCTTCGGCGCCGGCGCCCTCCTGGCGGGAGCGTGCCGCGCTCGCCGTGCGGGACCGCCTGCCGTTGTGGGTGCAGACGCGGTGCGGGGTCGAGCGGCGTGGGGCCCTGGCGTTGGCCGTTCTCGTCGGCGTGGTGGGGCTCTTCGCGGTGCAGCACTTCTGGGCGGGGCGTACGCAGCCGGTGCGGGCGCCCGAGACGGTGCGGGCGGCGGCGCCGCGAGCCGTGGGGCCCTCGGGTGGCGGGGCATCGCCGACGGCGGTGGGGCAGGGGTCGGGACCGGGGGCGGGGTCGGGGCTCGTGGAGAGCGGTGCCGCGGGGGTCGTCGTGGACGTCAGCGGAAAGGTGCGGAGGCCCGGGATCCATCGGCTGCCCGCCGGGGCCCGGGTCGCGGACGCCTTGCGGGCGGCCGGTGGGCTGCGCCCCGGTACGGACACCGAGGGGCTCAACAGGGCGCGGCTCCTCGTGGACGGTGAGCAGGTCGTGGTGGGCGCGCCGGCGGCGGCAGCGGCCGCCGCGCCGTCGGGCGGGCCGGCGGGGGCGTCGGCCCCGGCGGGTCCGATCGGGCTCAACACGGCCACCCTGGAACAGCTCGACACCTTGCCGGGCGTCGGCCCCGTACTTGCGCAGCACATCGTCGACTACCGCACGGAGCACGGCGGTTTCCGCTCCGTCGACGAGCTGCGGGAGGTCAATGGCATCGGTGATCGGCGCTTCGAGGACCTGCAGAATGCCGTACGGCCGTGAGTCGCCAAACCGTGAGTCGCCGGGTCGTGAATCGGCCAGTCGCGAATCGCCGGGTCGTGAATCGCCCGATCGTGAGGGGTGGCCGGGAGTCGGGGCCCACGGTCGGGCGGCTCGGTGACGCGCATCCTCGCCAAGAGGGGCCGCTGGACCTGCGATTGGTGCCGCCCGCGCTCGCGGCGTGGGGCACGGCGGCGCTGATGGTGACCGGTTCGCCGTGGTGGGCGGGGCTCGTGGCGGTGGCGTGTGCGGTCGGTGGGGCGGGGCTGTTGGTCGCGGGGCGTGGTGGGGTCGGGCGTGCGGCGCGGCGCTGGCGTGGCCCGTCGGCGGCGGCGCTGCTCCTGTGCATCGCCGCGGCGGCGGCCTCCGCCGGGCTGCACGGGGCCGACCTGCGGCGCGGGCCCGTGCCCGAGCTCGGGGCCGAATTCGCCCGCGTGGACGTCGAGTTGGAGGTGACCTCCGATCCCAGGCTCACCCGGCCGAGAATCCGCGGGGACCATGCGACGCCGACGTCGGTGCTGGTGGAGGCGGATGTGGTGCGGGTGACGGGCCCGGACGGGGGCACGGTGCGGACGAGGGCGCCTGTGCTGGTCGTGGTGGGTGGTGGAGGCAAGGGGGACAGCGGAGGCGGAGAGGGAGACGAGAGGCGAGGCGGCGGCAGAGGGGCTGCGTCTCCGCGCCCGCCCGGCAAGTCGTCGCAAGTAAACGGCAGTTCCTGGCTGGCGGTGCTGCCCAGCACTCGGGTGCGGGTGCGGGGAAGTCTCGCGCCGCCGATGGTCGAAGGCGATCGGGTCGCGGCGGTGCTGCGGGTCGGGAGTGGGGAGCGGGCTCGGGTCGTGGGGGCTCCGAGCCGGCCGCAGCGGGTGGCCGGGGAGTTGCGGGCGGGGCTGCGCGAGGCCACCGGCGGGCTCGACGCGGATGCGCGCGCACTGCTGCCCGGGCTCGTCGTCGGCGACACGGCGCGTGTGACACCGGAGCTGTACGCCGCCTTCGCGGAGACGGATCTGCTGCACCTCATGGCGGTCAGCGGGGCCAACTTCACGATTCTGCTTGCCCTGTTGATCGGTCCGCCGGGCATGGCGCAACGGGTCGAGCGGCGCGGACTCGCACCCCGGATCGGTCTGCCGTTACGGACGACCGCGGTGCTCGGCGGGGCCCTCACGCTCGGCTTCGTCGTGGTGTGCCGGCCCGAGCCGAGCGTGCTGCGGGCCGCGTCCTGCGGGCTGATCGCGCTGCTCGCCGTGGCCACCGGGCGCCGCAGATCCCTGCTCCCCGCCCTGGCCACGGCGGTGCTGCTGCTCGTCCTCTACGACCCGTGGCTGGCGCGGAGTTACGGGTTCCTGCTGTCGGTGCTCGCCACGGGCGCGCTCTTGACGCTGGCCCCGCGGTGGAGCGCGGCGCTGCGCCGGCGCGGGGTGCCGGCACGGCTCGCCGAGGGCCTGGCGGCCGCCGCTGCCGCGCAGGCGGTGTGCGCTCCGGTCGTCGCGGTGCTGGCGGCGCGGGTGAGCCTGGTGGCGGTGCCGTGCAATCTGCTCGCGGAGTTCGCGGTCGCGCCCGCGACCGTGCTCGGGTTCGCGGCACTGGCGACGGCGCCGCTCGCGATGCCGGTGGCGAAGTCCCTTGCCTGGTGCGCTGGTTGGCCCACGGGGTGGATCGCGGACCTAGCCAGGACCGGGGCCGCCCTGCCCGGCAGCGGGATGGACTGGCCGGGTGGCTGGCGCGGCGGGGCGCTGCTCGCGCTCGGCACGGCGGTTCTCGTGCTCGTGGGGCGCAGAGCACTCGCGTCGCCGTGGATCTGCGGGGTCTGCGCGCTGTTGCTCGTCCTGGTGGTCACACGGCCCGCGCCGCTCGTGCGGGGCGTCACGGGCTGGCCGCCGGCCGGATGGAGGCTGGCCATGTGCGACGTGGGGCAGGGCGACGCCCTGGTGCTCGCGGCGGGGGCGGGGACCGGGGTGGTGGTGGACGCCGGCCCCGACCCGCTGCTCGTCGACCGGTGCCTGCGCTCGCTGGGCGTCACCCGGGTCCCGGCGGTGGTGCTCACGCACTTCCACGCGGACCATGTGGCCGGGCTCGCGGGGGTGTTGCGGGGGAGGGCCGTCGGGCAGATCGAGACGAGCGGGTTCGAGGAGCCGCCGGACCAAGTGGCCTTCGTGCGGAGGGAGGCCGCCCGGCGCGGGGTCCCGGTGGTGCGCGCCGTGGCGGGGGAGCGGCGCAGGGCGGGCCCGCTCGACTGGCAGGTGTTGTGGCCCCCGCCGGACCCGGCCCCGACTCCGGACGGGCCGAACGACGCGAGCGTGACCCTGCTCGTCCGCGTCGCGGGGCTGACCCTGCTGCTCCTCGGCGACCTCGAACCACCGGCGCAGCGCGCCCTGTTGAGAACGCCCGCCGGGGCCCGGCTGCCCCAGGTCGACGTGCTCAAGGTCGCCCACCACGGCTCGGCGTACCAGGATCCGGAGCTGTTGCGCAGGGCCGCGCCCCGCGTCGCACTGCTCTCGGTGGGCCGGGACAACCCGTACGGCCACCCGGCCCCCAGCACGCTGGCGGCGCTGCGGGCGCGCGGTGCGGCCGTGCTCAGGACGGACCGGGACGGGGCGGTCGCGGTCGTGGGAGGGGGTGGCGGGGAGCTCCGGGTGTTCCCGTAGCACGGTCGGTGCTGCTGAGGCTCTGCTCCGATGCTGCTCAGGGCGGTGTTCTTGTCATGTGGGCGCATGTTGCCTCGAAACCGCACACGATGATCGAATGCTTGTCGAATGCAGCAGATCAGGTAGTTGTCCAGGCGTTCTGGGGTGGGTAGGACATGTTCGGCCTCCGATGGAGAAACCGTACTAACCGGTCAGTAGAGTCGAGTGCCCTCGGGGGGAGGGCGATGCCGCCGGGCGCGGGGGTGCTCAGCGGCCGGATCATCGATGCCGTGAGCGAGCCGGTGCGCGGCGCCGAGTTCCAGGTGAACGACGCGATGGGGCGCAAGGTGGTGAGCGGGGGCGTCGACCCGTTCGGCTCGTTCGTGGCGACCGTGCCCGCGGGGGACTACCGGCTCGCGGTGTCGGCCGAGGGGTACGCGCCGTTCCGCGGCGGGGCCACCGTGGCCGAGGGCGGGCAGGCGGCGCTCGGTGACGTCACGCTCCAGGTGTCCGCGCCGCCGCCGCTGCCGACGCCGGGGGACTGGGAGGTCGAACCGACGCACTCCTCGATCGGGTTCACGGCGCGGCACATCGGGATGGCGCGGGTCTACGGCCGGTTCAACACGTTCGCCGGTGTGCTGCGGGTGGGCGAGCGGGTCGAGGACTCCGCGATGCACGTCGTCATCGACGCCTCGTCCATCGACACGAACGTCAAGATGCGCGACGACCACCTCAGGTCCGCGGACTTCCTCGACGTCGAGCGCTTCCCGACGCTGGAGTTCTACAGCGATCGCTTCGTGCACAAGGGCGGCAGCCGCTGGGCGGTCACCGGGGCGCTCTCGCTGCACGGTGTGACCCGGACGGTCACGCTGGATGCCGAGTACCTGGGCGTGGGCACCGGCATGGAGGGCGAGACCCGGGCCGCCTGCCGCGCGTCCACGGAGCTGCACCGCGACGACTTCACCGTGAGCTGGCAGACCATGCTGGCGAGGGGCATCGCCGTCGTCGGCTCCAGCGTCCGCATCGACCTCGACATACAGGTCGTGCCCAAGAGCTGACCCGCCGACCCGCCGACCCGCCGACCCGCCGACCCGCCGGCCCCGTGCGGCGGCGCCGCCGGCGTGCCGGAAAATGGTGGCGTGAGCGATGTGAGACACGTACTGGTGCTGCCCGACCGGGACGCCGCAGAGGAGGCCGCGGAGGCGCTCCGTGAGCGCTTCGGAGTGGCCGAGGAACCCCAGCTCGTACGGGACGCGCTGGCCGGTGAGGACGACGCCGAGGACGCGCAGTGGCTGCTGGTCGTCGAGGACGCGTCCGGGCGGCTGGCCGCCGCGGAGCTCGACGAGTTCGCGGCCGAGTGGGAGGGCTGGCGCGAGGAACCGTAGGGCTGGGCCCGTCGGCCCCGTGCCCGGGCCAGTGGCGCCCGCCCCCGCCCCCGCCCCCCCGGCCCCCGGCCCCGGCTCCGTTCCGTGGGGGCGGGGTTGTCAGTGGCGCGTGGGATGCTTGGCGCGATGGCCAGGAAGACTGCAAACGACGAACCGCTCGCTCCTCTCACCGTCGCGGTGGGGCAGGAGGATCTGCTGCTCGACCGCGCGGTGCAGCAGATCGTGGCGGCCGCGCGCGCCGTGGACGCGGACACCGACGTCCGGGATCTCACCTCCGATCAGCTGCAGCCGGGGACGCTGGCCGAGCTGACCAGTCCCTCGCTGTTCGCCGAGCGCAAGGTCGTCGTCGTACGCAATGCGCAGGACCTGTCCGCGGACACGGTCAAGGACGTCAAGGCGTACATCGGCTCGCCCGCCGAGGAGATCACGCTGGTGCTGCTGCACGCCGGTGGTGCCAAGGGGAAGGGCCTGCTGGACGCGGCGCGCAAGGCCGGGGCCAGGGAGGTCGCCTGCCCCAAGATGACGAAGGCCTCGGATCGGCTGGCCTTCGTGCGCAGCGAGTTCCGGGCGCTCGGGCGGTCCGCCACCTCCGAGGCCTCCCAGGCGCTCGTCGACTCCATCGGGAGTGATCTGCGGGAGCTGGCGTCCGCGGTGTCGCAGCTCGCCGCCGACGTCGAGGGGACCATCGACGAGGCCGTCGTCGGGCGGTACTACACGGGGCGCGCCGAGGCGTCCAGCTTCACCGTCGCCGACCGGGCCGTGGAGGGGCGGGTGGCCGAGGCGCTGGAGGCGCTGCGGTGGTCGCTCTCTACCGGGGTGGCGCCGGTGATGATCACGTCGGCGTTGGCCCAGGGGGTGCGGGCGATCGGGAAGCTGTCGTCCGCGCGTGGGGGGCGGCCGGCGGATCTTGCGCGGGAGTTGGGGATGCCGCCGTGGAAGATCGATCGGGTGCGGCAGCAGATGCGGGGGTGGACGCCGGACGGGGTCGCTGTTGCGTTGCGGGCGGTGGCCGAGGCGGATGCGGGGGTCAAGGGGGCCGGGGACGATCCCGAGTATGCGTTGGAGAAGGCCGTCGTGACCGTGGCGCGGGCTGCCCGGGCGCGCGGCGGGCGCGGGTAGCGCGTCAGCGCGTCGCCGGGGGAAGTCGCCCCCGCCGCCCCTTCCCGTCCCGTCCCTGGGGCTGCGCCCCAGACCCCCTCGGCCTTCGGCCGTGTCCTCAAACGCCGGACGGGCTGGAGTTAAGCGCCGGACGGGCTGTAGATGCGCAGCAGAACGCACCGATGCCCCGCCCTGGGGAAGGGCGGGGCATCGGGTCAAGCGTTGTGCGAGCCCGCACCCGCGTGGCGAACGCAGATCGCGTGCGGGCTCTTGGGTGTCGGTCGGGGGCGGAGAGAGAGGGCCCGCCCGGGTCCTACCGACGGCAGATCAGTTCAGGTTCAGGCCTGGATGGACGCGACCTTCGAAGCAAGCGCCGACTTCTTGTTGGCGGCCTGGTTCTTGTGGATGACGCCCTTGGAGACGGCCTTGTCGAGCTGACGCGCGGCAGCGCGCTGCGCCTCGACGGCCTTCTGGACGTCACCGGAGGCAGCGGCCTCACGGGCCTTGCGGATCGAGGTCTTGAGGGAGGACTTCACGGCCTTGTTGCGCAGCCGAGCCTTCTCGTTGGTCTTGATCCGCTTGATCTGGGACTTGATGTTCGCCACGAAATGAGCCTTTGCAGGTTCAGGCACGGATCCGGTGAGGGTCCCGTACCGGTGATTGTCACTGAGTGCGTGCCTCGGGCTTAGAGGGCAAGAGACACAGCTGCCCACGGTATCAGCCGTCATCCAGGCGGCCCAAACCGAGCGCAGCCCCCCGCGCATGGGACCATGGAGGCTACGTATTGATCCCAACCGAGGCCGACCTGAGGCAGAAGGCCTCAAGAGACAGGACCCTGCGTGCCCGCGATCCCTAAAAATGTGCCCGAGCCGAGCCGCACCGACCCGGCTCTGATTCGCAACTTCTGCATCATCGCGCACATCGACCACGGCAAGTCGACGCTCGCCGACCGGATGCTCCAGCTGACCGGAGTGGTCGAGCAGCGGCAGATGCGTGCTCAGTATCTCGACCGGATGGACATCGAGCGAGAGCGCGGCATCACGATCAAGTCCCAGGCGGTGCGGCTGCCCTGGGCCCCGACCGAGGGGCCCGACAAGGGCAGTACCCACGTCCTCAACATGATCGACACGCCGGGCCACGTGGACTTCACGTACGAGGTCTCGCGCTCGCTGGCGGCCTGTGAGGGCACGATCCTCCTGGTCGACGCGGCGCAGGGGATCGAGGCGCAGACCCTCGCCAACCTCTACCTGGCGATGGAGAACGACCTCAAGATCGTCCCGGTGCTCAACAAGATCGACCTCCCGGCCGCCCAGCCGGAGAAGTTCTCGGAGGAGCTCGCCAACCTCATCGGCTGCGACCCCGAGGACGTGCTGAAGGTCTCCGCGAAGACCGGCATGGGCGTCGAGGCGCTGCTCGACAAGGTCGTCGCCGAGGTCCCGCCGCCGGTCGGTGTCGCGGACGCGCCCGCCCGCGCGATGATCTTCGACTCGGTGTACGACTCGTACCGGGGCGTCGTGACGTACGTACGAGTCGTCGACGGCCAGCTCAACAAGCGTGAGCGGATCCGGATGATGTCGACCGGGGCCACGCACGAGCTGCTCGAGATCGGCGTGTCGTCCCCCGAGATGACCCCGGCCGACGGCATCGGCGTCGGCGAGGTGGGCTACATCATCACCGGCGTGAAGGACGTCCGTCAGTCCAAGGTCGGTGACACGATCACCTCGCTGAACAAGGGCGCGACCGAGCCCCTCGGCGGTTACAAGGACCCGAAGCCGATGGTGTTCTCGGGCCTGTATCCGCTGGACGGCTCGGAGTACCCGGACCTGCGCGAGGCCCTCGACAAGCTGCAGCTCAACGATGCCGCGCTGGTATACGAGCCGGAGACCTCGGCCGCGCTCGGCTTCGGCTTCCGCGTCGGCTTCCTGGGGCTGCTGCACCTCGACGTGATCCGTGAGCGGCTCGAGCGCGAGTTCGGGCTCGACCTCATCGCCACCGCCCCCAACGTGGTCTACCGCGTGGACATGGAGGACGGCACCGAGCACACGGTCACCAACCCGAGCGAGTTCCCCGAGGGCAAGATCGACAAGGTCTACGAGCCCGTCGTGCGCGCCACGCTCCTCGCGCCCAGCGAGTTCATCGGCGCGATCATGGAGCTCTGCCAGACCCGCCGCGGCACCCTCCTCGGCATGGACTACCTCTCCGAGGACCGGGTGGAGATCCGCTACACCCTCCCCCTCGCCGAGATCGTCTTCGACTTCTTCGACCAGCTGAAGTCCAAGACCCGCGGTTACGCGTCCCTGGACTACGAGCCCACCGGCGAGCAGGCCTCCGACCTGGTGAAGGTCGACATCCTGCTGAACGGCGACCGCGTCGACGCGTTCTCCGCCGTCACGCACAAGGACGCCGCGTACGCGTACGGGGTGCGCCTGGTCGCCAAGCTGCGGGAGCTCATTCCGCGGCAGGCCTTCGAGATCCCGGTCCAGGCGGCGATCGGATCCCGGGTCATCTCCCGCGAGACCATCCGCGCCATCCGCAAGGACGTCCTCGCCAAGTGCTACGGCGGTGACATCTCGCGTAAGCGCAAGCTGCTGGAGAAGCAGAAGGAGGGCAAGAAGCGGATGAAGATGGTCGGCTCCGTCGAGGTGCCGCAGGAGGCCTTCATCTCGGTCCTTTCGAGTGACGACGGCGGCGGCTCCAAGGGCAAGAAGTAGCCACGGAGCAGCCCTCGGCGGTGGGGGGGGGGCGCGGGGGGGGGGGGGGGGCCCCCCCCGGGGGGGGGGGGGGGTGGGGGGGGCCCCCCCCGTGC